>DASXRO010000049.1:0-3853 GCA_036506555.1 Gaiellaceae bacterium
CTTCCACGACGTCCTCTCCGAGCAGCGCCTGAACTCGCTGCTCGAGCGCATCGCCGACACCCTCGGCGACCTCGTCCCCTACGACACGTTCACGATCTACCAGGCCGACGAGTCGCGCCGCTGTCTGATCCCCCTCATGGCACGGGACACCTGGGCGGACGAGATCATGAACGACCGTCCGCTTTTCGGACGCGGTATCACGGGCTGGGCCGTCGAGCATCGCGAGCCGCAGATGGTCAACCAGGCTCACCTCGACCCGCGGGTGCAGGTCGTGCCGGGCACGCCGCCCGACGAGCCTGAGGCGCTCATCACCATCCCGCTGATCGCGCGCGACGCCATCAAGGGCGCGCTCAACATCTATCGCCTCGGCGAGGACGCGCGCTTCAGCGAAGAGGACTTCGAGCTCGCCAAGCGCTTCGGGGACGCGGCCGCCCTCGCGCTCGACAACGCGCAGGTCCGCGAGACGCTGGAGCTCCAGGCCCAGACCGACTCGCTCACGGGGCTCTACAACCACCGTTACTTCCACGAGCGCGTGCGCGCCGAGCTCACGCGCGCGACGCGCACGCACGACTCGATCGCCGTGCTCATGCTCGACATCGACGACTTCAAGCGCGTCAACGACGTCCACGGCCACGGGACGGGAGACCAGGTCCTCGTCGCGCTGGCTGACGTCCTCCGGGGCGGCGTCCGTCTCTCCGACGTGGTCTGCCGGCTCGGCGGCGAGGAGTTCGGGATCATCATGGGCTCCTGCGACGCCGGCGACGCCCTTGCCCTGGCAAGCCGGTTGATCGAGTGCATCGATGCGCACGAGTTCGACCCCGTCGACAGGCTGACGCTCTCGATCGGCATCGCGCAGGGGCCCGAGCACGCCACCAACCCGCGCGAGCTCGTCGCCTGCTCGGAGGCGGCGATGATGACGGCGAAGGCACGCGGCAAGAACCAGGCGGTCTTTTTCGCCGAGGACACGAGCGAGCGCCCCTCGCCGACCCCGGCCAATCGCGACCACGTGCGCTCGGTCGCCCACCTGAAGATGCTCCAGAGCCTTTCCGGGAAGCTGAACCGCCTGAACGACGTGCGCGAGATCGGCGCCACGATCGTCAACGAGCTCCGGATGCTCGTCGACTACCACAGCTGCCGCGTCTACCTCGCGGACGGCGAGGACCTCCTGCCCATCGCCTGGCGAGGCGACCTCGGGCCGTACCTGGACGAGGGCGCCGAGGCGCTCCAGTCCAAGTTCGGCGAGGGAATCACGGGACACGCCGCTCAGAGCGGGAAGTCGCTGCTGATCGAGAACGCGCTCGCGGTCGATTTCGCGATCACGATTCCCGGCACCGACGACATCGAGGAGTCGATGATCGCCGTGCCTCTCAAGTACGGCTCGCGTGTGATCGGCGTGATCACGATCTCCAAGCTCGGAGTCGGCCAGTTCGACGAGGACGACGTCCGCCTGCTCGAAGTGCTCGGAGGCCACGCATCCGTCGCCCTCGAGAACGCGCGCCTCTACGAGGCGCAGCGCAACGAGGCCGAGAACGCGAAGGAGTCGCTCGCGATCGCCAACGCTCTCCTCGACATCAGCCGCGCGCTCGCGGCGGCCGAAGGCCTCGACGAGGTGCTCGGGCGGCTCGTCGAGCTGACGGGTCGCGCCCTGGCGGCCGAGCGAACGTCGGTGTGGCTGCAGCACCCCGGCAACGGCGACCTCGTGCCGAAAGCGTTGTGGGGCTACGACGACGAGACGGAGGCGCGCATCGTCGGCGTTCGCTTGCCCGCCGACGTGGCGCGACGGTTGCTCTCGGGGGACGAGCCGTTCGTCCTGAACGCCGAAGAAGTGGCAAAGATCGACGGGGCTCCCCCGATCCCGGGGATGTGCATCGCCTTCGCCCCCCTGCACCTCGACGCGGAGCACGTCGGCTGCATCGCCTCCGTTGCTCCCGAAGGACACATCCAACCTTCCGGCCGGCCGATGCGCCTCCTCGCCGGCATCGCCCACCAGGCGAAGCTCGCCATTCAGAACGCCGGCAGCTTCCAGAGCCTCGAGGACACGTTCCTCTCGACTGTCGAGGCGCTCGCCAACGCGCTCGAAGCGAACGACGAATACACGTCGTCGCACGCGCGCTGGATCACCGACATGGCGCTCCAGGTCGGTCGCGAGCTCGGCCTCGATGCGAAGACGCTCAAGCGCCTCGAGCTCGGCGCTCTCTTCCACGACATCGGCAAGATCGGGATTCCGTCCACGATCCTCGCCAAGCCCGGCCCGCTCACGCCCGATGAGCGGGCGGTCATCGAGACCCACCCCGAGCTCGGAGAGAAGATCCTCGCCCCCATCTCGCGGCTCGAGGACGTGCGGCCGATCGTGCGCCACTGTCACGAGCGCTGGGACGGAAACGGCTATCCCGACGGAAAGGCAGCCGACGAGATCCCCATCGAGGCACGGGTCATCCTCGTCTGCGACGCATTCCATGCGATGACGACCGACCGCCCGTACCGCACACGCCTGCCCCTCGAGGTCGCCTACCAGCAGCTCGAGGAGAACGCCGGGACGCAGTTCGATCCGCGTGTCGTCGAGGCTTTCCTACGCCTGGCGCCGGAAGCGCTCCACACGCACCCGGTCTAGCATCCGGCTCGGCATGGCCGAGCCCGTGAACGTCGCGGAGTACGAGCGCCTCGCGGAGGAGCTGCTCGAGCCAGGTGCCTTCGCCTACTACGCGGGCGGAGCCGGCGACGAGTGGACGCTGCAGGAGAACATCGCCTCCTTCAACCGCTGGCTCTTGCAGCCGCGCATGCTCGTCGACGTCGGCAGCGTGACCACGCACACGACCGTCCTCGGCCAGGACGTGTCGATGCCGATCCTCGTTGCCCCAACCGCCTTGCAGCGACTGGCTCATCCCGACGCCGAGGTCGCCACGGCCCGCGCGGCGGCCGCAGCCGGGACGATTTTCTGCCAGTCCACTGTGTCGAGCTTCTCGCCGGGCGAGCTCGCCGCTGCGGCACCGGAGGGTACCCGCTGGTTCCAGCTCTACTGGTCGCGCGACCGCGGCTTCACGGGCGACCTCGCCGCGGCCGCGGCGGATGCCGGCTTCTCGGCCATCGTCCTCACCGTCGATGTCCCGGCCGCCGGCCGCCGCGAGCGCGACCTGCGTGTGGGCTTCGAGGTCTCGGCCGACATTCCGCTTCCCAACCTGGCCGGGCATTTTGCCGGCGGGGACTTCCAGGCCGCGTTCACCGAGCTCGTCGATCCCACCATCACGTGGCGCGATCTCGAATGGCTCGCTTCGCTCACGAAGCTCCCGCTCGTCATCAAGGGGATTCTCACCTCGGAGGACGCCCGGCTCGCCTGCGAGCACGGCGCCGCCGGTGTCGTCGTCTCCAACCACGGCGGGCGCCAGCTCGACGGCGTCGCGGCGACGCTTGATGCCCTGCCGGAGGTGGTGGAGACGTGCGCGGGCGAGGCGACCGTGCTCCTCGACAGCGGGGTGCGCCGCGGGACCGACGTCGTCAAGGCGCTGGCCCTCGGGGCGCGTGCGGTTCTCGTCGGGCGTGCCGTCCTCTGGGGTCTCGTCGTCGACGGCGAAGATGGGGTCAGGCGCGTGCTGGAGCTTCTGCGGGCGGAGGTCGAGCTCGCGCTCACGCTGCTGGGCTGCCCCTCGCCCGAGGCGGTGAGGGAAGCCCACGTGCGTCGGGCGGCCTCGTAGGCCCCTCCTAGGTGTAGTTCCTAAGCACGTTGGTTCATCCGGGCCTCCTTGGAGGCTGAGAGCTGCCAGGCAATCAGCCCAAGGAGGGACCCGGATGAAGCTTCACGGTAACGCGGCGCTCAGTTGGAGCGGCAGGCGGCGACTCGCCCAGCGGGTCGTCGAAG
>DASXRO010000050.1:0-2034 GCA_036506555.1 Gaiellaceae bacterium
AGAGCGCGATCGTCGGGCCGAGCGGCGGCCCGGGCGGATACCCGAGCGCGTTCAGCGCCGCGCTGGCCGCGGCGGTCAGAGCGAACACGGCGAGCGGCGCCCGGCGGCGGCCGGCGAGGGGCAGCGATGCGAGCGCCGCCAACGCAACCGCCAACCCGTCGAGACCGCGGGCATCTGCCTCGGATTCGCCGACGGTGCCGCCCGCGGCAAGGAGCGCGAGCGAGAGCCCGAAGACCACCACTGCGATACCTACGTCAACCAGGAGCTGTCTACGCCTCGCCACGTGCCGAGCCTAGCGCGGCCCCGCGCGCACCGAGTCTCCCCTGCGGGGTATCCCGATCCCCCCTGAGGAGGACGCGGAACTTCCTCCCTGGGGGCGTTGTGGTCGCGGGGCCCTCGGCCGTACCGTGACTGGCATGGACGACGGCTTCGTCATCGAGACCAACGGGCTGACCAAGCTCTACGGCGAGCGAATCCTCGCGGTCGATCGCCTGGACTTGCGAGTGCGTCGCGGCGAGGTCTACGGGTTCCTCGGCCCCAACGGCGCCGGCAAGACGACGACGCTGCGGATGTTGCTGGGCCTCGTGCGGCCGACCTCCGGCAGCGCGCTCGTGCTAGGCGGGGCGCCGGGTTCGCCGGCAGGGCTGGCCCGTGTGGGAGCCCTAGTCGAGAGCCCGAGCCTGTATCCCTTCCTTTCCGGTCGCGACAACCTGCGCGTCCTCGCCCGGCATGCCCACGTGGCGGAGAGCCGTATCGAGGGGGTGCTGGAGGAGGTCGAGCTTGCCGACCGGGCTTCCGATCGGTTCGCCACCTATTCGCTCGGGATGAAGCAGCGCCTCGGTGTGGCCGCCGCGCTGCTCAAGGACCCTGAGCTCCTGATCCTCGACGAGCCCACCAACGGGATGGATCCCGCGGGCATGGCCGACATGCGCTCGTTTATTCGCGGGCTCGGACGCGGCCGCCGCACGGTTCTCCTCTCCAGCCACCTCATGACCGAGGTGGAACAGATTTGCGACCGCGTCGGGGTCATCCGCAGCGGCATGCTCGTCGGCGAGGGGACGGTGGCCGAGCTGCGTGGCCGGGAGAGCTTGCGTATCCGCGCCGAGCCCCTCGCAGCGGCGGAGCGGCTGCTCACGACCCTGCCCGCCGTCGAGCGCGTCACAACAACTGACGGGGCTCTCAACGTCGCCGCCGATCCCGACGCGGCCTCGGCGATCAACCGGGCCCTCGTGGAAGCTGGTATCGCGGTGAGTGAGCTTCGCCCAGAGCAGGCCTCGCTCGAGCAGGTCTTTCTCGAGCTGACCCAACCTTCAGAGGAGGCGGCATGACGAGCGTCACCGCAGAGCTCTTGGTCGTACGCAAGCGCTCGAGCACATGGATCCTGCTCGGAATCTGGAGCGTGCTCGCCGTGCTCTTCGCGTACGTCATCCCTTACGTCGAGTACCTGAACGGGAGCGGGCCTGGACCGAGGTCGCTCGAACAACTGCTGCCCGCACAGCTCGCGGGCAATCTGGTCGAGGGCTTCCCCTTCTTCGGTGGCGTGATCGCGCTCATGCTGGGTGTGCTCGGTCTCGGAAGCGAATACGGCTGGGGGACTCTGAAGACGCTCTTCATCCAGCGCGAAGGGAGGCTCCGCATGTTCGGCGCCAAGCTGCTCGCGCTCGGCGCCGTCCTCGTCCCGTTCGTGCTGTCGGTCTTCGCGCTCGGCGCAGGCGCGAGCTACGTGATCGCCCTGCGCGAGGGCAGCGACGTCGACTGGCCCTCGGCGTGGCTCCTTGTCCGCGCCATGGGCGCCGGCTGGCTCATCCTCGCCGTGTGGGCGTCGTTCGGGCTCCTGCTCGCCGCGGTCTCGCGCGGGACGTCGCTCGCGATCGGCGTCGGCATCCTCTACGCGCTCGTGATCGAGGGACTGATCAGCGCCTTCGCGGATGCGGTCAGCTTCCTCGAGCCGGTTACCGAGTTCTTCCTGCGGGCAAACGCGTATTCGCTCGTCAAAGGACTCGGTCTCTCCGTTTCAGAGGCGGCGGGCAACGG
>DASXRO010000051.1:0-16616 GCA_036506555.1 Gaiellaceae bacterium
GAGGCGCTCGATCGCCCCCAGGTCGACCCGCCCCTGCTCGACGACGTCGAGCTCTTCTGCGTGCAGGCGATAGAAATCCCGCACGTTCCTGTTGAGGGAGCCCGAGAGCGCGACGACCGCGCCGGGGTACAGCCGGCGCGCCGCGACCATGGCCGCGAAGGCGTCGAAATCCGTGTTGGCGTGGGTGACGATGACGTCCACCACGCCGAATGCTAGACCGGGCCTCCGCCAAGCCCCCCTTGCGGGGGATATGACCAACGGCAACCACGACGACTATGGGTTGGAACGAGGAATTCGATTCCCGTGGCGGCCGGGGGTCTCCACTTGGCCCGAACACCTTTCTTCAAACTGCGCCTCTTCATCGCCGCCGTCGCGGTCGGCCTCATTACGGTCGCCCCTGCGGCGAGCGCACCCGCCGCTCCCCAGCCCACTGGGCCTCCGGACGGGTTCGAGGCTTCATTCCTCCCGACGCTGCAGTGGAACGCCGTCGCCGGGGCCGACCACTACGTCGTCGAGATCGGAGCCGATTCCGCCTTCAACCCCGCGCTCTTCACCATCTCGACGAAGAACACGCGCGCGGTGGCGGACAAGACCGTTCCGAACGGGACCTACTACTGGCGCGTGCAAGCCTTCGACGCGAACGGCAGCGGCTCGCCCTGGTCGGCGGTCATGAGCGTCGTCAAGACGTGGGCGGGCGACACGTCGTTGACCGCGCCGTCGAACGGAGCGACGATCCTCTATCCCGAGGATCCTCTCGTGCTTCGCTGGACGGCCACTCCTGGAGCGGCGAAGTACCGCGTCTTCATCGCGAGCGACTCGTCCCTCGGGACACTCATGACGAAGTACGGCGATCCGGTCGAGGTACAGGCGACCAACCTCGCCCCGAACCTGCTCCTGCCGGTGAACACCTACTACTGGGCGGTGACGCCGCTCGACGCAGAGGGTAACCCGGGCGAGCGCTCGTCGATCCGCTCCTTCGACTGGGAGTGGCCGTCGACCACCACGCCGGCGGTCACCGACCTTGTCGACGCGGACACTGAGCTCTTCGACCCGCAGTTCACTTGGGATCCGATCCCCGGTGCGGCGCACTACGAGGTGGAGGTCAACTCGTCGTCCGACTTCGCCACCGGGTCGCGCGTCTGCTGCCCCGGTCTCCCCAGCGATCTGGACCAAACCGTTGCGACGACCATGAGCCCGCTCGAGGTGTTCGGGAACAACACCTACTACTGGCGCGTCCGGGGAATTGACCGCGCCGGCAACGCGGGCGTCTGGAACGAGGGTCCCTCTTTCGCGAAGACCTTCGACAACTACCCGGATCTGAGCGAGGACTCCATCAAGAACCTGCACATGCGGGACAGCGCCGACCCGGGGACCGACGTCGATCTGGGCACCCCCGGCTATCAGACCGAGGATCCGATCCTGACTTGGGATCCTGTGCCGGGCGCGGCGAGCTACGAGGTCGACGTGGTCCCGTTCGAGGTCGTCAACCTGGGAGATCCCGAGCAGTGCAACTGGACTGCGTCGGGGCTCCGTCGCTGGACCGTGCCGACGGCAACAAACGCGTGGACGCCGCTCAACAATTCGAGCTCGACGATTCCGTTCTCATCGGGCTGGTTCCCGAACAAGGACGGCCGCGGGCTCGTGGCGGGCGAGTCCTATTGCGCTCGAGTGCGCGCGCTCAGCGGCCGCAAGAGCAACACGAAGGCGGCCTGGGGTGATTACACCTTCCTGGGGGACGGATACACGGAGCCCTCCTTCACCTTCACCGACTACCCCGACGGCAGCCCGTGCTCGAGCTGCTATGCCGGCTTTCTCGGCACCGACGACTACGAATTGCCCATCCGCGGCAGCACCGTGGGCTCGAACCCGCTGTTCACCTGGAAGCCGATTGCCGGCAAGCAGTCCTACTGGGTGATCGTCGCGAAGGACCCGGCCTTCTCGAACATCATCGACTACGCGATCACGCGGATCCCGGCCTACGCGGTGCGAACGAGAACCAGCGCGATCACGTACCCCGACGAGCTCACGTCGTACTACTGGGTCGTCTTGCCGGCTACCGGCACCGACGGCAGCGGCGCTCCCGGGAATCCGGCGTTCGGAGCCTACGCCGACTTCCAGAAGCAGACGACGCCGCCCGACCTGCTGTCGCCCGCGAACGGAACCGTCTTCGAGGGCCAGCCGACGTTCCAATGGACGTCGACCCTGGGAGCCCGCCTCTACCACTTCGAGGTCGACGACGAGCCGACGTTCGGAGATCCGCTCGTCGACGAGCAGGACACGACCGCCACGTCGTACACCGCGCTGAAGACCTATCCGTCGACGTCGACGCTCTACTGGCGCGTCCAGGCGAAGGACGAGAACAACACCGGCCTGACCTGGTCTGAAACCGGAAACTTCCAGATCGCGCTTCCCGCCCCCACGATCGACGATTCCAACCTGGGCACGAGCGACGCTCTTCCCGTCGTCTTCTGGTCCGCCGTGCCCGGCGCCGTCTCCTACACGCTCGAGGTCGAAGACCAGGCTCAGCACTCGGACGAGTTCGACGGGTTCCCCTCGACAGCCGCCTCCTGGGAGAAGTACACAGGGGCTGGGATCCTCAACCTCCGGGTGCGCGCCGCATTCCCGAAGTCGAACTCGACCCTGGTGACGCTCGGCCCCTGGTCGGATCCCGCCCAGTTCGTGCACACGATCCACGAGCCGTTGAACCCCGCTGAGGAGGTGGGCGCGGGCCGCCTCGCTTTCTCCTGGGACGCGAAGACCGGCATGAAGCAGTACAAGATCCAGGTCTCCGCGCGCCAGGATTTCGCGCCCTATATCGAGAGCAAGACCACGGAGAACCCGAGCTTTGCCCCGACGATGAGCTCCCTCTCCTACAAGGACCCGGCGACGCTCTACTGGCGCGTGGCCGCCATGGATGCCGACGGAAACGTGGGCGACTTCACGGCTGTGCGCTCGTTGAGCTGGCCCGGTCTCGCCCCCGCGAGCGCGCCACTGAAAACGTTCTCGCTCTCGACCAAGGGCTACTTCGTCAAGAACCGGTACCGGACCGTCTACCTGTACGCGAAGGACTCGGCGACGCTGCTTCCCGTCTCAGCCGCAACCGTGCGTCTGACCGGCTGCGGCCTTCTCGCGACGAAGCTCACGGGCTCGGGCGGCGCCGCGAAGTTCTACAAGAAGGCGACGAAGACCGGTACGGCCACGTTCCGCGTCTCGAAGAGCGGTTACACGACCAGGTACCTCTACCGCAAGTGCCGCTTGCCCTAGCCTCGGCTAGGCGTGCGCCACCACTTCGATCTCGACCAGCGCGCCCGACGGGAGGCCTGCGATCTGAACGGTCGCGCGGGCGGGGAAGATCGGCCCGACGTAGCGCGCGTAGACCTCGTTCATGGCCGCGAAGTCGCCGAGATCGGCGAGGAAGATGGTCGCCTTGAGGACGTTCCCGAGGCTCGAGCCCGCTTCCTCGAGGATGGCGCCGAGGTTCTTCATCACCTGCTCGGTCTGGGGTCCGATCCCGCCCTCGACGACCTGCCCGGAGCCGGGATCGACCCCGAGCTGGCCCGAGACGAAGACGAGGTCGCCGTGGACGATTCCCTGCGAGTACGGCGCTCCCTGGAAGGGCGCAGGCGCCTCGTCCGTGCGAATGTGCCGCTTCACACGCCTTCGACCCGCTCGATGCGCGCGCCGAGCGCGCGCAGGCGCTCGTCGATCCGCTCGTAGCCGCGGTCGATCTGACCGACGTTGCCGATGGTGGACGTGCCCTCGGCGCAGAGGCTTGCAATGAGCATCGCCATGCCCGCGCGGATATCCGGGCTCTCCATGCGCTCGCCGTAGAGACGCGACGGGCCGTTGACGACCGCTCGATGCGGGTCGCAGAGGATGATGCGGGCGCCCATTCCGACGAGCTTGTCCACGAAGAACAGGCGGTTCTCGAACATCTTCTCGAAGATGAGCACCGTCCCTCGCGCCTGCGTGGCGACAGCGAGCGCGATCGACGTGAGGTCGGCGGGGAACGCCGGCCAGGGGCCGTCTTCGATCTTGGGAATCTGGGAGCCGATGTCGTCCCTGACCGCCAGCTCCTGACCGCCGGGTACGCGCACCGCCGACTCGCCCAGCTCCCACGTGACCCCGAGCCGGTCGAGGCCGGGCCAGATGGCGGAGAGGTGCTCGGGCACGACCTCCTCGATGAGGATGTCTCCGCCGGTGACGGCGGCGAGCCCGATGAAGCTGGCCACCTCGATGTGATCCGGGCAGATGCGCCATTCGCCGCCTCGGAGGCCGTTGACGCCCTGGATCCTGAGCACGTTCGAGCCGATGCCTTCGATGTCCGCGCCCAGCGAGACGAGGAAGCGGCAGAGATCCTGCACATGGGGCTCACTGGCCGCGTTGGAGATCACCGTCTGTCCCGCCGCGAGAACCGCGGCCATGACGACGTTCTCGGTGCCGGTGACGGACGCCTCGTCGAGGAAGATGGCGGCGCCCTGGAGCTTCTCCGCAAGCATCTTGTAGCGGCGGTTCGCGTGGATCTCGGCGCCGAGCTTGGAGAGTGCGTGGATGTGCGTGTCGAGGCGCCGGCGCCCGATGACGTCGCCACCCGGCGGGGGCACGATCGCCTCACCGTGGCGAGCGAGGAGCGGGCCGGCGAGGAGGATCGAGGCGCGGATGCGGCTGCAGAGCTCCTCGTCGAGTTCGCGCTTCGAGAGAGCGGCCGCGTGAATCCGGATCTCGCCCTGCCCGACGTGCTCCACGTCCACGCCGAGGTCGGCGGCGAGCTCCAGCATCGTTTCCACGTCGCGGATGCTCGGGACGTTCGTGAGCGTGACCGGCTCGTCGGTGAGCAAGCAGGCCGCCACGATCGGGAGGGCGGCATTCTTGTTGCCGGCGGCCCGGATCGTGCCGTTCAGAGCCCGGCCGCCTTCGATGACGAAAGCTTCCACGAGGGCGTCGGAGACGAGGGTTTGAGACATTGACGGTATTCCGGCGCCCGGACGGAGGGGCGAATGGAGGACGTATCCTACTCCGCCTGATGGAGGTAACCCGCGAGCGCGCTTGGGAAACTCTTACGCGCCACACGAAGAGCCAGGCGCTCTTGCGCCACGCGCTCGCGGTCGAGGCGGCCGTCGGTTGGTACGCCCGCGAGAAGGGCCAGGACGAGGACTTCTGGCGGGCTGCCGCCCTCCTCCACGACTTCGACTACGAGATGCATCCGACTCTCGACCAGCACCCGCAAGACGGCGCGCCGATCCTGCGCGAAGAGGGCTACCCGGAAGAGCTCGTCGAGACCGTCCTGTCGCACGCCGAGCACCTCGAGATGCCCCGGGACACGCAGCTGAAGAAAACCTTGTTCGCGTGCGACGAGCTGGCCGGCTTCATCCACGCGTGCGGCCTCGTTCGCCCCGACGGCATCGAGACGCTCGAGCCGAAGTCGGTGCGCAAGAAGCTCAAGCAGCCGTCGTTCGCCGCCGGCGTGCACCGGGACGAGGTGTACCGCGGCGCCGAGGAGCTCGGTCTCGAGCTCGACGACCACATCGCAAACGTGGTCACCGCCATGCGCCCCATCGCCGGGGAGCTCGGCCTGCGAACCGGTTAGGAGGCGAGGATGTGCGTCATCCGCGCGCGAGCTTTACCCGCGAAGACGACGGCGTCCACGGGCCGCAGATTCCGGTCGTAGCCGTACACGGCGACCAACTGGACGACGCGCTTGACGCGAACGATGAGCATGACCGTCTCGAAGCGGCCCCCAGGGGCTTTGAAGCTGAGGTCGACGGCCGAATAGCCCCGGAGCTTCATGGGTTGGACGCGCAGCTTGCGCGGCTCGAAACCGCCCATCCGCACGCCTTTGGAAAACTCGCGCGCGAGGATCTTCGTGCCGTACCGGCCGGAGAAGGACCGAGCCGCAAAGACCGCGGCGCGTTGAGTCTTGTACACCCGGGCCTCGGCACGAACCGAGCGGATCGTCGAGGAGCCGAGGTGCGCGCTTCCCAGGTCGAACCGGCGATAGTAGCTCGCCTCGCTGCCGTCCCCGTCGTACTGGCTGAGTCCCTGGCTGAGCACCCTGGAGCTGATCGGCATGTCCGCTTTGGTCAGCACGAGGGCAACGGGGTCCAGGTCGACACTCGGAGGCAGAGGTCTCGCCAGTAGCTCGCCGGCGAGGACGCTCTCGATGCGCTCGTTCAGCCGGCTCGCGAGACGAAGGACGTCGGCGCGCACCGCGGTCTTGTCGGTGCGCGTCAACGCCGCACCGCCGATGAGGCGCTCACGGCGGAAGAGAACGCCCGTCACGTAGAAGGTCGTCTTGCCGAAGCGCGCCTGGAGACCGATCCCCACGCCCTCGTCTCCGATCGCGGCGTCGAAGACCTGCACCCGTTCCACCTTGGCGCCATCGAGCTTCTTCCCGCGATAGCGCTTGAAGTCGGCAGCCTCTTCGAGCATGAGCGCACGCGCCGCAGACTCCGTGGTGAAGAGATCGACCGAGGTCTGCGCGGAGAGGAGGCCCGTCTCCGACCCGTTTGCCGTGATCGCGGGGTTCGAGTACTGAAGCAGGTAGCCGTCCAACCACCCCCTGCGCCGAATGGATTTCGCCGTGTCCTTCGGGTCGACGGTCCCTTCAGCCGCCTTCGCCGCGCTCTCCCGGCCGGATCCATCGAGATCGAGCTTGAGCTCCGTGAGGCCGGCGCGGAGCTCCGTCTTCGGAACGACCATCCGTGCGAGGTCGTCGGACGAGACGCGTGCAGGCTTCTCCGCCTCGTCTCCGAGCACGCCGCAACCTGCGAGCACGAAAACGGCCAGGGAGGCGGCAAACCGGACCCTCACGCACTGGTTATCGGTCGTGCGCGCTGGGGTCTAAAGCGCCGCAACGAGGCGCTCGAGGTCCTCGTCGCTCGTCCAGAACCCGCAGCAGGCCCGCAGCCAGCTAAGGCGGGGGATGTCGCGGACGATCACTCCCGCTTCGGCCAGCCGGGCGACGGCTTCGGCGGAGTCTCCCTCCGCCTTCCACGTGACGATCGTCGCCTGGCCGGGCTCGGTGACGACCTCGAACCGCTCCGCAAGGAGCGCCCGGCAGCGCTCCGCGATCGTGCGCGCCTGCTCGAAGCGCCCCTCGCCCACCCCCTCCGCGAACTCGAGGGACGCGAGGAGACCGGCGACGGAGGCCTGAGGAATCCAGCCCGGGTCGAAACGGCTCGCCCCCGAGCGCGGCGCGTAGGGCGTCTCCGCCTCCCAGTCCCAGGAGCCGTAGGAGGGAAACGTCATGCGCAGCTCCTCGACACGCTCGGGCCGCACGTACAGCGCTCCGGTCACGTCGGGCCCGAGCAGCCATTTCTGCGCCGAGACGGTGTAGAAGTCGCAGCCGAGCGCCTGCACATCGACGGGGATCGCGCCCGCGGCCTGCGCTCCGTCCACGAGCAGCGGGACTCCTCGCCCGCCCAGCTGCCCCACCGGAAAGACGGCACCGGTCAGCCACGAGACGTGCGAGAGGGCGATGAGCCTCGTGCGCTCCGTAATCGCGGCGTCCAGGGCGGCAGGCGCGTCCGCGGCGGGAAGATCCCGGAGCGGGACGACCTGCAGGTCGGCGCCCGAGGCCTTCAAGCCTCCGAACAGCCCTGGATGCTCGGAATCGGTCGTCACGACCTCGTCGCCGGGCCCGAGGCCCAGCCCCGTGAAGACGACGTTGCAGCCTTCCGTGGTCGAGCTCGCGAGCGCGATCGACTCCGCCGGCGCGCCGAGCACGCGCCCGAGCGCCGCGCGCAGCTCCCCGCGGCGGCTCAGCATCTCCTCGAAGTAGGGCTTGCTCGAGCGGCCCTCGGTGAGGTCCCGCTCGAGCGCCCGTACCATCGCCCCGCCGGTTCGCCTCGGGAGAGGCCCGTTCGTGCCGGCGTTGAGATACGCATAGCGCTCGAGAACGGGAAGCTCGGCGCGCACGGCGCTCAGCTCCATGCGATCACCGCCTCGACGGGCGCGTGGTCGGACAGAAGGTGGCCGTCCACACGCCGGCGCTCGGGCGGCCACCGCTCCGGCCCGCGCTCGAGCTGCAGACCGCGGGCGAGGATCTGGTCGATCCCGTCGATCGGAAGCGAGAACTCGGGCACCGTGTGCTGTGCGACGTTGAAGTCGCCGCAGAGGAGACACCGCTCCGCGCCCGCGACGAACTTCGCCGCGATCCCCAGCTCGATTCGGGCCTGCTCGCGGTTGTTCGTGGCGTGGAGGTTGGCGACGACGAGCGACTCGTCGCCGGCGCGCGCCTCGACGGCCTGGCAGACCCGCCGCTGCCTGCCCTCGAAGATCCAGTCCCACCGCGACACCTCCGGGTTCATGACGAAGACCTTGTGCGCCGTCACCTCGAAGTGCGGGTTGAGCAGGACGGCGTTGGCCTGGCCGGCGACGGTGAAGCGAACGCGAACCGGATCGAGGTCGGTGACGAACCGGGCGACCGGGCCCAGAAAGCTCGGAACCGTGACGGCCCATACCGCCTGCATCCCGCTCCAGCGCTCGAGCCGGCCCAGCGCCCAGAGCGGGACCTCCTGGAGGGCGACCACGTCGGGTGCATCCAGGCTCGCCAGCCGCACCATCCGCTGCAGGTACGTTCGGTTCGACTTCGGGTGCGTACGCCCGTGATAGAGGTTCCACGTGCGGACGAGCAGGCTCACGGCGGCGGCAGCATAGGAACGTGCCCGGGCGTTTCGTCGGACTGATCGAGCGGCAGCTCGACCTCTTCACAGCCGAACACGCCGGCCTGCTCGCGGACGTCGAGGCCGCTCTGAGCGCGTACGACCGCGCTCCGCGCGGCGAGGCGGAGGAGCGCTACGGCGACTTCCTCGACCTGGTCGAGACCGGAACCGACGAGCTCGTCGAGGTGCGGGAGAACTACGCGGCCACCCTCGACGAGGAGGCGGCCGAGGAGTATCGCTCGCTCTTCAACGAGCTCGTCCGCAAGCGCATGCCGCGTTTCGGCCTCGAGCTCGACTAATCCCGGGAAGGCTGTCACCATGAGCGTAGTCTTGTCGTCTTGTCGGGAGGGGCTTGAATGAGCCGTCGTCTGTTGCTGTTTCTCGCTGCCCTTGGAGCCGTGCTCGCATTCACAGGCACGGCCTGGGGGGGAACGATCTCGGGGCAGTACATCGTCGTCGTCAAGAGCGGCTACGACGGGCGCGTCGTCGCCCGGGATCACGCCCGCTACGCGGGCGCCGATGTCCTCTACACGTACGGCCGCGCGCTCAACGGTTATGCGGCCCGCCTGACGCCGACCGAGCTGGCTGCCGTTCGCTCCGACACCCGGGTTGCTTACGTGTCGGCCGACCGTACTGTGCACGCCGTCGCCCAGACGCTCCCGACGGGAGTCAACCGCATCCAGGGTGACGTATCGAGCACCGTCTCGGGGAACGGAAGCGGAGCGGTCGGCACGGCTGTGGCGGTCATCGATACCGGCATCGACGCCTCCCACCCCGACCTCAACGTGGCCGGCGGCTACAACTGTTCGAGCGGCCCGCGCTCCAAGTGGGGGGACGGGAACGGACACGGGACGCACGTCGCCGGGACGATCGCCGCCAAGGACGACGCCAACGGAGTCGTCGGAATGGCCCCCGGGGCGCCCCTCTATGCCGTCCGCGTCCTGAACGCCGCCGGTTCGGGCTCGTGGTCGAGCGTCATCTGCGGCATCAACTGGGTGACGACGAACGCCGCGTCCAAGGGGATCAAGGTCGCGAATATGAGTCTCGGTGGCTCGGGTTCCGACGGGTCGTGCAGCGCCGATGCGCTCCACCAGGCGATCTGCAACTCCGTGAACGCCGGCGTCACCTACGTCGTCGCTGCCGGGAACGACAACGCGAACTTCAGCGGCTTCGTGCCCGCGGCGTACGACCAGGTACTGACGGTGACCGCCGTCGCCGACTTCAACGGTGCTCCGGGTGGAGGCGCGGCCGCCACGTGCCGGAGCGACGTGGACGACACTGCCGCCGATTTCTCCAACTACACCACGTCGACCTCGGCCGACGCGGCCCACACGATCGCCGCGCCGGGAGTCTGCATCCTCTCGGCCTGGAAGGGCGGCGGCTACAACACCATCTCGGGGACGAGCATGGCCTCTCCGCACGTGGCGGGAACGGCTGCGCTCTGCCTCTGGAGCGGTGGGTGCTCGGGGACGCCCTCCCAGGTGATGGCCAAACTCCGCAGCGACGCGGCCGCTCAGCCGTCGAGCTACGGCTTCACCGGCGTCTCCGGCCGGTACTACGGAAGCCTCGTCTACGCGGGCGGTTACTAGCGCTTGACGCGGAAGAAGCCCTGTGGCGCGAGTCCGGCGAGGGCTCGCGTCACAGGGTCGACTCTGCGGCCACGGTCCTCGCGCGTCTCCTTGCGCCTGACGGCGTTGCGAACCACGAGCCCGCCGACGAAACGGATGGGCTCCGGTGGAAAGCGAAGCGGTACGCCACGGTTGATTCCCGCGCCCGACCATTCGTCGTCCCGCCCGAGCGCGCTCGAGGCGAGGATCTTGCCGAGCGTCAATGACGGCGCGACGCCGTTTCCCGAGTACCCCGTGCCGTAGACGATGCGGCGCGGGCAGGGGAGCCTGCCGCAGAACGGGAGCCCGTCTGTCGTGCGATCGATGGGCCCGCCCCACGCGTTCGTCACGGGCACGCCCTCTGCTGCAGGAACGAGCCGGAGGAGATCGCGGATGAGGCTTTTGGTCTGTTCGGCGTTGTAGTCGAAGTTCGAGTCGACGCGGCTGTCGTAGGCCAGTCGCCCCCCGCCACGGCCCAAGGCCACGCGGCCATCGCGCGTCGTGCGGTAGTAGTGGACGAGGAGGCGCGAGTTCGAGATCGCCTCTCCCCCGGTCCAGCCGCTCTCGGCGAGCCGCCTTGGCATCGGCGCGGTGGCGACCATGTCGCTCGAGACCGCGACGAGAGCCCGCGCCAGCTCGCGGATCTTGATCGCCCACGCGTTGAGCGTGAGGACGATCGCTCCGGCGCGCACCGAGCCCGACGGGGTGCACACCACGCCCTGCTCGCGGTCGAGCTCCACCACCTCGGCGCCCTCGTGGATGCGGACGCCGCGCTCGAGCGCCACCCGCCGCAGGCCACGCGCGAGAAGCGCAGGCTGCACCGTGGCCGCAGTCGGCTCGAAGGCCGCGCCGAGATGGACGGGCGATCCCGTGCGTGCCTGCACCTCCTCCGCGCTCAGGAGCTCGAATGGGCTCTCGCCCCGAGCTTCTGCAATTCGTGCGACCTCCTCCCACGCACCCACCTGAGC
The DNA here is from genome assembly GCA_036506555.1 of Gaiellaceae bacterium. GTDB lineage: Bacteria > Actinomycetota > Thermoleophilia > Gaiellales > Gaiellaceae > JAIBJP01. Next base: position 11,239 of record DASXRO010000051.1, read on the forward strand.
GGGCGAGGTGGCCGTCCAGAGCCAGCCGCCCGGTCGGAAGTGCGCGTCGATCTCCTCCGCCTCGCAAAAGCTGCCGATCTCGGCGATTGCCTCTTCCGAGACCTTGACGAGTCTGAAAGCTTCCGTCTCCCCCACCCGCTTGGCGAGCGTCTCGATCTTCGGCCACCAGGAGAGCGCAAACCCACCGTTGCGCCCCGACGGGCCGCCGCCGCAGATGTCGGCCTCCAGCAGGACGACCGAAGCGGCCGGCTCGAGCTCCTTGACGCGGAGGGCTGTCCAGAGGCCCGTGTACCCGCCGCCCACGATGCAGACGTCGGCAGCGACGGCGCCGGCCAACGCGGGCGCCGCGCCTTCATCCTCCTGCGCGAGCGCTTCCTGCAACCAGAGCGAGCGGACGGGCACGCGCGAACCCTAACGGCCGAAGTGATGGGCTCCGGGCATGGCGGCGACCACTTCCGCCTCGTTCGCAGCCTGGCGCGCAAGGGGCCCCAGGCTGGTGAGCTCCTCCACAAGCACGTTCCGGTTGCGCTCGTAGCGCTCGAAGCGGCCGCGGGCGAGCAGAAGCGGCTCGCCGCGGACGAGCGGCCGGAAACGCTCGTATACCGCCGGCGGCACGACGAGGTTCACCTGCGCATGCTCGTCCTCCAGGAGCATGAAGACGACGCCGTTCGCGGTCGCCGGCCGCTGCCTCGCGATGACGAGCCCGGCGATCGCGATCGGCGCCTTGTTCTCCAGATGCTCGAGGTCGAGGCTCGTCGCCACTTCGGCAGGTAAGTGCGGGCGCAAGAGCTCGAGCGGATGGACGCCGACTGAGAGGCTCGCCGTGCGGTAGTCAGCCAGCATCTTCTCCCACGGTGTCTGCTCCGGCAGCTCCGGGATCTCCGATGTCGGCTCGAGCGGCAGCGCGAGCTGTCTTTCCGCTCCGCGCGCGCCAGCGCTCGCGGATCGGGGAGCAAGACCTAAGCGCCATAAGAGTTGTCGGCGAGGCCATCCAAATGAATCGCAAGCCCCGGAGGCGACCAAGGCTTCGAGCGCGGGGCGGTCGAGGGGAGCCCGTTGCGCGAGCTCAACGACGCTCCGGAAGCGCCCGGCACGCTCGCGCTCCTCGACGAAGGCCTTCGCGGGCTCCTCGCCGAGGCCCTTGATGTAGCCGAGGCCGACGCGGACGGCATCGCCCTCGATGCGACAGCGGTCAGCGCTCATGTTCACGTCGGGCGGGAGCACGTCGACCCCGCGGCGCTGCGAGTCGCGCACGAGGCTCGACGGGGGATAGAAGCCCATCGGCTGGGCGTTCAGGAGCGCGCAGAGAAACTCACCCGGGTAGTAGTGGCGAAGCCAAGCCGACTGGTAGGCGAGGAGCGCGAAGGCGGCCGCATGCGACTTCGGGAAGCCGAACGAGGCGAAGCCGTTGATCTTCGAGAAGACGAGCTCGGCGGTCGCGCGGTCGACGCCGTTTCCCGCCGCTCCCTCGTAGAAGCGCTCGCGATAGGCCTCGATCGCGTCGTGGCTGCGCTTGCGGCTCATCGCGCGCCTGAGTCCTTCGGCCTCCCCCACGCTGAAGCCGGCGAGCGCCATGGCCACGTCGAGCACCTGCTCCTGAAAGATGATCGCGCCCAGCGTGTCCTCCAGGCACTCCGCGAGCAGGGGGTGGTCGTAGGGGACGACGTAGCTCGGATCCTCGCGCTTTCGCTGGCGGCGCTCGACGTACGGATGGACGGCCTTGCCCTGGATCGGCCCCGGTCGCACGAGCGCCACCTGCACCGTGAGGTCGTCGAGGTTCTCCGGCCGCGTTCGGAGAAGGCTCTGCATCTGCGCGCGGCTCTCGATCTGGAAGAGGCCGACGGTGTCCGCCTCCTGGATCTCCTTGTAGACGGCCTGGTCGTCGAGCTGAATGCGCGAGAGGTCGATCGTCTCGCCGCGGAGGCGCACAATCTGGTCGACGCACTCCTCGACGGCGGAGAGCATCCCGAGCCCGAGCAGGTCGATCTTGAGGAAGCCGGCATCGGAGCACGAGTCCTTGTCCCACTGGCAGTTGCGCCGCCCTTCCATCGCCGCCGGCTCGACCGGGACGAGCTCGATAAGCGGGCGTGTCGAGATGACCATGCCGCCCGGGTGCTGGGAGAGGTGGCGCGGGAGGCCGCCGATCTCCGCTGCGAGCTCGCCGAGCGCCCGCCAACGGGGCGAGCGAAGCTTGGCTTCCGCGCCCGGCAGGTGCTCGATCTCCTCAGCGACGCGACGGGGATTGCCCTCTGTAAGTCGCGCGAGCCGCTCGAGCTCGGCCGGGGGCAGTCCCAGAGCCTTGCCGATGTCGCGAATGGCGCCCCGCGAGTGGTACGTGGAGAAGCTGGCCACGAGCGCCGTGTGCTCGGGGCCGTATTTCTCGATGACGGCGACGATGAGCTTCTCGCGGATGTCGCGCGGAAAGTCGAGGTCGATGTCAGGCACGGCGACGAGCTCGCGGTTCAGGAAGCGCCCCAGGGCGAGGCCGGACGCGACGGGGTCGACGTGCGAGAGGCCGGTGAGGTAGCAGACGATCGAGCCGACCGAGCTCCCCCGTCCCCGGCCCGGCGGCAAAAGATGGCGCGGCGATCCGGGCCCGCGCACCTCGAGCGAGACCTCGTGCGCGAGCTCGAGCACCTCCCAGTGCAGGAGGAAGAAGCCCGAGAGGCCAAGCTCCGCGATGAGCGCCAGCTCTTCTCGCAGGCGGGCATCGGCGCGGGTGCGAAGCTCGTTGGGCGCGTTCCGATAACGCTCCTCGAACGCCCGCCCGCAGACACGGGCCAGTTGGACGTCCGCCGGATCCGCGCCGTCCGAGAAGTCGGGATAGCGGTAGCCGAGCTCCTGCGTGAGGTCGAACTCGAGCCTCTCGGCGAGCTCGGCGGTCGCGCGCACGGCGTCCGGATCGTCAGGGAAACGGGAGGCGGCTTCGGCCGGCGCCAGGAGGACGCTCTCGTCGTTCCCTCGCCGCTCCGCCTCGCACGCCTCCAGCGGAACCTTGTGCTTCACGGCCACGAGCACGTCCTGGAGGCGGACGCGGCGTGGGTGGTGGGCATGGACGTCGCCGGTGGCCACCGTACGGACGCCGAGCTCGCCCGCCAGCTCACGCAGGGCGGCGTTGCGTCGGGCGTCGCCGCGCGCGAACGGGCGCTGCAGCTCGACGAAGAAGCGCTCGCGGCCGAAGGCGCGCGCGAGGCGTGCGGCGGCGTTGGAGTCGCGGACGGCGAGACCCGACTGGGCGCAACCGGACAAGCACACGAGCCCCTCGCTGCGCTCCGCGAGCAGGGCTGGGTCGAGACGGGCGTTCAGGCGCTCCTCGGCATGCGCCGCGGTGAGGAGGCGGCAGAGGTTGGCATAGCCGCGCGGCGTCTCGACGAGGAGCGTGACGTGCGATCCGTCGGCGAGTGTGGCCTCGGCGCCGGTGATCGGCCTCACGCCCATCGCCTTCGCGGCATAGGCGAACTCAAGCGATCCGTACACGCCGTCGTGGTCGGTGAGCGCGAGGGCCGGATAGCCGAGCTCGGCCGCGCGCACGGCCAGCTCCTCCGGCAGAGACGCGCCGTCGAGGAACGAGTAGGCCGAATGGCAATGGAGCTCGACGTACGTCAAGATCGGCCCTGATGGACGCCCAAGAGCGCTTCGAGGAGATCGTCGACGACGTCCTCGCTCGCCACGGCGACGTGGAGCGGACGCAGATGATGGGCATGCCGTCGCTGAAGCGAAACGGCAAGCTCGTCGCGGGTCTCTGGAAGGAGACGATGGCCTTCAAGCTCCCGGACCAGGCCCAGCGCGAGCAGGCGCTCGCCCTCGGAGGAGCGACCCTCTTCGACCCCGGCGAGCGCGGACGACCATTCAAGGAATGGGTGGCTGTCCCGGCCGAACACGCCGACCGCTGGCCGGAGCTCGCCGAGCAAGCACTCGCCTAAGCCTTCTGCGTGAACCACCCACCCCGCTCTTCGTCGTAGAAGACGGCGACGTTCTCGCCCGTCTCGAGCACGAGATCGAAGTAGCGCCGCCGAATCGGCTCCTCCGTCCACCACCGGTCCACGACGTGCCACTCCTCGCGCACGGACGCGACGCGCACCTCCTCGACCGCCGCGGGAACGACCTCGGGCGCGGCAACGCGAGCCGGGCGCGGCTCGTTCAGTCGTCGCGCGGCACGAGAATGGCCCTGGTCTCCGGGATGCGCGACCACGGCGCGACCTCCACGACGGTGCAGACGGCGTCGATCCCGACAGCCGTCCGTACCTGGCGGAGCCCTTCACGGAGACGGCTTCGGAGTCGACTGCCGCGCGGGCGGACGAGCTCTGTCTGAGTCCCCAGAGACTCCGTCAGCTCCCCCAGTTCGAGCCTGAGCTCGACCGCCGGCGCGGGCAGTTCTGAAAGCTTTGGCGCAAGTGCCAGGCGCAGCCGCGCAGCTTCGGCCGTCGGCTCGCGCAGAGTGGCCGTACGCCGCCACGAGCCTCCGCCGACGAGCCTCGCCGACACGGCTACGCGGCGCGGCATGCGGCCACCTCGTTCCTCGCGGGCGAGCAGGCGGTCGAGGAGGGCGCCGAGCGCCCGGGCGAGCGTGAGCTCGTTCGCCACCGGCTCGGGGAACTCGAGCGTCTCGGCGATCTCTGCCGGCGGCCGGCGCGCCGAGACGCGCCCGTCGCCTTCGCCGTGGGCGAGCCGCCAGGCCTCCGCGCCCTCTGCGCCCAGACGGTCGGCGACGGCCGCCCGCGGGAGGCGGGCGAGGTCCCCGAGCCGCTTGACTCCCAGCTCGGACAGCTCCTCACGCCGCTCGGGACCGAGCGGAAGGAGATGGAGCGGCAGCGGGGCCAGAAAGAGCTCCGTCTCCTCGTCGTCGACGACGAGGGCGCGGCCGGCCGGAGCGGTGCTCGCGGCCGCGAGGGCGGCGAAGCGGCGCTCGGCCACTCCCACACGCGGCTCCCAGACCGGGCCGACCGCGTCGAGCGCGCGTTGGACGGCAGCCCTCACTCCGCCCGCCAGCCGCTCGATGCCGCGGGTCTCGAAGTAGGCGCAGCCCGGCTCGACCGGCTCGAGCGCGAGGCCGGCGTCTTCGAGCCGGCGCAGGATCCGCTCCCACTCGGCCTCGACGCCCGCCGGGTCCTGTTCGACGAGATGGAGCTCTGGGCACGTCGCGAGCGCCTCCGACAGGCGCATGCCGGGCCGCACCCCTGCCCGCTCGGCGGCGCCGGTGCACGGCCCTACGAGCGGCTTCTCCCCCGCCGCCGGCGCGAGCGCGACGGGCTTGCTGCGAAGGTCAGGCTGCTCCCGCAGCGCCGCCCGCAGCGTGAAGGCTGGAATCATCAGGCAGGCGATCATGGGAACGTATGTTCTACACGAACACACGTTCTCCTGTCAAGAGCGAACGCGCT
>DASXRO010000052.1:0-1921 GCA_036506555.1 Gaiellaceae bacterium
TCGCTTCGGGGAAGGGTGATCGTGAACCTCGGATCCGCTTTCGCCGAATCCACGAGCTTGGCCTTGGTGCTGACCTCGTCCATCCAGTCTCCTTTCCGCGCCGCAGAGCGACGCATTGAGTCGCTTTCTGGACGACGGCTAGGGGATTTATCTTCCCAGGTGCTCGATGCGAATGCAACGAGCGCTTCGAATCCTCGCCAAGAGGAAGAACACCTTCGACAGCCATTCGACAGCGGAGGCGACATGACGACGAAGACAGAGTTCACCCAAGAAGAGTGGGAAACGCTGCAGAAGGGCGTGACCGGAGCGGGATTTCTGATGGCGGTCAGCGACCGCAGCTTCTTCGACAGCTTCAAGGAAGCCGGGGCCTTGGCGCGGCATCTTTCCGAGGCGCGGAAGAGCGCTTCGAGTGAGCTCATCCGCGAGCTCGCCGAGGCTCGCGGCACCGGGTTCGGGCTCACGTCCTCGCCGAACGAGATCGAGAGCGAGACGCTCGGGGCGCTGCGGAAGGCGATGGAGGTGCTCGAGACGAAGGCACCCGAAGAGGTCGATGCTTACCGGAGCTTCGTGCTCGAGGTCGCCGAGTCGGTCGGGAACGCGGCCGCCGGCGGCGAGGCGCCCGAGAGCGAATCGCTCGAGAAGATCAGGTCCGCGCTGGGCGCCTAGTCCTACCGGCGCAAGCGGATCGCGTTCAGGTCGTTCTCGACGATCTCGTCAGCCCGCACGGCCAGATCGTCCACGTCGTCGTGCTCGGCGTGGAGGTAGCGGCCGGCGAGGCGGTCGAGGCGCCCGGACGCGAGTGCGCGCACGAGCCGCGGCGCAAGCTCGGGGGGCGTCCACGGTAGGTCGTCGCCGGAATCCGTCATCCGCGTGCGAACGAGGCCGGGGCTGATCGAGAAAACGGGGATGCCGTGGGGCTCCAGCTGGTTGGCCAGCGTCTCCGAGAAACGGTGCACGGCGGCCTTGCTCGCGCTGTAGGCCGTGCTCATCGAGCCGGGCAGGTAGGCGGCGCCGCTCGCGACGTTGACGATCCGACCGCGTCCGCGCTCGAGCATGCCCGGAATGACGGCCCGGCAGCAGAGGTAGACGCCCAGCACGTTGACCTCGAAGACGCGCCACCAGTCGGCGGGATCGAGCTCCCAGGCGGCGTCCTCGTCAACGGACATGCCGGCGTTGGCGACGAGTAGGTCGATCGGCCCGAGCTCGGCCTCGGCCAGCCTGACCATGTGCTCGACCGACACACGATCGGAGACGTCGCACTCGATCGCAAGCCCGTTGATCTCTTGCGCCGTCTCCTCGATCTCGTCGCGGCTTCGCGCCGCTACGGCGACACGGGCGCCGGCGGCTGCGAGCTCGAGCGCCACATTCCGCCCGATTCCCCGTCCGCCGCCCGTGACGAGCGCGACCTGGCCCTGAAGGTCCGCGTCCACTCGCCCATCCTATGGCGGGAAGCTACCTTGCACCCATGAGGCAGCGTCACGTAGACGGAAGCGGCGGCCGGAAGGCGTTCTCCCCCGGCCAAACACCGGAGCGGCCGGTCGATCCAGATGTGCGCCGGGCAAACCTGCGCCGGGTCACCATCCTGTTCAAGCCCTACCGCTGGCGACTCGCGGCCGTGCTCGGGCTCATCTTCTTTTCTGCACTCCTCGGCATCGTCGCGCCCTTCCTCGTCCGCGACATCTTCGACGAGGCCCTGCCCGGGAACGACGACCGCCTCCTGACTTTCCTCGTTCTCGGCCTGATCGCGATCGCGGTCGTTACCGGCATCCTGGGCGTCGTTCAGACGTGGCTCTCGAACCTCGTCGGCCAGCAGGTGATGCACGACCTTCGCGCAGCCGTGTATCGCCATCTGCAGCGGCTCTCGCTCGCCTTCTTCACGCGTACGCGCACAGGGGAGGTGCAGTCGCGCATCGCCAACGAC
>DASXRO010000053.1:0-2592 GCA_036506555.1 Gaiellaceae bacterium
CGTCGCACGCAGCTGGCAGACCGTGCCGCACTTCTTTCTCCTCCGTGAGGTCGATGCCGGGGGACTGCAGGCCTGGCGCGAGACCGCGCGCCGCCGGCCCGGCTGCGAGGCGCTGACGCACAGCGACCTCCTCATCCGGATTTGCGCCGCCGCGCTGCGCGAGCACCCGCGCGTCAATGCGACGTGGCGCGACGGCTCGGTGGTGGCGCAGGACGAGATCAACGTCGGGCTCGCCGTTGCGACGGACGAGGCTCTCGTCGTCCCCGTCATTCATAGGGCGGACACGCTCGACCTGCCCGCGCTCGCCGCGCGGCGAGCCCAGCTCGTCGAAGCCGCGCGCGCCGGGCGGCTCGCCCCGGCCGATGTCCAGGGCGGCACCTTCACCGTCTCGAACCTCGGGATGTACGGCGTCGATGCGTTCCTCGCCGTCGTGAACGCACCGCAGGCGGCGATCCTTGCCGTCGGGCGCATCGCCGACCGCGTCGTTGCGGCCGACGGAGCCCCGGCGGTCCGCCCGGTCATGACGCTGTCGCTCTCGTTCGACCATCGGGTCGTCGACGGGGCCCGGGGAGCACGGTTCCTGGACACGTTGGCGGCGCTCGTCGAAGAGCCCGCGGGGCTGGTGGAGTAGTGAGCGCAACTCCCAACCGGAGGCCTGCATGAGCCTCATTCTGGATTTCGAGGCCGAGGTCGAGAAGTCGAGGGGGCGGCCCCCGAAGCCGCCGGCCGAGGAGCAGGAGGGACGTCTGCAGCGCGCCCGCGAGGCGATGGGGGAGCAAGGGCTCGACGCGCTCCTGGTCTACGGCGCGGCCGAGGTGAACGCCGATCCCATCCGTTATCTCTCCGGGTACGTCCACGTCTTCCCGGGCGCGAGCTCGCTCTTCCTCCTTCCGCTCGAGGGAGAGCCGGTTCTCCTCATCGACCAGCCGTGGCACCTCGAGGAAGCCCGGAAGATGGCCTTCGTGGACGACGTCCGTACGTACCCGAACCCCGGGCGGACCTGGCTCGCCGACGACCTCCGCTCGACCGTCGGCGACGCCTTCGCAGCGGCGGGCGTCGAGCGCGGCCGGGTTGGACTCCTCTCGGGCACGACGCCTCTCGTCTACCGGGACCTGCTCGAGTCGGCAGTCCCCGGCGCGACGCTCGCCAACGGGACACCGGTCTGGGCAGAGCTGGTCGCCTCGCCGTCCGACTGGGACGGGGCCAACATCCGCCGGACGGCGCAGGTCGCGGACGAGGGGCTCGCCGCGGCTGTCGAGGCTGCCGGCGCGGGCGTGCCCGAATACGAGGTCTGTCTGCGTTCCCTCGAGCGCATGGCCTCGCTAGGCGCCGAGTTCCTGCACGGAAGCGGGGCTTCGACGCACATCAACATCGGCTCCTTCAGCGACGTCATATCGAACGTGCGGCCGTTTCTCTTCACGGGAAACCGGCTGGAGGAGGGGCAAATGTTCTGGCTCGATCTCTCCGCCTGCTTTGCCGGTTGCTACACGGACACCGACCGGACGATCTCGATCGGAGAGCCGACCCGCGAGCAGCGCGAGCTCTACGACGTGACCGCGGAGATGTACCGGGTCCTACTCGACGGGGCGAAGGCGGGGGTTCCGGGCGGGGAGCTCTGGGAGAAGGGCAACCGTGTGGCCGTCGACGCGGGTCTCGGCGACTACTTGAACCACGTCTATCTCGGTCACACGACCGGGATCACCACGTCGTCGCGCCCAATCGTCGCGCGCGGCGAGACGGCCGCGCTCCGGGCCGGAAGCTTCCTCAATCTGGAGCCCGGGATCTTCGTCCCCGGGGTCGGCTCGGCCTGCATCGAGAACACCGTCTATGTCACCGAAACGGGTGCCACCCCGATCAACGGGTTCGGCCTCGAGATCCATGTCGTCTGACGAAAAGGAGGGTGAAGCGGCGCGCAGATCACGGAAGGCAGATGCGGTGTCAACCCACGTGAACGGAGGTCGTTTGATGCGTCGAATCGTGTGGCTTCTCGCCCTACTGCCGGTGCTCGCGGCCACCATCGCGGCCGGCTGCGGCGGCGGGAACGAATCTGCAGGAACGGGCGGCACCGGAACGGGAGGAGCGAGCGGGGAACCGATCACCATCGGCGCCTCTCTGCCGCTCACCGGCGACTTCTCCGAGCCCGGCGTCGCCGCCCAGCAGGGCTACCAGATCTGGCAGCAGATCGTGAACGAGAAGGGCGGCCTGCTCGGGCGACCCGTGAAGATCATCGTCAAGGACGACCAGAGCGACCAGAACCTGATCGTCTCCGACTACAACGCGCTTATCGCCAAGGACAAGGTCGACCTGCTGCTCGGCACGTTCTCCTCGCTCCTCAACCTGCCTGCCTCGGCGGTCGCGGAGCGGAACGGAATGGTCTACGTCGAGCCGGCAGGCGGCTCTCCCGAGATGTTCAGCCGTGGCTTCAAGTACCTGTTCTTCGCCCAGCAGGCGACGGCGCAGCACCAGGCCGACCTCTTCTCGGAATGGGCGGGCGGGCTTCCCGCAGACCAGAAGCCGAAGACGGCGGCGTACGTGATCGCCGACGATCCCTTCGGCGGCCCGGTCGCGGAGGGCATCCAGTCCCAGCTCGAG
>DASXRO010000054.1:0-20168 GCA_036506555.1 Gaiellaceae bacterium
CTCTCGCGGAGGCGCCAGGTCGACCTCGAGGATCTCGACCGGCTCGCCCGGCCGCCAGAGGACCGCGGCCTCCGTCTTCATGAGAGGAGCCTAGTCATACAATCGGCGCGTGCGCGCCGCCGTCCTCAGAGAGGTCGACCAGCCCCTGACCGTCGAGGATGTCGAACTGGCCCCGCCCGGTGCCGGGGAGGTCGAGGTCCGCCTTGCCGCGGCGGGCGTGTGCCACAGCGACTGGAACGTCATCACGGGCGCGACCACGAATCCGCTCCCCGCGGTGCTCGGCCACGAAGGCGCCGGAGTGGTCGTCGCCGTCGGCGAGGGCGTCGAGACGGTCGCGGAGGGCGATCACGTCGTCCTGTCCTGGCTTCCCGCGTGCGGACGCTGCTTCTACTGCGCCCAGGGACGCCATGTCCTCTGCGACGTGGCGATGGCGGACATGTTCCGCGGCACACTGCCCGGCGGGGCGCTACGGCTCTCGCAGAACGGCGGGCCGCTCTACCACTACTCCTACCTCTCCGCCTTCGCCGAGCGCTGCATCGTTCCCGAAGGCTGCTGCGTCCGCATTCGGGACGACGCTCCGTTCGAGGTCGCGGCGCTCGTCGGCTGTGCCGTGATGACCGGCTACGGCGCCGCGGTCAACCGCGCGCGTGTCGAGCCGGGAAGCGTCGTCGCAGTCTTCGGAGCGGGCGGGGTCGGGCTCTCCGCCGTCATGGGCGCGCGGCTGGCAGGTGCGGGAGCCGTCGTCGCCGTCGACCCGGTCGAGTTCAAACGGAAGACCGCACTCGAGCTCGGAGCAACCCACGCTCTCGATCCCACCTCAGACGACGTCGCGGGCTCTCTCCGAGAGCTCACTGAAGGTCGCGGGGCAGACGTGGCGCTGGACACGGCGGGAGTCCCGGGCATCGTCGCGCAGGCGTACGCGGCTGTTCGCCGCGGGGGAACCGTCGTCGCGGTGGGGCTCCCGGCCGAAGGCTTGACCGCGGATCTCCCCGCCTCCGACCTCCCGCGTGAGGAGAAGATCGTCACGGGCAGCTTCTATGGATCCTGCGACCCGCAGGTGGACATGCCGCGCGTCCTCGATCTCTACATGGAAGGGCAGCTGCCCCTCGACCGGCTCGTCACGCACACCTATCCGCTCGAGGAGATCAACGAGGCCTTCGCCGCGATGAACTCGGGCGCGGTCGCCCGGGCGGTGATCGTTTTCTGACCTGGGCGACGCAGATCGGCGAGGGCCTCGGCGGCGACGGTCCCGACGCAGCGCACGTCAACACGGTGCTGGGACGCAAGGGTGGGCCGGTCGAGACGGCGTGGGTGACCGCGCTTGCCACTCCGCGATCGGGCCATGTGCCGTTCATGGTGGTCGTCCGTCCGAATCTCGCCGTGAAGCCTGCGACGCTGTTCGTCAACAAGGCCGAGATTCGCGGGGACGAGCACGCGGCCCTCACCTGGGGGGCTGCGCAGGTGGGCGTCGCGCGGGGCGTGCTCGCAGCTGTGGCCGACGGAACCATCCTGCGAGGAGAGGTCGACGACCTCCTCCTCATCGCTTCGATCTGGATCGACTGGGGCGCTTCCGGCGAGGAAGCCGTGTACGAGAACAGCTTTCAGGCGACGCACATGGCTCTGCAGGCAGGAGCACAGGGCAAGCCGGACCTGGACGAGGCTCTCGCGGCCCGCGACGATCCCGCAAACGCGTTCTTCCGTCGCGGGTGAACGTCACTCGCATTCGCATCGAGCGTCGCGAGATCGACCTCGATCCGCCGTTCCTGGCCGCCTGGGACCCGAACCCCCGGCGGTCCTTCGAGGCAACGCTCGTCTTCGTCGAGACCGACGAGGGGCCCACCGGAACCGGCTCCGGCGACACCATGGACGGGTTCGAGCGCTACGAGCACCTCTTCCTGGGACAGGACCCGCTCGACACCGATCGCCACGTCCGCGTCCTCGAGACCATCGGCTTTCACGCGGGCCGCTACTGGCCGCTGGAGGCAGCGCTCTGGGATCTCGCCGGCAAGGCTGCGGGCAAGCCGCTCGTCGAGATCCTCGGCGGGAGCAGAGAGCCCCTGCCCGCCTATGCCTCCACGGGAGCGCAGCTCGCGCCCCCAGAGCGGGCTGAATCGGCGCTCGCGCTGCGGGAAGAGGGCTTCAAGGCTCTCAAGCTGCGTATCGACCGCACACGCGTCGAGGAGGGAATCGCGGCCGTCACCGCCGTCCGCGAAGCGGTCGGGGACTCGATGGAGATCGTCGTCGACTTGAACCAGGGCTGGCGCATGCCCGGCGACTTCTCCCCCGTCCTCGACCGCGGCGCCGTTCAGGCGCTGGCGGAGCGGCTCGGCGAGCTCAACGTCCTCTGGCTCGAGGAGCCCTTGCCCCGAGAGGACGTCGAGGGATATGCGGCTCTGCGCGCGGAAGTGGGCATTCGCGTCGCGGGCGGGGAGATGGCGCGCACGACCGCCGAGCTAGAGGCCTTCGAGGCCGCCGATGCCCTGGACGTCTACCAGCCGGATGCGGTGCTGGCCGTCGGGCTCTCACGGGCGCTCGACGTGGCGCGGCGCGTCCTGGGGCGCGGCCGGTGGTTCACGCCCCATACCTGGACGAACGGGATCGGCCTGCTCGCCAACCTCCACCTCGCGGCCGCGGCCGGCGGCGGCCCGTATCTCGAGTTCCCCTACGATCCGCCCGCCTGGACTCCCGAGCGTCGCGACTTCATGCTCGCGGAGCCGATCCGAATCGATGCCGACGGCTGCCTGGCTCTCCCCGACAAGCCGGGCCTGGGATTCGAGCTTGCCGATGCCGCGCTTTGACGTCCACCAGCACCTGTGGCCCGAGCAGCTCGTCGCAGCGCTTCGCGCGCGCCGCGACCTCCCTCGGCTTCGCGGCAACATGCTCGAGCTCGACGAGGGCTCCTTCGAGACGGACTTGGGCGAGCACGACCTCGACCGCCGCCTCGCACTGCTCGACCGCTACGAGATCGACGTGGCCGTGGTCTCGCTCCAGCCCACCGTCGCCTGCGAGCAGCAGCCGGACCTCGCCGAGGCCTATCACGAAGGGATACTCGAGCTCGTCGCGGCCTCCGGCGGCCGCCTCAGGGCGCTTGCCTGCGGCGAGCGCCGAGAAGGCTTCGCGGGAGCGTGCGTCTCAGCACGGCGCCTCGTGGCGGGCGTCGACGAGCTCGCAGCGGAGCTCGCCCAGGCCGGCCAAGTGCTCTTCGTCCACCCGGGCTATCCATCGGCCGCCCCGGACGAGGCGCCCGGCTGGTGGGCCGCTGTGGTCGACTACACCGCGCAAATGCAGGCGGCCTACGGAGCCTGGCTCGCACGGGGCCGCTCGGACGTGCCGGTCATCTTCGCGATCCTCGCGGGCGGCGGCCCGTTCCAGCTCGAGCGCCTGCGGGCGCGCGGCGGTGCGCTCACTGAGTCGCAGCCGAACGTCTATCTCGACACGTCTTCCTACGGCGAGCGCGCGCTCGGCTTCGCGGCCGAGGCCTGCGGGGTCAGCCAGCTCGTCCACGGAAGCGACGCGCCGGTGATGGATCCCGGGCCGACGCTCGCAGCGCTCGCGGAGCTGAATCTCATCGACGCCGTGGCTGGCGAGAACCCCGGCCGCCTGTTCGCATGACGCCGCTCGAGGAAGCAGAGCTCGGCGGCCGCCGCGTCCTCCTGAAGCGCGAGGACACCCACGAGCTCGGCTCCTTCAAGTGGCGCGGAGCCCTGCCGACCCTCGAGGCGTACAAGCGCAAGGGCGCGGAGACGGTGATCACCGCCTCCACCGGGAACCACGGCGCCGCGACCGCCTGGGCGGCCGAACGCCTTGGCATGCGCGTGGTGGTCTTCGCCTCCGAGGGAGCGAGTCGGACCAAGGTCGAGGCGATGGAACGCCTGGGCGCCGAGGTGCGCCTGGTCGGGACGGATTTCGACGAAGCCAAGGACACCGCGGAGCGGTTTGCAGCAGAGGCTGGAGTCCTCTTCGTCGACGGGCTGGAGCGGGAGCAATACGAGGGGTACTCCACCATCGCCGACGAGATCCTCGACCAAGCGCCGGAGATCCCGGCCGCGGTCGTCGTCCCCGTCGGGAACGGGGCGCTCCTCGGCGGCATCGGACTCGGCGTCTGCCGGCGGAATCCGGAGGTCGAGCGCATCGGCGTCGTCGCCAAGGCGGCGCCCTGCATGGCGTTCTCCTGGGAGGCGGGCGAGCCGGTCTCGTGTGAGACCTCCGCGACGTTCGCCGACGGGATCGCCGTCCGGGTCGCTATCCCACTCGCAGTCGAGGCGCTCGGCGAGGTCGCCACCCGCATGGTCCAGGTCTCGGAGCGCGAGATCGCGCGGGCCGTCGGTGCCTATGCGGACGCCGGAATCCGCACGGAGGGCGCGGCGGCCGCCGCCCTGGCGGCTATCCCCCAGCTCGACGACGTGGGCGACCCCCTCGTTCTGATCGTCACGGGCCGCAACATCGACGACGACCTCTTCAGGCGGGCTCGCGAAGAGCCGGAATCCTTCCCGGACTGACGCGATATAGGCCGTCGGCCCCGGCGACGAGGCCGACGAGCTCCAGCTCGACGAGGACGGCCGCGATCTCCGCGCTCGACCGCCCGGTGAGCCGGGCGAGCTCGTCGGCGTCGCGCGCTCCGTCGGCGAGATGCTCGATCACCGAGGCGGCGGGCTCGGAGACCTGAAGGCGGGGCGGTGGCTTCGGCTCCAGACCGAGCGCAGCGAGGACGTCCCCTGCGCGTGTGAGCGGCGCAGCGCCCTGGCGGAGGAGGTCGTTCGTGCCGGCCGAGAGAGCCGACGTGATCTCCCCGGGCACTGCGAAAACGTCCCTCCCGAGCTCGAGCGCGAAATCGGCCGTGATGAGGGCGCCGGAGCGCTCGCGCGCCTCGACGACGACGGTGGCGAGGCAGAGCCCCGCGATGATCCGGTTGCGGGCCGGGAACCGCCACGGCGCCGGCTCGACGCACGGCGGATACTCGGAGACCACGGCCCCGCTCGCACGGATTCGCTCTGCGAGGGCGGCGTGGCTGCGCGGATAGTCGCGGTCGATCCCGCAGCCGAAGACGGCGACGGTCGTCCCGCCCGCCTCGAGCGCCCCCCGATGCGCCTCGCCGTCGATCCCGCGGGCGAGCCCGCTGACGATGGCGATGCCCGAGGCGGCGAGCTCCCGCGCAAGGTCACGGGCCACCTGCGCTCCGTAGGAGGAACAGCTGCGCGCTCCCACCACTGCGACCGCCGGACGGGAGAGAGACTCGAAGTCGCCGCGGACGTAGAGCTTGGCCGGCGGATCGTGGATCTGCGCAAGGAGAGGCGGATAGCGGTCGCTGCCGCGCCCGATGGTGATCAGCTCCACGCCGCGAGCTCCGCCGGGGAACGATAGGAGAGGGCCTCGGCGACGTGCTCGGGCGCGACCTGGGGAGCTCCGGCGAGCCCGGCGATCGTCGTCGCGACGCGGGCGACGCGCGCTCGGCCCCGGGCCGAGAGCGGGAGCGAATCGACTGCGCGGTCGAGCAACTCCGTCGCTTCCGGGTCGAGCGACCCCCGCTCTCGCGCCGCGGCCGCCTGCACGCGCTCGCGCACGGCGGCCGAAGGCTCCCCGGGCGCTCCCAGATCGCGAGAACGCGCCCTCGGCACCACGACCACCAGGTCGAAGCGGTCCAGGAGCGCGCGCGAGAGCTTGTCGCGATACGCCGCGAGCCGCCGGGGCGAGCACGAGCACTCGGCCGCCGGATCGCCGCGGGCTCCGCACGGGCAGAGGTTCATCGTCCCGACGAGCAGGATCCGAGCCGGAAAGAGGCAGTGCCCGTGCACGCGGGCGACGGCCACGCAGCCGTCCTCGAGCGGCTGGCGGAGGGCCTCGAGCGCGGGACGGTGGAACTCGCCGAGCTCGTCAAGGAGAAGGACGCCCTGGTGGGCGAGCGTCGCCTCTCCCGGCCGCGGCCCCGGGCCGCCGCCGACGATCGCGGCGGTCGACGCCGTGTGATGCGGCGCACGAAAGGGAGGGTGGTCGACGAGAGGGTGGCCCTGCGGCAGGAGCCCGGCGACCGAATGGATCCGCGTGACCTCGAGCGCCTGCTCCCGCGTCAGCGACGGCAGGATGCCCGGGAGGCGCCGGGCCAGCATCGTCTTGCCGGTCCCCGGCGGGCCCGCCAGGAGGAGGTTGTGGCGCCCGGCCGCGGCGAGCTCGAGCGCGCGGCGAGCGCGTTCCTGGCCGCGGACATCTGCGAGATCGGGGTGGAACCCGTTCGCGCTTGGACGCGCGGGTTCCACGGGCTGAGGCTCGAAGGTGCCGCGAAGGTAGGCGCCGGCCTCCGCGAGGTGACGCAGGGGCACCGGCTCGATCCCGGCGAGGGCAGCCTCGGGGGCCGATTCCAGAGGACAGAGAAGCCGGTCAACGCCGGCCCGCCGCGCCGCCTCAGCCGCGACGAGCGCCCCGGGAACGGGTCGCACGCGACCGTCGAGCGCCAGCTCGCCGAGTGCGGCGTGCTCCACCAAGCGCCCAGGCGGCACCTGGCGGGACGCAGCCAGCACGGCGAGTGCGATCGGGAGGTCGAACCCCGAGCCTTCCTTGCGCAGGCCGGCGGGGGCGAGGTTGACGGTGATGCGCCTGAGCGGCCATTCGAGCTCGGCGCTCGCAATGCCGCTGCGAACGCGCTCCTTGGCCTCCTGGCATGCCTTGTCGGGCAGGCCCACGATGGAGAAGCCGGGGACGCCGCGCTGTAGGTGCGCTTCGACCTCGACCGGCCGCGCCTCGAGGCCGACGAGAGCATGCGTGAGCGCTCGCGCGAGCACCCCTCCGACGCTAGGGCACATCGCCGCGCGCAAGGCTCGGGCACTGTGCCGATAGGCTCTCGCAATGGATGCTTTTCTCGTGATCGCGAGCAAGCGCGACCAGCGCCGCTACGCCGATCGGGAGATCCCAACCGAGGTCCAGCGGAAGATCCTCGAGGCCGGTCGCATCGCCGGCAGCGCGCAGAATCGCCAGCCGCGGCGCTTCCTCGTGATCGACGATCCCGAGCTGCGGAACCAGATCGCCGAAACCGTCTACGCGGCCGCCAACGTGCGCGGCGCCAAGCTCGTGGTAGCAATCGTGGTCACGGGGAGCCCGGGTTTCGATGTCGGGCGCGCGGCTCAGAACATGATGCTGGCGGCGTGGAACGAAGGTGTGACCTCTTGCCCCAACGGTATGCCCGACGCCGCGGTCACGGGCGGGCTGCTCGGCCTCGGTGAGGACGAGAACGTGATCAACATCCTCACGTTCGGGTACCCCGACCCTCCTCGCAGCCCTGAGGACCGGCCTGCGGAGGAGTGGCTCGCGCGCGCGAAGCGCAAGTCCTTCGACGAAGTCGTCGAGAGGAGGTAGGTCGTGCAGCCAAGGCTCACTGTTGTGACCCTCGGCGTGAGGGATCTCCCCCGCGCCCGGCGGTTCTACGAGGCCCTCGGCTGGCGCAGCCCGTGCGCGCCCGACTCGGACGTCGTCTTCTTCCAATCAGGCGGGATGGTGCTCGCGCTCTGGGGCAGGGACCAGCTCGCCGAGGACAGCGTCGTCACGGACTCGGGCGGCTGGGGCGGGGTGACGCTCGCGCACAACGTCGGCTCGCCGGAGGAGGTCGACCGCGTGCTCGAGGAAGCCGGGGCGGCGGGCGCCACCATCGGCAGGCCCGGAGCCGAGACCTTCTGGGGAGGCTACTCCGGCGTTTTCATCGACCCGGACGGCCATCCCTGGGAGGTGGCGCACAACCCTGGGTGGTCGCTCGACGACGATGGCAACGTCGACATCCAGTCCCAGAGCTAAAGCGGCGCACGCTCGATCCGGCGGCCCCTGACGGCCGCGACCTCAAACGAGATCGCCAGATCGAGCAGCCCTGGATTCCGCGCCAGGTAGCCTTCGGCCGCGCGCCGCAGCCGCCGTGCCTTCTCAGGGCCCACGGTCTCCCACGGGTCGCCGAAGCCGCTCCCGGCGCGGGCCTTCACCTCGCAGAAGACGAGACGCCGGCCGCGGCGCAGGACGAGGTCGAGCTCGTTTCCGCCGGCCCACGCGTTCGCAGCGAGCATGCGGTAACCGCGCAGCCTGTAGTGGAGGCGGACGCGCCGCTCTGCTTCAGGCCCGAAGAGCTGCCGCGTGCTCGGCATAGCTGCGGGCTTCGAAGGAGAGGCGGTGAATATCGCTCGGCCCACGCTCGCGGACGACCGCGGAGTGGCCGGGCGTGATGTAGCCCACGTGGGAGGCGAAGCCGTAGTGAGGATAGAGCGCGTCCATCCGGCGCATCGTCCGGTCGCGGACCACCTTGGCGACGATCGAGGCCGCAGCGATGGCGGCGCTCTTCGTGTCGCCGTCGACCACGGCCGTGTGTTCCGGAGCGAGCTTCCCCAGCCGGAAGCCATCCACGAGGCACGCCTCGGCAGGCGGACAGAGATCTCCCAGAGTCTCGCGGAGCCCGCGCAGATTCGAGCGGTGCAGCCCGTCCTGGTCGATGACGGCGGGCGGGATGATGCGTACCGCAATCCGCTCGGCACAGGCTGCGACTGCGCGGAAGAGCACCTCTCGCTGGTCGTGCGAGAGCTGCTTGGAGTCGTTGAGGAGCGCGAGTGGACGCACGCGATGGTCCCGCAGGCACTCATAGTCGAAGAGAACGGCTGCGGTGACGAGCGGCCCCGCCAGGCTTCCACGGCCCGCCTCGTCCGCCCCGGCCACGAACCTCACGCCCAACTTGCGGTCGAAGTTGAGCAGCTTGCGGCCCGTGAGACGCACGGGCCCGAGGATAGCGCTTAGCTCCGCTGCTTCTCGCGGATGCGCGCCTTCTTGCCCACCTTGGAGCGCAAGTAGTAGAGCTTGGCGCGGTTGACGTCCCCGATCGCCTGCACCTCGATGCGGTCGATCTTGGGTGAGTGCAACGGGAACGTGCGCTCGACGCCGACTCCGAAGGAGTTCTTGCGCACGGTGAATGTCTCGCGAACTCCGGCGCCCTGGCGCTTGATGACGACACCTTCGAAGACCTGCACACGTCGGCGCTGGCCCTCGATCACCTGGAAGTGGACGCGTACGGTGTCCCCGGCCTTGAAGTCAGGGATGTCTTCGCGCAACTGCTTGCGCTCGAGGATGTCGATCGGCGTGCTCATAGAAAGGGGCCCGGCGAGCCGACGGCCACTTTAGCGAAACCCGATTCGTTGCGGAGGCCAGTAAACCGCGAAGACAGGGCCGATGAGGTTCTGGCGGGGCACCGCTCCCCAATCGCGGCTGTCGCAGGACGAAGCCCGGTTGTCGCCCATCATGAAGTACATGCGTGGGGCCACATGCCAGAGGCCGCTCCTCTGGTCGCGCTCGGCTGGCTGGACGTAGGACTCCTTGAGGCGCTTCCCGTTCACGAAGACCGTTCCCGACCGCTCGCGGATCGTGTCGCCGGGGAGGCCGATGATGCGCTTGACGAACGTCTCTCCGCCGGCCCCGTTCTCGCAGCGCTCCGCCTCGGGGGGCGTCTTGAAGACGACGATCTCGCCGCGATGCGGGCTGCGGAAGTGGTAGATGAAGCGATTGGCCAGTACGCGGTCGGAGAACTTCGCCAGGCAACCAGCCCCGGGTGCCGCGCAGTGAAGCGTCGGCTCCATGGACGAGGACGGGATGCGGTACGGGTTCACGACCCAGGCCTTGATCGCCAGGACGGCGCCGACCGCCACGACGATCGTCACGACCCAGTCGATCACCGTCGGCCACGGCGCCGGCAGCCCCTCTGTCAGGCGATCGACCGGCCCTCTCACGAGAGCGTCCTCTCACGGCTCCGGTCACGGCGCCACGATTCGATGCGCGCGTGGTCCCCGGAGAGCAACACCTCGGGAACCTGCCAGCCATGGAAGTCGGCAGGCCTCGTGTACTGCGGGAACTCGAGGCCCCCTTCGAGCGCCGGCGCGAAGCTCTCGAACGTCGCGCTTTCATCCCGAATCGCGCCGGGGAGGCGCCTCGCCACCGCGTCGACGACGACCATCGCTGGGAGCTCTCCACCCGAGAGGACATAGGGCCCGATCGAGACGGCCTCGGTCGCCAGGTGCTCGAGGACGCGCTCGTCGAAGCCTTCGAAACGGGCCGACAGCAGCGTCACCGCGTCCTCGGCCGCAAGCGCTTCGACGAGCTCCTGGTCGAGCTGGCGGCCCTGAGGCGTGAGCGCAACGATCCGGCGGCCGGCGTAGTCGCCGTAGACCGCCTCGAGCGCGGCTGCGACGACGTCCACGCGCAACACCATTCCCGCGCCGCCGCCGTAGGGCTCGTCGTCCACCTGTCCGCCCGTGAGGGGCGTGAAGTCGCGGTAGTTCCACAGGCGCAGGTCGAGCTCCGATCCGAGCACGGAGGCGAGTGGCTTCTGTTCCGTGAGCCAGGAGAAGGCATGCGGCAGCAGTGTGAAGACGTCAATTTGCATCGGTTCGACGTTAGCTTTGGTCCGCGAACCCCTGCGCCACCAGGACGCGTCCTCGTTCGAGATCGACCGAGAGCACGCAGTCCTCGACGAGGGGGAGCGCAAGCCCCGTATCGAGCTCGAGGACGTCGTTCGCCACACCGGGGGCAACGTCCTGCACCCGGCCGAGCGCACGTCCGTTCTCCTCTTCGACCTCGAGCCCGACGAGCTGGAACGCATAGAACGCGCCCTCCTCGGTGGGCGGCAGCTCCTCGCGGCGCACGGAGAGGACGCCGCCGCGGGCCGCTTCCCGGTCGAGTCGAACGACGAGACGCCCGCCGGCGCGCTTCGACTCGGCAACCTCGGCGGGCTCACCGTCGAGGAAGACGCGCGCGCCAGCGGCAAAGCGCTCCGGCTCCCCGCTGGCGCCTTCGACGACGAAGGCGCCTTCGAGCCCGTGCGGCCGGCCGACGCGTCCGACCTCGATGAGTGTCTCGGCCGGCGGCCTGCGCGAGTCGCTCACGCGCGAAAAGCGCGCCAGGCAAGGACGCAGGGAGGCCCCGTATTGAACTGAAATACGGGGGCGACCGATGACGCCGCGTGGCGCAGCTTTGCAGCCGTCGAGCGGCCGCGCCTGGCCGTTGGCCGAGACACAAACATCAGCCAACGATTTCCAAGAGCACGCGCTCGTTCGAGCGCGCGCCGCTCGCGCGCACGAGCGTCCGGAGCGCCCGCGCGACGCGTCCCTGGCGGCCGATGACCTTGCCGACGTCCTCGGGCGCGACGCGCAGCTCGAGAACGATCGCCCCATCCCGCTCGGTTCGCTCGACCCGCACCTCGTCCGGCTGGTCGACGAGGTTCCGGGCGAGGTACTCGACGAGCTCTTCCACGGGCTAGATCCCCTTAGCTTTCATGAGGCGCTGCACCGACTGGGACGGCTGCGCTCCCTTTCCGATCCAGTCCCGGATCTTCGCCTCGTCGAACTCGATCGTCGACGGGTCCGTCTGCGGGTTGTAGCGCCCGACGATCTCGATGAACTTGCCGTCGCGCGGTGAGCGCGAGTCGGCGACCACGACCCGGTAGACCGGGTTCTTCTTCGACCCGACGCGGGCGAGTCTGATCCTTGCTGCCATTTGGTCCTTTCTCTACCGGCGCTGCTGCGCCACGATTGATTGCAAGTTCGGCATCTTGCCCTTGCCGATCTGCTTCATCATCTTCTCCATCTGCTTGCGAGCGGCGAGCAGCTGGTTCACCTGCTGTACGGTCGTGCCGCTCCCTGCCGCGATCCGCATCCGGCGCGAGCCCTTGATGATGTCAGGCTGCGCGCGCTCCTCGGCCGTCATCGAGAGCACGATCGCTTCGACGCGGCCGAGCTCGCGCTCGTCGACATTGACGCCCTGGAGCTGTTTGCCCATGCCCGGGATCATCGAGAGCACGTTCCGCATCGGCCCCATCTTGCGCATCATCTTGTATGCCTGGAGGAAGTCATCGAACGTGAAGCGGCCCTGCTTCAGGCGCTTCTCGAGCTCCTCCTGCTCGTCCTCCTCGGCCGCTGCCTCCGCCTTCTCGATCAGCGTGAGGACGTCGCCCATCCCGAGAATCCGTGAAGCCATGCGGTCGGGATGGAAATAGTCGAGCTGGTCGAGCTTCTCACCGGTCGAGGCGAGCTTCACCGGCTTGCCAGTGACGGCCTTGACCGAGAGCGCGGCGCCGCCGCGCGCGTCCCCGTCGAGCTTTGTGAGGACGATTCCGTCGAAGTCGACGCGCTCCGAGAATGCCTGAGCGACCGTAACGGCGTCCTGACCCGTCATCGCATCGAGGACGAGGAGGACGTTGTGCGGCTTGGCGGCGCCCTGCACCCGCGCGAGCTCCGCCATCATCTCCTCGTCGACATGCAGCCGGCCCGCGGTGTCGAGGATGACGACGTCCCGCCCTTGCGTCCGCGCCTGCTCGATCCCCGTTTTCGCAACCTCCACCGGATCCTTCGCGCCCTTGTCGGCGTGCACGGGAATCTGGATCTGCTTCGCCAGCTGCTCGAGCTGGTCGATCGCGGCCGGCCTTTGCAGGTCGGCAGCGACCAGGAACGGCGCTTTGCCCTCTCGCCTGAGCAGGAGCGCGAGCTTGGCGGCAGCGGTCGTCTTCCCCGATCCCTGCAGCCCGGCGAGGAGCACGACCGTCGGCGGGCGGCCGGCAAAGGCGAGCTTCGAGCCGCCCTGGCCCATGATCGCCGTCAGCTCGTCGTGCACGATCCTCACGACCTCCTGGCCGGGCGTCAGGCTCTTGGTGACGTCCGCCCCGGTCGCGCGTTCTCGTACACGCGCGACGAAGTCCTTCACGACCTGGAAGTTGACGTCCGCCTCGAGCAGCGCGAGGCGAATCTCGCGCATCGCGCGCGAAAGGTCTTCCTCGGAGAGCCGTCCGCGGCCGCGGAGGTCGCCGAGACTTGCTTGCAGCTTGTCGGAAAGCGTGTCAAACATGGGCCGGTCGGAAAGTGTAGCTGCGGGTTTTCCCCACTCTCAGGAGGCAGATATGGCCGACATCGCCAAAGTCATCCGCAGCATCGGCCAGGCGCCGACGAGCTTCGCCGAGGCCCCGAACGTGGCGGTTCAGGAGGCGAGCAAGACCGTCCGCGACATCCACGGCGCGCACGTGGTCGAGATGAGCGCAGTGGTCGAGAACGAGCAGATCACGCTCTTCCGCACGACGGTCGACATCGCCTTCGGCGTCGAGCGCTAAGCGGGCGCGGGGAGCTCCGCGAGGATCACTTCGAAGGTCTCGATCGTCGGCACCCGGCCGGTCATGTCCGCCCACTTGACGAGGTGCTGCTGGACCGCCTCGCCGCTGGCGCGCTCCGTCTCTCTGTCGCCCCAGAACGTCACGGTCAACGTGACCTCGTGCTCGGGATCGCGGAAGAGGAACGCGCCGTCGAACCCCGCGGTTTCCTTCGCCATCGGAAGGTAGTCGTCGCGGAACCAGCCGGCTCCGATCTCCCACTCCGCTTCCGAGACGTTCTCGTACCGAACGATGCGCGCGTACACCGGTGGGAGCCTAATCCAATCTGACACAAATTCGGCTGCTCACGGCACGCCTAACGCGGTAGTTGTAGGGGCCGGGCATGCCCGGCCCCAGGCGAAACTCACCGCGGCTGCGCGATTACGACTACGCGACCACCGGCGCGTATTTCGTGACGGTTTGCAGCCGGGAGCGGCGTTGCATGTTCGGTGATGTCGTCCGCGATGAGATGCAGCTCAACAGACTCGGGCACATCGTCGCGGATTGTTGGTCTGACATCAGCGCGCACGTTCTCTCAGTCCAGTTGGACGCCTTTGTCGTCATGCCCAACCATCTGCACGGAATCGTTTGGCTCGAGGGGGCGGGGCATGCCCCGCCCCTACCGTCGTAATTGGATCCTTTAAGTCGGCGGCCTCCAGGAGGGCCGGCCGCGCACTTTGGCAGCGCAGCTTTCATGACCGCGTGGTTCGGACCGACAGTGAACTCAGCGCGCTGCGCGAATACATCGCAAGAAACCCCATGAAGTGGGCAATCGATAAGGAAAATCCTTCTCGAGGCCCATGATTCAGGAATTAGTAGTCGCGCTCGCGCACGTGAAGGAGCAGGTCGAGCCCGAGCTTCGGATCGTGGATCTCGCGCCACACGCGGAGTCCGAGCTTCTCCATCACGCGCCGTGAGGCCGCGTTCCCCGCCGTGCAGATGCTGACGATCCGCTCGAATCCGAGCTCGTCGAATCCGTAGCGAAGGCAGGCCTCACCGGCTTCAGTCGTGAGACCCCGGCCCTGCCACGGCGTGTCGATCAGCCAGCCGACCTCAGGGTCGTCCGGCCACAAGCGGTGGTACGCGAGCCCGACTCGTCCGATCAACGTGCCGGTCTCCTTCTCCTCGGCGGCCCAGAGACCGAAGCCGTGCTCCTGCCAATGCCGCTCGTAGCGCTCGAGGTCTGCCTCCATCTCCTCTCGCGTGAAGAAGAGCTTGCCCATGTGCCGCATGAGATCGGGATCGGCGTGCCAGCGAGTGAGCGCGTCGACGTCCTCCACGCGCCACCGTCTTAGGCGCAGCCGCGGAGTCTCGAGCTCGTCGCGCGTTGCTACTCCGAAGAGACGAGGGCACGCGCGAACTCGCGCGCATCGAACGGCTGGAGGTCCTCGAGGGTCTCCCCCACGCCGACGAGCTTGACCGGCAGTCCGAGCTCGAAGGCGATCGCCACGGCGATGCCCCCTTTCGCGCTGCCGTCGAGCTTCGTCAGCGCAACGCCGGAGACGTCTACGGCCTCGTTGAAGAGGCGCGCCTGCTGGAGCCCGTTTTGCCCCGTCGTCGCATCGACGACGAGGAGCGTTTCGTGGGGCGCCCCCTCGAGCCGCGTCGCGATCACTCGCCGAACCTTGGCCAGCTCTTCCATCAGGTTCGTCTGCGTGTGCAGACGACCGGCCGTGTCGACGATGACGACGTCGCGCCCGCGCGCCTGCGCCGCCTCGATGGCGTCGTAGGCGACGGCGGCCGGGTCGGCCCCTCGCTCTGCGCCGACGAAGTCCGCGTTCGCCCGCTGCGCCCAGATCTCGAGCTGCTCGTCGGCGGCGGCCCGAAACGTGTCGGCGGCCGCGACGATCACCGAGCGTCCGTGCTCGCCGAGGCGGTGGGCGAGCTTGCCGATCGTCGTCGTCTTTCCCGTCCCGTTGACGCCGACGACCAGGACAACGCTGGGCGAGTCGCCGACCGAGAGCCGACCGTCCCCGTCGGGCGAGACGAGCTCCGCGACGACCTCTTCGAGCGCCTCCAGGAGCTCCCCCTCGCTGCGGGGTTCGCGCTGCTCCAACCGGCCGACGATCTCGACGGTCGCGGGAACGCCCACGTCCGCCTGGATGAGCGCCTCCTCGACGCGCTCCCAGGACTCCTCGTCAGCGGGATTGAAGAACAGGTCCTGGGTGAGCGCGCGGCGGCTCCCGGCCAACGACTCGCGCAGACGCCCGAGCCAGCCCTTGCGCTCCTCCTCTTCCTCCGAGTGGTGGTCGTCGTCGCCGAGAAATTCAGCCCAGGAGCGCGTCAACTTACGCGACTGACTGAACGCGGATGCGTAGGGGCTCCGTGGCGAGCCGCTTCGAGACGATCTGCGAGACCCCGTCCCCGCCCATGGTCACGCCGTAGAGGATATCGGCGGCCTCCATCGTCCTCTTCTGGTGCGTGACGACGATGAACTGCGCCCGGTCGGAGAAGCGGCGCAGGAGCTCGACGAAGCGCCCGATGTTGGTGTCGTCGAGCGCAGCCTCGACCTCGTCGAGCAGGTAGAAGGGGCAGGGCCGCGCGAGGAAGAGCGCGAAGAGGAACGAGATCGCCCCGAGCGCCTTCTCGCCGCCCGAGAGAAGGGAGAGGCGCGTGATGCGCTTTCCCGCTGGCTGGAGCTCGATCTCGACTCCCGCCTCCTCGTCCTCCTCCTGGGTGCGGATGAGCCGCCCGTTCCCACCCGGGAACAGGGTGGCCGCGACCTCGGCGAAGTGTCGCTCGACGGCGGTGTAGGTCTCCTCGAAGCGCCGTTCGACGGTCTCGGCGAGGTCGTCCCGGAGCTTGGCCAGCTCCGCGAGCGAGCGCTCGAGATCCTCGCGCTGGGCGGTGAGCTCCTCGAGCCGGGCCTTTTCGCGCGCGTGCTCCTCCGCGGCGAGCGGGTTCACCTGGCCGAGGGCCTCGCGGCGCCGCTCGAGTCGGACGATGTCGGAGCGAAGCTGCTCGACCTCCTCATCGGTCAATGCTTCGGCGCTCTCACCCTCTGGAAGCCGGGCGAGAGCTTCATCGCGCTCCTGCTCGAGCCGGGCGGCCTCGATTCCCACGGCTGCCAGGCGCTCCGCGGCCTCGCCGGCGGCGAGCCGGAGCTCGGCCTCGCGGGCGCCGATGGCGCGCAGCTCCTCACCGAGCTGACCCGAGCGGCTCCCGCCGGCGTCGACGCGGGCCTGGAGCGGCGTCTCGAAGCGGGCGGCGCCCTGCGCCGCCGCGTCGAGAATGGCCGCGGCTCGGTCGGAGGCCTCCGCCAGCCGGTCGAGCGGCGCAGTCCGGGGCTCCTCCTCAGCCCGTGCTGCCGCGCCGGTTGCAAACCACACCCGGCCGCCCGCGTGCACGACGACAGCATCCAGACCCTCTGCGTGCGCCTCCCGGAAGCGGGCCAGGGCGCGTGAGAAGTCGGCCGGCGTCGCGGGCCAGGCGCGCGCGGACACGAGCGCGCCCTCGTAGGTCGGATCGACCTTGAACGTCAGTTTCGGCCGCGCGGCCTCCGCTCGAAGCGAGCGCGCTGTCTGTTCGCCCTGCTCACGCCGCAGATCGAGGCGTTCGATCGCGCTTCGCAACCGGTAGAGCGCGGCTGTGGCCGCTTCGTGACGCCCCGCTGCCTCGGCGAGCTCGTCCTCGGCACGACGCCGCTCCTCGAGCACGCCCGCGAGCTTGTCGTCCCGCCCCTTCCGCTCGAGCTGGGCCTCCGCACGCCGCTCCTCCACTTCGGCCAGCCGCGCCTCGACGCGCTCGAGCTCCGCGGCTGCGATTCGCTGAAGGAGGCCGTCGATCTCGCCGGCGAGCTTCTCGGCGCGCTGCGCGGCCGTCGCCTGCAGCGCGAGCGGCCGGAGGCGCTTGCGCACCTCCTCCTCGACGTCCCGAGCGCGCTCGACCTGCAGCTCGACCCGAGCGAGCTTGAGCTCGGCACGATGGCGTCGCTGCTTGAACGCGCCGAGCCCCGCGGCTTCCTCGACGAGGGCACGCCGCTCGGCCGGCTTCGAACCGAGGATCTGCTCCACGCGCCCCTGGCCGATGACCGAGTGGAGCTCGGTTCCGAGACCGGCGTCGGCAAGGAGCTCCACGACATCTGTGCGGCGCACTCGCGCACGGTTGACGAGGTACTCGCCCTCGCCGCCTCGGTGCAGGCGGCGAGCGATCGAAAGCTCGGAGAACTCCAGCGGCCCGTCGCCATCCTCGTTGTCGAAGAGGAGCTCGACCTCGCAAAACTCGGCCGGCGCGCGGCCCGCAGCCCCCGCGAAGAGGACGTCGTCGGGCTTCTCAGCCCGCAGCTCTGTCGGGCTCAGGCTCCCGGCAGCCCAGACGATCGCGTCGGAGACATTCGACTTCCCTGAGCCGTTCGGGCCGACCACCACGGCGACGCCCGGCTCGAGGCGCACCTCGACCGGGTCGGGGAACGACTTGAAGCCGCGCAGGCGGATCGAGCGCAGGTGCACGCGGGCGGAGTTTGACGATCGGGACGGACGAGTGGTTAGTACGTCAGAGCTGTCTCGGCCCACGTCGCGAGCTCGACGAGCTTTTGAGGCGGGGCGAGCTCATAGCCGGCGCTCTCGTCGATCCCGCGCGCCTTGCTCGACATGCCCGAAAGGAAGACCGGCGCGGCCGCTTGCTTGAGCGCCGCCAGATGCTCGGCCCCCGAGCCGGTACCGATACCGCTCGCGGCCGCCGCGGTGGCTTCCCGAACGAGCTGCACCGCGTCTCCAGCAAGGAAGACCTGCACTTCGTGGCCTTCCTCTGCAGCCGTGCGAGCTACGAGAAGCGCCAGCGCGGCACGCGTCGGATTCTCCGGCCCGGTCGCCGAGTGGACAAGGATTCGCGTCAGCTAGACCTCCTCGACCATCGCAAGAATCTGCTCCCGGGACATCTGTCCGACCATCTCCGGATGAGCCTGCTGGACGTGCTCTTCGACGTTGGCGACGATCTCGTCGTCGTTTTCGCCCTTGACGGTCTCGCCGCACGGGCAATTGACTACCAGTGCCATCGCGTCTCCTTCCCGGTGTGGGAAAGATCGTAGAGTAGGGCCGTGAGCTTCGTTTCTCGGGGGTTCCACGGCAAGCGGCGAGACGAAGGCCCGGCAGGGCGCGTTCCACCCGGGCAGTACCTCGTAGACGATTTTCCCGTCCTATCGGCAGGCCCGACCCCCCGGACACCGCTCGACCAGTGGGACTTCGCCGTCACCGGCGCCGTAGGAGATTCCAAGCGCTGGACCTGGGAAGAGTTTCGTGCCCTACCCACCGACACGGTGACCAAGGACATCCACTGCGTCACGAAGTGGTCGAAGCTCGACACGGTCTGGGAGGGAGTCTCCGTCGACACGCTTCTCCAGGACGTGGAAACCACGGCCGACTATGTGACCGCCTTTTGCGACGGCGGCTACACGACCAACCTCCCACTCGAGGACGTCACCGACGGGAAGGCGTGGGTCGCGTTCGGCTACGACGGTGAGCCGCTGGAGCCCGAGCACGGCGGACCGGCCCGTCTCCTCGTCCCGCATCTCTACTTCTGGAAGAGCGCCAAGTGGGTGCGGGGCCTACGCCTCATGGACGAGGACGAGCCCGGCTTCTGGGAGTCGCTCGGCTACCACATGTACGGCGACCCATGGCGCGAGCAGCGGTACTGGGGCGACTAGTGCCAGGCCCGGGGACGTTGCCGCGCGCCTGGCGAGCGAAAAGCGATACGCATCCGCGTCGAGTTAGACAGGAGAGCCCGCATCATTCTGAACGCGGACGCGTTGTGGGCGACCGAGGACGCCTCCTGGCGACGCTTTGCAGCCGCTAGGCGTACGGAGGACGTTGCCGGGCCGGGCACTGACCCCGATCGCGTGGCAGCTCGGCGAAGTGGCCGAGCTCATCGACGAGACCCTGCGCGTGAAGACGATCCTGCTCGATGCGCCCGACTGGGCGGGCCATCGCGCAGGGCAGCACGTCGACGTACGCCTGACGACGGAGGATGGTTATGTGGCCGAGCGGAGCTACTCGATTGCGTCCGCGCCCGAAGACGAACGTTTGGCCATCACAGTCGAGCGACTCGACGACGGCGAGGTATCTCCTTATCTAGCGGAGGAGCTCGTCGTCGGCGACAAGCTCGAATTTCGGGGGCCGATCGGCGGCTATTTCGTATGGGAGGCCCGCGAGGGCGGGCCGCTTCTCCTCATCGGAGGTGGCTCGGGGGTCGTTCCACTCAGGGCGATGCTCCGCCATCGGGCTGCAGTGGGGGCCGACGCGCCTGCTCGCCTTCTCTATTCCTCGCGCTCGGTCGCTGACGTCATCTACCACGACGAGCTCGACATGCTCGATTCCGCAGACCCGCATCTCGAGGTGCGTTATGCATTGACGCGCGAGCAGCCCGAGGGCTGGAGCGGTTACTCGCGCCGGGTCGACCAGGAGATCCTCCACGAGATCGCCTATCCGAACGCCGAGGGCATCGCATTCGTCTGCGGGCCGACCCGATTCGTCGAGGCGGTGGCGGACGGGCTTCTCGCCGTAGGCTACCCACCTGAGCGCGTGAAGACCGAGCGCTTCGGGCCGACTGGAGGCTGAGATGGAGGAGGAAGACCTGAGGCTGGACGGAAACGCGGCGGCGGGGCTCCTTCGCGAGCTCTTCGCCTTCGAGTTGACGACCGCGCGCGGGCGCTGCGACAACTGCGGCGCCGTTGCGGAGATTGGCGCCGTCCTTGTCTACGCCAACGCGCCCGGCACGGTCCTCCGCTGTCCCCAGTGCGGGAACGTGCTCATGCGCATAGCGAGGAACGGCGGACGCTACTGGTTGGACGTTCGCGGCGTGAGCTGGCTCGAGATTCACGCGTGAGCGAAGCCGAGCGCGAGAAACGCGCCGCTGCCGAGGAGGCGGCGCGCCTCGTCGAGGACGGCATGATCGTTGGGCTGGGAACCGGGTCCACCGTCTCGTTCTTCCTCGCAGCCCTCGCGAAGCGGGGGCTCGATCTTCGTTGCGTCGCGACCTCGCCGCAGACCGAAGAAGCGGCTCTCGCCCTCGGGCTTCCCGTCGAGCCGTTCGACTC
>DASXRO010000055.1:0-17167 GCA_036506555.1 Gaiellaceae bacterium
ACCGGGTCCTCCTGGACGTCCCCGCGCGTCGCCCGGCGCTCGGCTTTCCGCACGCGGCGAGCGCGCTCGCGCAAATCGTCTCGGGCAGCAAGCCGCAGTTCGCGATTGGAATCTTCGGCGGATGGGGCTCCGGCAAGACGACGCTCATGCGAGCCATCGAGGACGAGCTCGACTCGGAGCGCGTCCTCTCGGTGCAGTTCAGCGCCTGGCGCTACGAGCGGGAGGAGCACCTCATCGTCCCGCTCCTCGACACGATCCGCGAGGCGCTCGTCGCGTGGAGCGAGAAGAACCAGGGCCAGCTGCGAGGCCGCGAAGAAGACGGCAGCGACGGTCGGCAGGGCGACGACTTCGATCCTTGCCGGGCTGTCCCTCAGGATCGGCATCCCCCACGCGATCGAGATGTCATTCGACGCCAACAAGGCTCTCCAAGCTGGGCGCGAGTTCCGAAAGAAGGACCGCGTCGTACACTCGCCGTATGGGTGAGGCGAGAAAGGTCGTCACGATCGTCTTCTCGGACGTCACGGGCTCTACGAGCCTCGGGGAACGGCTCGACGCGGAGGCGCTGCGCCGTGTGATGGAGCGCTACTTCCAGGAGATGCGCTCGATCCTCGAGCGCCACGGTGGCACCGTGGAGAAGTTCATCGGCGACGCGGTCATGGCCGCTTTCGGCATCCCGGCGGCCCATGAGGACGACGCTCTCCGCGCCGTCCGAGCGGCGACCGAGATGCGCGCGCGCCTCATGGAGCTGAACGAGGAGCTCCTGCGGGCGCGGGGCGTCACGCTGGCCGTCCGCACCGGAATCAACACGGGTGAGGTCGTTGCCGGCGACCCAGGAGGAGGACAGTTCTACGCGACGGGCGATGCTGTGAACATTGCCGCCCGGATCGAGCAGTCCGCTGAGCCGGGGGAGATTCTTCTCGGCGATCAGACCTGGCGGCTCGTCCGGGACGCCGTGCGGGCTGAGCCGCTGGAGTCTTTGTCTGTGAAGGGCAAGGTGGACACCGTTGCCGCGTACCGCCTCATCGAAGTCGTCGAGGGAGCGCCGGCAGTTGGCCGTCGCTTCGATACACCCTTTGTGGGGCGCCGCGAGGAACTCGCTCGTGTAATCGATTGCTTCGAGCGCGTGACCGCCGAGCGCGCTCCCGCGCTCGTGACCGTGCTCGGCTCCGCGGGCATCGGGAAGACGCGGCTAGCCGGCGAGTTCGTCAACAAGGTCGGGCAACAGGCGCAGGTTTTCCAGGGCCGGTGTCTCTCGTACGGCGAAGGCATCACGTACTGGCCGCTGCAAGAGGCCCTTCGCAACCTGCCGGAACGGCCGTTTGGTGCGCCCGACCCCGAGCAGGCAACAAGCACGGAGGAAACGTTCTGGGCCTACCGCAAGCTCTTCGAGGCGCTCGCACAAGAGCACCCGCTTGTCCTCATCCTCGAGGACATCCACTGGGCGGAGCCGACCCTGCTCGACCTCCTCGAACAGATGGTCTCGTGGACCCACGAAGCGCCCATCATGGTTCTGTGCCTGGCCCGCCCGGAGATCCTCGACGAGCGACCCAGCTGGCCGGGAGAGCACATCGAGCTCGAACCGCTTCCAGACCCTGACGCCAAGGCTTTGGCGGAAGGGCTCGCCGTCGCCCTCGACGTGGGGGTGCAGACCCATGCCGTCGCGGTGGCTGAGGGAAACCCGCTTTTCCTCGAGCAGATGCTTGCGCTTGGGGCCGAGGAAGATGGCGGCCAGGTCTCGGTTCCGCAGACGCTCCAGGCCCTTCTCACCGCCCGTCTTGACCGCCTCGGAGATGATGAGCGAACGGTTCTCGAGGCGGCCGCTGTCGTCGGCAAAGAATTTTGGCTCGGCGCGCTCCTCCGTCTTTCCCCGCCTGAGATCGAGGTCAGCATTCTCCTCCACCGGCTCGTGCGCAAGCGGCTCGTTCAGCCGACGCGCTCGAGCTTCCCCGGCGAGGACGCCTTCCGCTTCGGGCACATCCTCATCCGCGATGCCGCCTACAAGGCGATCCCGAAAGAGACGAGGGCGAGCCTCCACGAGCGCTTCGCGGATTGGCTGGACGCGAGTGGCACTCCCTACGAGGAGATTATGGGCCACCACCTGGAGCAGGCCTACCGTCTCCTTGCCGATCTCGGCCCGATAGGCGAGCGCTTGGACGCGCTTCGTGTCCGTGCACGCGACTGTCTTTGGAACGGAGGCGAGGGCGCGCTGGTGCGGGGAGACGCCCCAGCTGCGATCAGCCTCCTAGAACGGGCTCGCGGGCTCTCAGGGGGCGATCCGGACGCTGCCGGCCTCGCTCTTCCCTTGAGCGAAGCGCTCATGATGAGCGGGCGACTCGCACAGGCCGAGAGCCTGCTGGTTGCGGCCATCAAAGCGGGACGCGATGTCGCCGACAGACGTACGGAGTGGTTTGCCAGGATCGAGGTCGCATTGCTTCGAGACCAGCTCCACCCCGAACAATGGGACGCCGACGAGGCTCGGCGAACGGCAAAGGAAGCCATTGCCCTCTTCAGCGATCTTGGAGACGAAGGTGGCCTCGCGCGGGCGTGGGAGCTCATGAGCGACGTCGAATTCATGGGAGGTCGCTACGACGCTTCCAGGAAAATGACCGAGCGCGCGCGTGAGCATGCCCGCCGAAGTGGAGACCGCCGTCAGGAAGCTTTGTATCTCGGGAATCTGGCCGGCACGATCTTCTTCGGCACTACATCGGCAGACGACGCGATCGCTCAGATCGAGGGACTGCTGGAGGAGGTCAGCGATCGCGGCGTCGAGGCGAGCATGCTCGTGAAACTGGCCGGATTGCATGGAATGGAGGGCCGCTTCGAGGTGGCGCGCTCCCTGTACGAGCGAAGCAAGGCCATGCGCGCCGACATGGGCCAGGAATTTCAGGTCGCAGGCCTGAGCATGTTCGCCGAGGAGGTCGGCCTCCTCGCCGGCGAGGTCGACTGGGCCGAACGAGAGCTTCGCGCAGGGTACGAATCGCTCGAGCGCATGGGCGAGAAAGGCTTCCGCTCGACAATCGCGGCTCTCCTTGCGGATGCCCTTTACCAACAAGGTCGCTATGACGAAGCGCAGTACTTTGCCCAAGCTTGCTTACAGATCGCAGGCGCGCATGATGTCGCTTCCCAGGTGTGGGGAAGGGCCGTCACCGCCCAGCTCCTCGCGATCCAGGGACTCCACGATCAAGCCGCTGAGAAGGCCCGCCAGGCAGTGGCACTGGCGAGGAAGACCGATGACCTTTACTTACTCGGCCAAGCCCTCATGCGACATGCCGAAGTCCTCCGACTCGCCGAGAGGGGTCACGACGAAGCGTCGGTGCTCGAGGAGGCCGCCGAAGTCAACGAGCGCAAGGGCAACCTCGTCACAGCTAGGAAGGCTGGTGCTCGTCTCGCCGTTCTTCAGGCAAGTACGCGCGGCTGACGGGATCCCTCCCCCTCCGCCTTTCCGTCGCCCGGCGCCTCAGCCGGCGGGCATGGTCGCCAGTATCGCTTGCGCTCCGGCCGCGCGTACGGCCGCCGAGAGGGTGGCGATGTCGTAGGCGCCGTAGTGGCGGCGGCCGTTGATGAAAAAGGTGGGCGTGCCGGAAACGCCGCTCAGGTCGGCGCTATCGACATCCTCGGCCACCCGCGCGGCGCCGGCGTGAGCGCGCAGGTCGTTGGTGAAGCGTTCGACATCGAGGCCGAGCTGCTCGGCGTAGCCGATCAGGTCATCGGGCCGAAGCGCGTCCTGGTTGCCGAGCAGGAGATCGTGCATCTCCCAGAAGGCGCCCTGCTCGGCGGCCGCCTCCGCCGCCTCGGCGGCGAGCTGGGCGCGGGGGTGGACGTCGTTCAGCGGCAGGTGCCGCCAGACGTAGCGGACATCGCCGAAATCGCGAAGGAGCTCGCGGACGACCGGTTCCGCCTGCCCGCAGTAGGGACACTCGAAATCGCCGTACTCGACGACCGTGACCGGCGCGATGATCGGCCCGCGAACGTGGTCGCGCTCCGGGTCGACGTCGATGTAGAGGTCGACGAGCGGCTCGGCGGTTCCGAGCAGGGCTCGGATCCGTAGCCGCCGAGGCAGCAGCGCCGTGGCGCGAAACAGCAGCCAGGTGATGAGCGCTGCTCCGAGCGCGGCGCTGAGGATGCCGAGTTTCGCCTCCTCGAGCCGGCGCCCGTCGAAGGCGAGCGTCGCTACCAGCAGCGCGACGGTAAAGCCGATCCCGGCGATCGTGCCGCCGCCGGCGACGGCTGCCCAGCCCACCGGCGGCCGCAGCCGCCCGCGGCTCAGCCGCGTCACGAGCCACGAGCAGCCGAGAATGCCCACCGGCTTGCCGACGACGTAACCGACCAGGATCCCGAGCGTGATCGGGGAGCTGAAGGCTCGCGCCAGGAAACCGCCGTCGACGGCGATCCCCGCATTCGCGAGCGCGAAGAGCGGCACGATCACGTAGCTCGTCCAGGGGTGAAAGAGCTGCTGCAGCCGTTCGTTGACCGATGTCGCCGACCTCAGCTCCACTCCGGCCACTCGTGCCAGTTCCGCGGTGGGTTGTTCGCGGAACTCACGGAACCGCTCCGTGGCGCGCTCGAGATTGGACCGCGGCGCAGGGAAGGCGTAGGCGAGGAGGCCCATCGCGAGGCCGATCACGACCGGCTCGACCCCCGACTTGAGCAGGCCCACCCAGGCGGAAGTCCCGAGCACCGCACAGACGAGACCGGCCCTGAATCGGAGGCCACGCGCGGCGAGGACGGCTCCGAAGAAGCCCACGGCCGCAAGGAGTGGCACAACGTGGAACGTCTCCGTGTAGACGGTCGCGATGACGACGAGCGCGACGATGTCGTCCACGACGACGACCGTGAGCATGAACGCCCGCAGCCGGTCGGGAAAGCGGGGGCCGACGAGCGCGAGCAAGCCAAGCGCGAAGGCGGTGTCGGTCGACATAACGATCCCCCAGCCGCCCGCGGACGAGCGGCCGACGTTGAAGGCTAGGTAGATGGCGACCGCCACCGCCATGCCGCCGATCCCCGCCAGCAGGGGCAGCGCAAACCGCCGCCGCTCCCGCAGCTCGCCCAGGTCGAACTCGCGCCGCGCTTCGAGCCCGACGACGAAGAAGAAGAACGTCATCAGGCCGCTGTTCACCCAGTGGCGAAGATCCAACGCGACGCCTCGGCCGCCCAGATCGATCGAAAGCTGCGTCCCCCAGAGCGAGTCGTAGGAGGACCCGTGGACATTCACCCAGACGAGTGCCGCGACGGCGGCGGCCAGCAAGACTGCAGAGCCGCCCGTCTCCGCGCGCAGGAACTCGCGCAGCGGCGTCTCCAGGCTCCGCGCCCACGCCGTCCGACCCGTGAACGGCGACGGCCGACCGTTCGGATCGCCGCTATTGCTCGTAGCGCTTCACCTCCGGGCCGCCCGCTGCGAATTGACGACCGCTTGCGCCGACTCAGGCTGCAAGACGGGCACGCAACTCTCCGGTCTGTAGGCCCTCGGTGTACGCCGGGCTTCCCGGTTGATGCTTGCGTCCGCCTTCGGCCAGCGTGCCGGCGTCGACCGGGTCGAAGCCGATCTGGCCGATCAGCTCGGCGACAGTGCGCTTCGCCCGCTCGTCGTCGCCGGAGATCGCAATGCCGATGCGCTCGCGGTCGCCGGCGGGACGGCCGTCATCGCGAAGGCGCTTCCAGAGGATCGCGTTGAACGCCTTGACGACGCGAGCCCCCGACAGGTGCGCTTGCAACAGCTCGCTCGAGGTAGTGCGGTCGCGGTCAAGCTCCTCGAAGTGACCGTCTCGTTGCGGGTAGTAGTTATTGGTGTCGATCACGACCTTGCCGGCGAGGCCTTCGCTCGGCACCTCGCGGTAGCGACCGAACGGCACCGAGACCACGACGACATCGCCGAAACGCGCGGCCTCTTCCGCCGTCAGCGCCTGCGCCCGCGGACCGAGCTCCTCGGCGACGGCTTGCAATGTGTCCGGCCCGCGCGAGTTGCTGATTGCCACCTCATGCCCGGCATCGACGAAGTGCCTGGCGAGCGTGGCGCCGATCTGGCCGGCGCCGATGATCCCGATCTTCATCGCACGTTCCTCCGTCTTCGCGCTTCTCTCCTCAGGACAACCACGGATCTCGAGGCCCTATTCCGGTCAGCCCGATACGACCCGCTCGGCGTCCTCGCGCACAAGAAGTCCGACAAGCCGCCCGTCGGACGTGGTCACGGGCAGGTTGCTCAGGTTCTGCTCGTGCATTCGCTTGATCATCGCTTCAAGTCGCGCGCTCGGCCTGACGGTGCTTGGTCCCGGCGTCATCGCGTCCTCGACGCTCTGCTCCTGCTCGCCGCGAAGCGCGCTGCCGCCCAGGCGACCGATCAGGATGCCCGTCTCGTCGACGACGAAGCACGTGTCCCAGCCCGCCCTCTCGACTCGCTCGCAGACGTGTCGCAGGGGCTCATCGAGGCGGCACGTCGGGACGTCGGTGCGAACGTGCGCGCCCGCACGGGTCTCGCTTCCGGCCCGCCCTTCCAGCGGGAGGTTGAACGAGCCCCAGTCGGCCTTACCGGCGGGGTAGTCGTGGACGCGCGTGAAGCCGAGCGTTGCGAGCCGCGCCGCGGCTCGTGGGCTCAGGTCTCACTGGGAGTCGTAGCAGTAGACGATCACCGGCCGCCCGCGGTCGAGTAACCGCGGAGCCTTTTCGTCCAGCTCCTTGAGCGGGATGTTGATCGCGCCGGCGATGTGCTCGTCCTCGTATTCGGCCGTCGGCAGCACTTCGATGACCTGGGCGGCCTCTTCGGCGACGAGGCGCTGCACCTCGTCGCGGTCGACCGGAATCGACATCGGTCCTCCCCTCTTTGATCGCGCTTGTCGCTCCCGGGCTCGTCGCCGGGAGAGCTCATGGGCTCGCTCGCGCCACCTCCAGCCCATCGGTCGTCGTGACCTTGCCGGCGAACAGGAAGGCCGTCTGGCGCAGCGACGCCTCGAGGTCGAAGGGCTCGAGGGCCGACACAGCATCGCGAGGGATGATCACGTCGTACCAGCGCAGCGCCGCGCTCGCCGCCGTGTAGTGGACGCAGATGTTCGCCACCGTGCCGCAGATCACGAGCGTGTCGACGCCCCACAGGCGCAGAAAGTGGTCGAGCGGGGTTCCGTAGAAGGCGTCGTAGCGGACCTTCTGGATCACGAGCTCGTCCTCGCGCGGCGCGAGCTCGTCGACGATCTGCCAGCCCCAGGTACCGCGCCGGACGTGCTCTCCCCAGATCCTCCACTCGGGATCGCCCTCGTCGTGCGTGTCCTGGCTGAAGACGACCCTCATCCCCGCTTGCCGCGCGAGCTCGAGCAGCTGGGCGATCCGCGGGAGCGTCGCCTCGGCGTCCGGTACGAGCAGGGTGCCGCCCTCCTTGACGAAGTCGTTCTGCATGTCGATTACGAGGAGCGCGGCACGCAAAGGATCGACAGGCACCCGCTCGTGCACCTCGTACTCCGGCACATCGACTGTGCGCGGCGTCTCCACATCACCTCCAGTCACGAGCGTCCGCCCCTCCCGGGGGATCTACCCAGAGCGGGGCGAGCATACGCCGCTCGCTATGCCACGTCCCGCCGGCGGAGCAGAAGGCCTGACAGCAGGAGGAACCCGGCCATGTACGCGACGAGGACGAGGAGTGCCTGGCCCGTGGCCACGTACGGGCCGCTGAAGGCTCCGGGGCCGTTGCCCGCCGCATCCCCGATGGAAAGGCCGACCGCCTTTACGAGCGAGTACGCGTTCGCTCGCAGGAAGAACTCTGTAACCGGCTCGAGGAAGCTGACTGAATCCGCAAACGCGCTGATCAGTCCCTCGATCACCAGTGCGTAGAGGATGCCGATTCCGATCGCAAGCGATGTCCCCCGGGACACGGCCGCGAGGAGGAGGCCGAACGAGGCCCACACCGCCAGGATGAGCCAGCCGGCGCCCATGGCGCGGACGACGAGCCACGCCGACGGCCAATCGACATCGCCGCCCTCGCGCAGGGCGATCACGTAGCTGGCGCCGGCCCCCAGCGCGAAGACGACGACCGTGAACGGGACGAGGACGGCGCCCAGGGCGACCAGCTTGGCCCCGAACACGTGGAGCCTGCCCTCGCGCTGGATGAAGAGCGTTTTCAGCGTTCCCCAGCCGTATTCGCTCCCAAGGGCGAGCACGCCGAGCATGAGCGCGAACACGCCGCCGAAGAAGGGGAAGCCGCCGACGAGGTTGCCGGCGAACCGTTCAGGCAGCAGCTCGGCCAGCGTTTGTCCCGGCTCGCTTCCGTTCAGGTACTCCACGTACGGGATGACGTACGCGAAGAGGACGGCGAGCGCGCTCCAGATTCCGAGCAGGATCCACGTGCTCGAGCGCTTGCGCACGACCAAGAGCTCTGCCGTGATGCTCGTCATGCCGCCTCCTCTTCTGGCTGGGTGAGATCGAGAAAGACCTGCTCGAGCGAGGCCTGCTGGCGGCGGAGCTCACTCACGGCGATACCCGCTTCCACGAGGGCGCGGTTGATGGCCGACGCGGCGGCGGGATCGACTGCGATGCTGAGCCCGCCCTCGGCGACCGTGACGCGCTCGACCCCGGGCAGGGTCGGGAGCAGCCGCTCCGCCGCAGCAACCGGCTCGGCGACCACCCGCAGAGTCTCACGCCCGCGCAGCTCGGCCACCGTTCCTTCGCCGACGAGCGAGCCACTGCGGATGACTCCGACGCGGTCGCAGATTTGCTCTACCTCGCTCATCAGATGGCTGGAGAGGAGAACAGTCCGCCGGCCGCGCCCGAGGCCGCGGATGAAGGTGCGCATCTCGGCCATTCCCCCTGGGTCGAGGCCATTCGTCGGCTCGTCGAGGATCAGGAGCTCCGGGTCCTTGAGCAGCGCAGCGGCCACGCCGAGGCGCTGCTTCATGCCGAGCGAGTAGGCGGCGAACCGGTCGGAGGCCCGGTCGGTGAGCTCCACCTCCTCCAGCACGGCGTCGACCCGGCGCTCGGAGACGTGCGCATGGCGCGCGAGGACTCGCAAATTGTCCCGGCCGGAAAGGAAG
The DNA here is from genome assembly GCA_036506555.1 of Gaiellaceae bacterium. Lineage (GTDB taxonomy): Bacteria > Actinomycetota > Thermoleophilia > Gaiellales > Gaiellaceae > JAIBJP01. Next base: position 9,009 of record DASXRO010000055.1, read on the forward strand.
GGATACAGGCTGGGGGTCTCGACCAGCGCCCCCACGCGGGCCAGCGCTTCCGGCGAGCCCGGCGCGGCGCCAAGGACGAAGGCGGTCCCGGAGGTCGGGCGCACGAGGCCCAGCAACATCCTCAACGTCGTCGTCTTGCCCGCGCCGTTCGGGCCCAGGAAACCGTAAACCTCGCCCCGGCGCACGCACAGGTCCAGCCGATCCACAGCGATGATCCGCTCGCCGTAGCGCTTGGTCAGCCCGCTCATCTCGATGACGAAGCCGTCGTCCATGCCGTCCACGGTACGGTCGCGTTCCTGCGACGGCAACGCCCCCTGGGAGGATGTTCGGCGTCCTCCTCAGGGGGGAGCGGAATACCCCGCTGGGGAGACTCGGCGCGCGTGGGGGCGCGCTACGCTCGGCTCGTGGCGAGGTACAAGCACCTCCTAGTCGACGCCGGTATCGCGGTGCTCGTCTTTGGGCTCTCGCTTGCGCTCCTCGCCACGGGCGGCACCGTCGGCGAGTCCGAGGCAGACGCCCGTGGTCTCGACGGCTTGGCGGTTGCCCTGGCAGCGCTCGCATCGCTGCCGCTCGTCTTCCGGCGCCGGGCCCCGCTCGCCGTGTTCGCGTTGACGGCTGCGGCAAGCGCGGCGCTGAACGGGCTCGGCTACCCGCTCGGCCCGCCGCTCGGCCCCACGATCGCGCTCTATTTCCTCGCCGCGAGCCCCGAGCAGACGCGCGTTCCTACTCGGCTGACCGCCGGGACCGTGGCCGGCCTGTTCGTCCTCCACGTCGGCGCCGTCGGAGTCGCCCGCGACCAGTTCCCAACCGTTCCGCTCCTGTTCGGAGCGCTCGTCTGGGGCGCCGCGTGGGTGTTCGGCGACCGGGTCCGGATGCGCCACGCCCGTGTGGCCGAGCTCGAGGAGCGCGCACTGCGCGCCGAACGTGAGGCGGAGCGCGAGCGGCGCTTGGCCGCCGCCGAGGAGCGCACGCGCATCGCGCGCGACCTCCATGACTCGGCGGGCCATGCGATCAACGTCATCCTCGTCCAGGCCGGCGCTGCACGGCTTTTGAGCGAAAAGGATCCTGCGCGCGCGAGAGCCGCCCTGGAGACGATCGAAGAGGTCGCGCGCGAGACCGTTGAGGACATCGACCAGCTCGTCCGCGTCCTGCGAGACGACGGCGGCTCTGGGGAGCCGGCGCGCGACGTGGAGCCGCCGCTCGGCCTCGCCGCGCTGGATACCCTGGCCGAGCGCCACCGAGCGACCGGCCTTGACGTGATGGTCCACGTCGACGGTTCCCCTCCCCCCCTCGTTCCGGGCGTCGACCAGGCTGCGTACCGGATCCTCCAGGAGGCGCTCACGAACGCCGCCCGGCACGCGAGCGGGACGGTGGAGGTAAACGTCGCATTCGGTTCGAACGCGCTCGAGATCACCGTGACCAATCCCATCCCGCCCGATTCAATCCCCGCTGCCGGCGGCCACGGAATCGTCGGCATGCAGGAGCGCGCCGATCTCCTCGGCGGAAGCCTTCAAGCGGGCGGAGCCGACGGCGTCTTCCGCGTGCACGCACGGCTCCCTTACGGGGACGCGCGCGAATGAGCACACCGCATGTGCGGGTTCTGATCGTCGATGACGACGACCTCATGCGCGCGGGTCTCAGAGCCGTGCTCTCGAGCGACGAGACTCTCGACGTGGTCGGCGAGGCGGGGGACGGGCGCGCCGCCGTCACGGATACGCGCGAGCTCAGGCCGGACGTCGTCCTCATGGACGTCCGCATGCCCGACCTCGACGGGATCGCGGCGACCCGCGAGGTGCTCGCGGTCTCGCCAGAGGTGAAGGTCGTTATCCTGACGACGTTCGAGCAGGACGAGTACATCTTCGGCGCGCTCAGGGCGGGCGCCTCGGGCTTTCTGCTCAAGCGCACCAGCCCCGAGGAGCTAATCGAGGCCATTCACACGGTCGCCGCCGGCGACTCGCTCCTCTCCCCATCCGTAACGCGCAAGGTGATCGACCGCATGGCCGAGCAACCGGCGCCCGACGCCTCCTCTGCCGAGCGGCTCCCAGAGCTCACCCCGCGCGAGCGTGAGGTTCTCGAGCTCGTCGCGCGCGGGCTCTCGAACGGCGAGATCGCGGCTGTGTTCGTCATCGAGGAATCGACCGTGAAGACGCATGTGAAGCGCATCCTTCGGAAGCTGCGTCTACGGGACCGCGTACAGGCCGTGATCTTCGCGTACGAAAGCGGGCTCACGCAGCCGGGCCCGAAGACGCGCGCCTGAGACGGCGACGTCCTGCTCTGAGACGGCGACCGCCTGCTGTTTCGATCTTTGATATTATCATGATATTGAAATTAGATCGTCGTGATATGAGAGTCGGTTTTCCTCTCCGTCTGCCTGTCGAGTTGCGGGAGCAGCTGGAGCGCGCGGCGCGCGAGTCTCACCGATCGATCAACGGCGAGATCGTGTTTCGGCTGGAACGATCGCTCCGAGAGAAGAGGGAATAGACATGGGTCGGCGACTCGAGAGCGTGAGCACTCCGCTCGCACGCCTCTTCCGCTCACCCCGGGGAAGGCTCGCTGTCACGCTCGGGCTCTCGATTCTCACGACTGGGATCCTGGCCGTTGCGGGCCGCTCCCTGGTTCACTCCGGCTGGCCGCTCGCGCACGGGAACGCCGGCCTCGTCACCGTCGCGGGCTTGCTATTCGTGCTCGCGTACGGCTTCAAGGCGTTCGGGTGGCGCCGCCTCTTCAGAGCGAACGAGCGCCCCGGGCGGCTCGCGCTGGCTGCCGCAGGCGGCGGCGCCTCGCTCATGGGTGTCGCGCTCCCGGGCCGGTTCGACGAAGTGATCCGGATCGCGATCGTACGGCGCTACCCCGGCTGCCCGGTCGACGTCCGCGGGCTTTGCCTTTCCCTCGTCACGCTCGGCCTCGTCGACGCGGTTGCACTCTCGCCGCTCGCAACGGCGGCCGCGGCCTTTCCCGGGAACTCGCCCGCCGTGCGCGCGGGCTTCGCCGTCCTCGGCGTAGGCGGGGTTGGCGCAGCTGCGGTCGTCCTCGCTCTCCCCCGCCTCTCCGCCCGCACCGGCCTTGCTCGGTTCCGGCTCGTCCAATGGCTCGCGCCGCGTGCGACGCCGTGGCGCGAGGCGACCCGTGCCTGGGGGTTCGTTTTCGCATCCTGGCTCATTCGGGCGACCGCAATCTTCCTGCTGCTCGGAACCTTCGGGATCGCGCTCTCCTTCCCGCTCGCCATCATGTTCGTCTGCGCCGGCGCGGCCTCTGCCGCCTTCCCGATCGGCCCAGCCGGGGCGGCCACGCAGATCACCGCGGGGACCCTGCTCCTCGTTGTCTCGGGCGTAGAACCCTCTCGGGCGCTCGGCTTCGCGCTCGCCGCCCAGGCGCTTCTCATCTTCTCCGGCGCCGCGATCTTCCTCACGGCGGTCGCCTGGCGCACCGGCGTACACGCTTGGTCATTCCGGCCTGGCCGAGCGGCCCGCCTGCACACGGCCTGACCGTCCCGCCACGGACCGGCGAGGTCTCGGTGTGAAATGATCGAGACCCTGGCACCGAAGAGGCGACGATGACATCAGCCGGCGTCGCAGGCGCGACCGGCGGTCGCGGTCCGATCGGAGAGACGCGTTCGATCGGGCTCTCCATTCTGTGGTTCGTTCTGACGATCGGCATTTACGGCATCTACTGGGTGTACAAGACCCAGGAGGAGATCAAGCGCTATTCGGGCAACGGCGTCGGAGGCGTCATCGGCCTCGTCATCTACATCGTCATCTCGCCGGTGACGTTCTTCATCGTCCCGTCCGAGGTGAGGTACATGTACGAGGATCTCGACGGTCGCCCGAGCCCCGTCCGCGGCATTTACGGCCTGTGGTTCCTGCTCCCGATCTTTGGCCCTCTCATCTGGTTCGTGCAGGTGCAGGGCGCGCTCAACAGCTACTGGGAGTCAAAGGGCGCCTCACCCGCCTAACGCGACTCGAGCAGCCAACTCGCGGTCGCGACGTGCTGGTCGAAGAAGTCGCTGCCGAACGACCACGCGACCGTCTGTGCTAGAGACCAGAGGCGAGCGCGCTCTCGGTCGAGTCCGAGCTCCCCCACCAACCGGTCGAGCCGGTGGAGAACGTTCCGGCGTCCGCCGCCGAGCTCAAGCCCCCGGACGATCGGCGCGACCGCGAACTCGCGCTCGCCCGTGAGGGGCTTGGGGTCGATGACCAGCCATGGCTCCCGCTCGGCGCGCAGGACATTGCCCGCATGGAGATCCTGATGGAGCAAGACCTGCTCACCTTGCGAGGCCGGCAGTGTCCTGAGAGCGTCGAGCGCCGTATCGAGCAATCGCCGCTCGAACGGCTGGCCATCGCTCTGCCACTTCGCCTCGAGGTCTTCGGCCCACCAGTCGGCCTCCTCCGCAAGGGCACGAAAGTGTTCATGCGCCGCCTTGAAGAGGCGCGGGAGTAACTGGACGAAGACGTCCAGGGCTGCGTCCTGCTGCAGCTCGGAGAGCTGCGTGCCCGGAAGGCAGCGCTCGAGCAAAAGCGCATCACGCTCTGGGTCGTAGGCCAGCAGCCGGATCGCGCCGTCGCCGTCCCAGTGCCGGAGCGCAGCTGCCTCGTGCTCGCTCTCGCGGTGCGGAAGCTGGAGCTTGAGGACGACCTCGGTGCCGTCAAGGAGCGTCGCCGCCGTGACCACGCGGGAGGCGTATCCGCCCGAGAACGGCTCGCCAAGATGAAGCTGCCACTCCTCCGCGCATTCGTGGAGCAGGCGCGTGGTCTCGCTCACGCCAGGAACGCGGCCAGGCGCGCGGCTTCCTCGTCGACCTCCTTGCGGGCCTCCCGCGTCAGCCGCTCGAACGGCTCGATCCGCACCCGTCCCCGCTCGAGCTTCCAGATCCCGGCAGCCTGCCCGTCGACCAGGAAGGTGTACAGCGAGTGCGGCGTCTTCGTGTTGAACACCTTCGCCCGGTGACGCTCGGGAAGGATCTGCGCCCGTCGCGCGTGGGCGAGCAGCGTCGCGTCCCAGGCGGGGAGGAAGCGCGGCGGAGCCGGCGTCTCTCCATCGGGAAGCGGTGCCCGTGGAAGATCGAGGAGCTCGGCGCCGTCCTCCGCGCGGAACCGCCGCAGGTTCATGCGCTCGACCACAGGCTCGAGTCGTCGGGGCGGAAGGCCGGCCCAGTTCGCAGCGTCCTTGAGCGAAGCGGGACCGAAGCCGCCCAGGTAGCGGCGTACGAGGTGCTCGAGCCCCTCCTCTTCAGTCGCCTTGGAGGGGTCCAGCCAGGTTTCCGCTGTCGCGTACAGATCGCCGCGGGGCCGTTCCCAGGTTCCGGAGGGCGGCACGCGAACGAGGTCGACCCACATACCGACGCCGTTCCAGGTCGCGCTGTCCACGCCGAGTTCCTCGACGACCTCCTTGCGCCAGCGCGGGCCGTCTGCGAGGAGCGAGCTGACCTTTCGCGCCACCGCGGGCACCTTGCGCACGTCCATCTGCTTGCTGCGGGCCTGCGCCCATGATTTCCGCCGCTCCTCGCGGACCCCTTCCGTGAGCAGCGGGTAGTCGCGCGCGGACACGGTGTGGATCGTCACCCGCATCAACGTCGCCTGAACGACACTATGGCGCTCGAGCGCGCGAGTCAGGTCGTCCCGCACGAAGCCGGCCAACCGCGACCAGAGGCCGATGTAGCCCGAGCGCGCGTCTTGCGTCTGCAGGCCGCCCACGCGCTCGAGTGCTCGCGGGACGGGAAGCTTCGCGCGCTCGAGCAGCAGCTGGCGCGCGAGGACGGCACGATTCAGCTCCCTTTCGGTGAGGACTCGCTCGGCCACGGGCGACATCCTGCACGCTCGAGCTCCGCGAGGAGAACCTCGAGTGCCTGCGTGAGCCGGTCTCGGTTCCGCGGCTGGTTGAGCCAGCCGCTCGCGCCCGAGGGATGCGGGAGGGGGACGGCGACGGCCTCGCAGAGCTCGAAGCGCGACCCGATGCCGTCGTCGAGCCGGGTGATTCCGAGCAGCCGCCTCGCCGCGAGCCCGCCGACGGGAACGACGACAGCCGGACGCAGCAGCCGGAGCTCCCAGTCGAGCCAGAATCTGCAGAGATCGAGCTCGGGCGGCGTCGGAGTCCGGTCACCCCGGCCCGAGGGGTGCTTGCCCGGGTAGCAGCGCGTCACCGAGACGCAGTAGAAGGTCGCGTAGAACTCCTCTTCGTCGACCCCCAGCCAGCGGCGGAGCGTCTGCCCGGCGCGTCCGCGCCACGGCCTCCGCTCCCGACCCTCGACGACACCCGGCGACTGGCCGACGATCATCGCCCGCTGGCCGGGACGTCCTTCCAGAACCGGACGCGATTCCAGCGGATAGCCCGCCTCCGCACAGGCGCGGCAGACGCGGTTGTCGCGCTGGAGCGAGGCGAGCGAGCGGTAGGAACGCTTGCGGCGGGTTACTTCTTCCTGTTCACCGCGGCCAGAAGCTGCCGCTTGTTCATCCGCGAGCGGCCCTTGACGTTCAGGCGCTTGGCCTGGTTGTAGAGCTGCTCCTTCGTCTGGCCCTTCGGCCTGTTCGTGCCCGAGCGCTGACCGCCGCGGACGCTCGGCGACCGTCCGCGCAGCGAGGTACGGGACCGCGTCCGCGATTGGCCGGAGCGTGCGCGTTCCTTGTTGACGGTGCGTGCCGCGATCTCCTCGGCGCGCTTCGTCGACGCGCCGCGGCTCTTCTCGCTCTCCTTGATGTGCTCGTACTGACGGGCGCGCTTCGTGCCCTTCTTGACTCCACGAGGTGGCATGCAAAACCCCCTTCTCAAGCGGTGGCCTCATGGGTTGTACCTCTTCTTCGGGGTGCCAAACGCGAGGAGATACCATGCTCTCGGCGCGCGGAGAGGTGTCCGAGCTGGCCTAAGGAGCGCGACTGGAAATCGCGTACCCGGCGAAAGTTGGGTCGCGGGTTCGAATCCCGCCCTCTCCGCCTGTACCGCGGGTTGTCTAGCCCTTCGTCGCCTGGACGAGAAACGCAACCAGGTCGGCAAGCTGCTGATCGTTGAGCTGCTGGCCGAAGGTCTGGGGCATGATCCCGGCCTGGTAGCCCGAGGCGATCTGAGCGTTCGGGTCGACGATCGACTCGTGGATAAAGGCCGCGTCCTTGCCCTTCAGGACGTCGTCCAGGTTGGGCCCGACCGTCCCGGTGGCGCCCGCCTCGGCCAGCGTGTGGCAGGTCTCACAGGCCGGCTGGGCGGTCGTGGTGAAGATCTGCTTCCCAGCGGCGGGATTTCCGCTGGGCCCGCCGCCGCCACCGGTCGTGGTCGGGGTGGTCCCGGCTCCCGTCTCTGCGGGGGCGCTCTCGCCGGCCGCGGCGAAGTGATGGCTCTCGCCGAACACCTCCACCGCGGTCAGCATCCCGACGATCAGGAGCACCGCCACGACGACGAAGAGGCGGAGATTCCGCCCTGGGAAGCCCGGGTCGCGACGCGGGACGACGAGCGCCACGAAGAGGCTGAAGGCGATCAGCACCGCGGCGACGATGCCGAGAATGACGTCGTTCCGGGTCATCAGGCGCGCATACGATACCCGCGTGGGGCGCGCCGGTCTCTACCTCGTTGCCGGCGTGGGCCTCCTCCTCGCGGTCGTGCTCGCCACCGCTGGGGTGGGCGACCGGCCCGGCGCGCTGTCCAACTGGCAGGCCCTCGTCCTGGGGATCGTGCAGGGACTGACGGAGCTGCTCCCGATCTCCTCGTCGGGCCATCTCATCCTGGTGCCATGGCTGGCTGACTGGCGCTATCTCGAGGCGCATCCGGATTTCAACAAGACCTTCGACGTGGCGCTCCACCTCGGGACTCTCGTCGCCGTCGTCGTCTACTTCTGGGCCGACGTCGTCCGTTACGTGACCGCCTGGCTCCGGTCGGTCGTTCGCCGCTCCATCGCAGGGACCGACGAGCCAATCGCGTGGTACATCTTCGCCGCGACCATTCCGGCCGGGCTCGCCGGCGCCGCAGGCGAGGACTTCATCGAGGAGAAGCTTGGCCAGCCCTGGCAGATCGCCATTCTCCTCGCGGTCTTCGGCGTAATCCTCTGGCTTGCCGACCGGCTTCCCGAACGGAGCACGATCGCCGAGCTGCGCTTTCCCGCCGCTTTTGCCGTGGGAATCTCGCAGATCCTTGCTTTGATGCCGGGCGTCTCGCGCTCCGGAATCACGATCACGGCGGGC
>DASXRO010000056.1:0-6708 GCA_036506555.1 Gaiellaceae bacterium
CGCCGCCAGCATAGGTGCCGCCGCCGGAGAGTGTCAAACTGGGAGCGGTGAGCTTCACCGCTGAACTGTTCGCCTCGGCTGTGTTCCTCATGCCGTCGCCCGCGGCCGGGACGCCGCTCATCTGCATCGACCCCGGTCACGAGGCGACCCCGGACCTCTCGACCGAGCCGATCGGGCCGGGCTCGACCATCTACAAGATCAAGGACGGCGGCGGCGCCCCCGGTGAGGCGACCGTCGTCCTCCAGATCGGGTTGAAGTTGCGCTCCGTCCTCCAGGCTCGCGGCTATCGCGTGGCCATGACGCGCACGACGATGGACTTCTCTTACGGGAACGGCGGGAACATCGCTCGCGCGAAGTTCTGCAACCGCCTCCACTCAGCGCTCATGCTCCGCCTCCACGCGGACGGGTCGACCGACCGCAGCCGGCATGGAGTCTCGACTCTCTATCCAAAGTGGCACCAGGACTGGACCGACGACATCTTCTATCCGAGCCGTCGCGCCGCTCGGCTCGTGCAGGCAGCCGTGGTTCGCTCAACCGGAGCGCTCGACCTCGGCCTCGTCGCGCGCGGCGACCTCACAGGGTTCAACTGGGCCAACGTGCCCGCGATCCTCGTCGAGGAGGGGTTCATGACGAACCCCACGGAAGGCGCCCGCCTGCGCACCGCGTCGTACCAGTGGAAGGTCGCGCGCGGCCTCGCCAACGGCGTGGCCGCGTTCAGGCCGCTTCGCTAGCGGTTCTCGACCTCCACGAGCTCCTTGAGCGCCGCCAGGTCAGCCTCGAGTTGCCGCTGGGCGCGTCGCGCGACGAGCGGGCCCGCGAGCCGCGCAAGTCGGTTCGTGTAGTCGGTCTCGACCACCGTCGTGAGGCGAGTCCCCGACTTCGTCTCCCCGAGCATCTGGGTGCTGGTGGCCTCGAACCCACTCCCCAGTAGTCGCACCCGCAGCAGCTTCGGAGGCTCGTGGCGCAAGACCTCGGCCTCGAGCTCGACCCGCTGGCCGTGGTCGAGGAACACATCGCGGAAGCGGCCCTCCTCGAGCGGCTCCGACTCGACGAGGATGCCCATCCAGCGCAGACGCTGCTCGGCGGCGACGAGGTAGGGAAAGACGCGCTCCGGCGGCGCGGCGATCTCGACCGCGTGCTCGATCCGACGTGCTACTGCGACTCGGTCGTGTCGGCGCGGCGGCGCATCTCGTCGGCCGCGGCGCGCGCCTCCTCGTGAACGCGGCGGCGCATGGCCTCGAACTCGTCCCCGGGCGGGGGCTCCCGCCGCGAAGGCTCGTCCTCCACGATCGTCTCGGCTCCCATCCCTGCGGCCTCGAACTCCGCCTCGTCCACCCCGGCCTGCCGCGCTTCGGCGAGCTTTTGCCGCAGCTCCTCCGCCCGCGGATCGGCGGTTGCTTCGGGACCGGGTGGCACGCCCGGCCGCCGGCGGCCGAGAAGGAACGCGGCTGCGGCGCCCGCGAGAGCGCCGAGACCGAGTGCGGCCCTTTGATTCACAACCGTCACTCTCCCACGACGAATGGGTCGGGGGCAAGGGCGGAACCGTCGCTATACTCGACCGACTTCCTGTCTCGCCCCGGCGCCGTCCCTTCCCGAACGGCACGAGCAGGCGAGGCCGCTAGACCGAGGGAAGGAGGATTCGGGAACGATGAACGCATACGAGGTCATGCTGATGCTCGACCCTGAGCTCCCCGAGGAGCGCCAGAACGAGATTCTCGCGCGCGCGCGCGAGCTGATCGAGCAGCGCGGCGGGAGCTGGGTCGGACACGAGCCTTGGGGACGGCGGAAGCTGGCGTACGAAATCGACCACAAGGGGGAAGCCCACTATCACGTCCTCCACTTCGACGCCGATCCGGCGACGCTCGAGGAGGTCACCCGGGTGCTCAAGATCACGGACGGGGCGATGCGGCACATGGCCGTCCGCCGCCCCGCGGCGCCTGCCAAGGCGGAGAAGGAGGCTGTCCCATCGACCGGGTAGCATCCGAACGAGTGTTCGCATAAGGAGGAGAGAGAGGCCATGGCAAACATCAACCGCGTTGTCCTCGTCGGCAACCTGACGAAGGACCCCGAGCTCCGGCACACGCCGAGCGGGACAGCAGTGTGCAAGCTTCGCATCGCCGTCAACACGCGCCAGAAGGACGCGTCGACGGGCGAGTGGGGCGACAAGCCGAACTACTTCGACGTCACGGTCTGGGGCAACCAGGGCGAGAGCTGCGCGCAGTTCCTCGCCAAGGGTCGACCGGTCGGCGTCGACGGACGGCTCGACTGGCGCGAGTGGGAGGCGCAGGACGGCACCAAGCGCCAGGCCGTCGAGATCATCGCCGACAGCGTCCAGTTCCTCGGCGGTCGCAGCGAGGGCGAGGGCCCGTCCCAGTACATCCCGCCGTCCGATGTCGCCGCCGACCAGACCGACTTCGTCAAGGCCGGCTCGGCGACCGACGACGACATCCCGTTCTAGGAGGAATCTCTGAAGCGCATGGCAACGCAAACCAAGCAGAGCGGCCGTAGACGGCCGTCCACGTCGACCGGTCCCATCCGGCGGAAGAGCTGTTACTTCTGCAAGGAGAAGATCGAGCAGGTCGACTACAAGAACTACAACCAGCTCCGTCGCTACGTGTCCGAGAAGGGCAAGATCCGATCGCGTCGCATCACAGGCGCCTGCCGCCGCCACCAGGAGCAGATCGCGGTCGCGGTCAAGCGCGCAAGAGAGATGGCGCTCCTTCCGTACGTAGCGCCGTAACGCGAAACCGCGATGGAAGTCATCCTCCTTCGAGACGTCGAGAAGGTCGGCCTCCGCGGCGAGGTCGTCTCGGTCTCGCGCGGCTACATGCGCAACTACCTCGGTCCCCGGCGCATGGCCGAGGAGGCGACGTCGGCGCGCGTCGCCGAACTCAAGCGCCGCGAGGCGGAGCGCGCCCGGCACGAGGCGGCGAGCTTCGAGCAGGCGCAGGAGCTCGCCGAGACGCTCGGCAAGAAGGAGCTCCGCTTCGACGTGAACGCGGGGCCGCAGGGAACGCTGTTCGGTTCGGTCACGCCGACCGACATCGCCGACCAGATCTGGGGCGTCCACAAGATCCGAGTCGACCGGCGCAAGATCGACCCGCAGGACCCGATCAAGCGAGTCGGGCGCTACGAGATTCAGATCGAGCTCTTCCCCGACGTGACCGTCGACCTGAAGGCGATCGTCGTTCCCGAAGGCGGCGAGCTGCCTCCCGAGGAGGAGCTCGAGGCGATGGCAGCAGCCGAGGAGCAGGCCGAAGCGGCCGAGGCCGAGGCCACCGCCGAGCAAGCGGCTGCCGTCGAGGAGGCGATCGCCGAGGTCGAGGCCGCGGAGGAGGCCGCCGCGGAGGAGGAGGGCGCCGCGGAGGAGGAGGGCGCCGCGCCGGAGGCGGAGCCCGACCAACTTGCAGCGGGCGAGCCGGAGGCGGAAGAGCCCGAGCCCAAGGCCAAGCAGAAGAAGTCCAGGCAGAAGAAGGCCCAGGGCGAAGCAGAAGCCGATCCCGAGCTCGTCGACCCCACCGCCGAACCCTCCTAACCACTCGTCCACAGGGCCTTCCACAAGCCTCTGGACAGCCGCACGAACTTCCCGCTCGCAGCGTAAAAAGAGTGCACAGCTCGGCCTGCGGTCGGTGGACGCCGTCCGGCGCGTTTGGGAACATCTGTTCCCTTATGCCTGCAAAGCGGAAGATTTCGCTTGTGGATCAGCGATCCACAGGCCCGTTACAGTCCCGTCCGATGGTGACGAATGCGGCGCGCGCGCGGCCAGCGGTGACAGAGCCGCATGTGCCGCCGCAGAACCTCGATGCCGAGGAATCCGTTCTCGGCGCGATGATGATCTCGCCCGGCGCCATAGCCGCCGTGAGCGAGATCCTCTCGAGCGACGGGCGCGAGTTCTACCGCGAGAGCCACGCGAAGGTCTACCGCGCCGCACTCGGCCTGTACGTCAAGGGCGAGCCTGTCGACGCGATCACCCTGGCCGACGAGCTCGACGAGCGGGGCGAGCTCGAGGATGCCGGCGGCAAGGTCAGGGTCCAGGAGCTCGCGGCGACCGTGCCGGCGACTGCGAACGCCGGCCACTACGCGCAGATCGTGCGCGAGAACGCGACCTTGCGCGGGCTCATCCGCGCCGGCGGCGAGATCTCTCAGCTCGGCTGGGAGCGTCCCGGCGAGGCGACCGAGCTCGTCGACCAGGCCGAGCAGATCGTCTTCGACCTCTCGCAGCAGCGCGCGCGGGGCGAGTTCAGTCACATCGAGGAGCTGCTGAAGGAGAGCTTCGAGCGCATCACGGCGCTCTACGAGTCGGGCTCCGACGTCACCGGTGTGCCGTCGGGGTTTCGCGACCTCGACCGCATCACGTCCGGGTTCCAGGAGGGAAATCTCGTCATCGTCGCCGCGCGGCCGAGCATGGGGAAGTCGGCACTCGGGCTCTGCATGGCGGCCAACCTCGCCGTGCGCAAGGGCGTGCCCGTCGCGCTCTTCACGCTCGAGATGTCGAAGTCCGAGGTGACGCAGCGGCTCATGTGCAGCGAGGCCAAGGTCGAGTCGCAGCGCCTGCGCACAGGCAAGCTCGCGGCCGACGACTGGCCGCGTCTCACCGCCGCCTGCGACAAGCTGGCCAAGGCGCCCGTGTACGTCGACGACACCGGCTCCATCACGATGATGGAGATCCGCTCGAAGGCCCGCCGGCTGAAGGCGAAGCAGCCCGAGCTGGGCCTCATCATCATCGACTACCTGCAGCTGATGACCTCGGGGACGACGGCGGAGAACCGCGTCCAGGAGGTCTCGCAGATCTCCCGCTCGCTCAAGGTGCTCGCCCGCGACCTCGACGTGCCGATCCTCGCGCTCTCGCAGTTGTCCCGGGCGGTCGAGCAGCGCCACGACAAGCGTCCGATCCTCTCCGACCTGCGCGAGTCGGGCTCGCTGGAGCAGGACGCGGACATCGTCATCTTCATCTATCGCGACGAGTACTACGACGACGAGTCCGATCAGCAGGGCCTCGCCGAGATCCACGTCGCGAAGCACAGGAACGGGCCGACCGACACGATCAAGCTCTCGTTCCTGCGCCGCTACGCAAAATTCGCCGATCTGGCGGCCGGGTGATGGCGAGCTGGTCGCCTCCTCAAGAACGACGTCGACCTCGGCCGGCCCGGGGCCAGGCCCGTCGGAGGCCCGAGCGCCGCCTGCTCCGCCTCGGGCGCCATGTCATGTCCGATCGCGACTTCGTGCTCCTCGCCCAAAGGGTCGGCAAGCTCGAACAGGAGCTCGCGCCTCGCTCACGCGAGCGTTACGCGCAGGATCGGGACACGCTCGCTCTGCGCGAAGTGGCGCACGCCCGCGTGGCCGGGGATCTCGAGCTCCTGTCAGCTGCAGCCGAGCGCGCCCGCCTGTCCGCGCACTAAGCTGGGGATAGCGATGCCCGCGACCGTGATCGTCGGGGCGCAGTGGGGCGACGAGGGCAAGGGCAAGATCGTCGACCTGCTCGCGGAGAGCTCCGATCTCGTCTGCCGCTACCAGGGCGGCCCCAACGCCGGGCACACGATCGTCCGCGACGGCGAGACGTTCAAGCTCCATCACGTTCCTTCGGGGATCCTGTACGGGGACAAAGTCTGCGTCGTCGGGGCCGGTTGCGTCATCGAGCCCGGCCTGCTCGTGCGCGAGGTCGACGAGCTCGAGGCCCGGGGCATTTCGACCGCGGCGCTTCGTCTCTCCGGGAACGCCCATGTGATCATGCCCTGGCATGTCGCCATCGACTCGGCGAGCGAGCGGCGGCTCGGCAAGCTGCAGATCGGCACGACGAAGCGCGGCATCGGGCCCGCGTACGCGGACAAGGCGGCCCGCCTCGGCATCCGCGTCCAGGACCTGCTGGATGCCAAGATCCTCCGTCAGAAGGTCGAGACCGCGCTCGCCGAGAAGAACCTCCTGCTCGAGCGCGTCTACGGCGTCGAGCCGCTCGAGGTCGAGCAGCTCGCGTCCCGCCTGGAAGAGTGTGCGCAACGGCTGCGCCCGTACGTCGCAGACACGTCGCTTCTGGTCGACAAGGCGCTCAGGGACGGTCAGCGGGTGCTGCTCGAGGGCGCGCAGGGCACGCTTCTGGATCTCGACCACGGTACGTATCCGTTCGTGACCTCTTCGAACCCGGTCGCCGGCGCCGCCGCAACCGGCATCGGCATCGGACCGACCCGCATCGACAGCGTCGTCGGCGTGGCGAAGGCCTACGTGACGCGCGTCGGCGAGGGCCCGTTCCCGACCGAGATCCAGGGGCCCGACCAGGCCAGAGTACGCGAGCTCGGCGAGGAGTACGGGACGACGACCGGGCGCGAGCGCCGCTGCGGCTGGCTCGACCTGGTCGCCCTTCGGTACGCCGTGCGCGTGAACGGAATGACCTCGCTCGCACTGACGAAGCTCGACGTCCTCTCCGACTTCGCCGAGATCCCGGTCTGCACGCGCTATCGGCTGCCCGACGGAACCGAGACCGAGGAGTTTCCCGCGCATCAGAGCGACTTCCACCACGCGCGACCGGTCTACGAGACGCTTCCCGGATGGCGCGAGCCCTTCGAGAACGGCCTGCCCGAGGCTGCGCGCCGCTACGTCGAGTTCGTCGAGAGCGCGCTCGAGCTCGAGGTCGGCATGATCGGCACCGGCGCCGACCGCGCCAGCGTCGTCATGGCGCCAGATCCGCCGGCGTATTCACGTTCGTGAGCTCGTCGT
>DASXRO010000057.1:0-3552 GCA_036506555.1 Gaiellaceae bacterium
CCGTTCCAGAAGACGGTCCTGGCCTCGGCGATGCGCTCTGCGAAAGCAGCCCTGCTCTCGGGCCCGATGTCGAGGCCGAGCCACCCGTCCGGGACGTCGTCCGCGGGCACGACCTTCGCCTCGGCCTCAGGCTCGAAGGCCGCCGCGGCCACGACGTCCCACGGCAGTTGCAGCTGCAGATGGGAATGCTTTTCGTTCCCGCGAATCTGCTCCGCCATCTTGCCGCCCACGAGCACGGAATCCGCCCGCTGGGAGAGGGATTCGAGGACGCCGATCTTGTCCTCGACCTTCGCGCCCCCGAGAACGGCAACGAACGGCCTGGCGGGATCCTCGAGCAGCGACCCGAGCTCCTCGAGCTCGCGTTCCAGTAGAAGGCCGGCATACGCGGGCAGGAGCTGCGCCACCCCCACCGTCGAGGCGTGCCCGCGGTGGGCCGCCCCAAACGCGTCGTTGACGAACAGGTCGCAATCGTCTGCCAGGACGCGCGCGAACTCGGGATCGTTCTTCGTCTCCCCCGAGTGGAAGCGCGTGTTCTCGAGCAGGCGGATCCGCTCGTCGTCCAGCAGCTCATGGAGCCGCCGCCGCACCGGCTCCATCGAGAAGGCAGGATCCTCCCCCTTCGGCCGTCCGAGATGGGACGCCAGAACGAGGTCATCCGCGCCCCGTTCGAGGAGCAGCCTGATCGTCGGGAGGGCTGCGCGAATGCGCGTGTCGTCGGCGACGCGGCCGTCCTCGAGCGGCACGTTGAAGTCGACCCGGACGAGAACGCGCTTGCCGGCAACGTCCGCATCGCGCACCGAGCGCGGCTTTCTCAACCTGTAGGGACGGGGCATGCCCCGTCCGTCAAAGGAGCCTCTGCACGAGATCAACCAGGCGGCACGAATAGCCCCATTCGTTGTCGTACCAGCCGAAGACCTTGACCTCGTGGCCGTTCGCCATCGTCAGGTCGCTGTCGAAGGTGCACGAGTACGGATTTCCGACGACGTCCGTCGACACGAGCGGCTCGTCCGTGTATCTGAGAATGCCTTCGAGCGCGCCCGAATCTGCGACCTCGGCGAACTTTGAGTTCACCTGATCCACGTCCACCTCGCTCGCGAGGTGGACGACGAGGTCGACGATCGAACCGTCGGCAACCGGCGCGCGGATCGAGATGCCGTCCACCTTCCCCTGGAGCTCGGGGATGACGAGCCCGATCGCCTTCGCGGCGCCCGTGGACGTGGGGATCAGGTTGATGGCCGCGGCACGCGCACGCCGCAGGTCCTTGTGTGGGAGATCGAGGATCTGCTGGTCGTTCGTGTACGCGTGGATCGTGGTCATGAACCCTGACTCGATCCCCCACGCGTCGTTCAGCACCTTGGCCAGCGGGGCGACACAGTTCGTCGTGCAGGACGCGTTGGAGATGATCCGGTGCTGTTCCTTGTCGTAGGCGTCATCGTTGACGCCGAGCACGATGGTGACGTCGGGATCCGTCGCGGGCGCCGAGATCACGACCTTCTCCGCCCCGGCCTCGAGATGCTTCTGCGCGTCGTCGCGCTTCGTGAAGAGTCCGGTGGACTCGAGAACGACCTCGACACCGAGGTCCTTCCAGGGCAGCGCCGCGGGATCCTTCTCGTTCAGGAGGCTGAGCTCGACGTCGCCCGCACGGATACCCCCGTCGACAGCCTCGACGTCGTCGTCGAACGGGCCCAGGACCGAGTCGTACTTGAGCAGGTGGGCCATGGTCTTCGCGTCGCCGACGTCGTTGACCGCGACGAACTCGATGTCGGCCCCGCGCTTGCGAGCAGCGCGGAAGAAGTTCCGCCCGATCCGCCCAAAGCCGTTGACTCCCACGCGAACGCTCATCAGCTCCTCCCGGTCTGTGCCCCCGGAGCGCGATTCTATCCGCGCTGAAAACTGGCAAATCCTGGATGGTTGCTCTTGCCACCTGAATGCGTGCGGCGATAGGGTGAAATCTGAGCGGGTCCGCGCTCGTCGGATGTCGGATTCAGACCCCGTCCGGCATCACGGTCCGGAGTGCGGTTCAACTGGAGGGGGAGGTCGTCCTCGGAGCTTCCCCTCCGGCCCGCTCCACCTCCTGGCCACGCATCCGCGTTCAGTGTGACGGGCCGGAGCCCGGGCTCTGCCCGCCTTTACCGGCGAATCGAGGCGTCCGGAAGCTACCTCTCGGCGAGCTTCTGCAACTTCGCCAGGCGTCGGTGGGCCGCAGCCTTCGTCGCCGGCGGGCGCAGGCGGCGCGCGAGCTCGCGCAGAGAGAGGGTCGGGTGTCGGGAACGGAGATCGGCGACTTCGCGAAGATCGGCGGGCAGGTGCTCGAGACGACCGGCCGCCTCGAGGCGCTTGATCGCCCGCAGCTGCGCATCTGCGGCGCGGCTCGCGCGAACGATGTTCGCGTGGTCGGCATTGGCGAGCCTGTTGGCGCGGGCCCTCGTGGCGGCGACCACCGCGCTCTCCCCCAGCTCGAGAGCCGCCTTTTGCGCTCCCATGAAAGCGAGCAGCTCGGCGATCGCCTCTCGGCCTTTGAGATAAGCGACGGCGTGACGCCCGCGGTCGTGAACGGCAAGCGCGAACCCTTCCTCGCGCCCCAGGCGGGCTACGAGCTCAGCGCCTTCCACGGCGGCAGCACGAAGCTCGAAATGAGCGTTCCGCGGCCCGCTGACGGAGCCCGCCGCAAGGAAGGCTCCTCTCAGGTAGGCAGCGCGGCAGCAGGCCCGGCTCACAACCCTCGCGGGCGGCCGCTCGAGCGGAGCCAGCCGGGCGTCCACGACACCCATCTCGTTCAGCGTCTGCACCGCCCGCGCGTCGTCTTCGATGTTGATCCGGAAGCGCGTGGCCCGCTCGAAGGCTTGGCGACGGAATGTGTGGATCTCGCCGGCGACGCCGTAGCCCTTGAGGAGCGTGAAGACACGTCGCGCCACAGCCGCGCTGGAAACGTCGAGATGCACGGCGATCCGCCCGCGGCCGCGGAAGTGAATGCTCCCTGCGCCGCGGATCAGCGCAGAAAGCTCCGCCAGGCGGCAGCACGGCTTCCGCGGCTCGATTGCGGCGAGCTCGCCCCGGACGTTTTCAGAGAGCACCTTCGAGCTCCAGGAGTCGGCGCTTGTACTCGAGCCCGAGCGATCCGTACGAGCCGAGGCCGTCTGCGGCCACCACGCGGTGACACGGCACGAAGAGTGGGAAGCGGTTCCTGGCGCAGAACGTCCCCGCTGCCCGCTGGGCATTGGGGTGGCCCGCCAGCGCAGCGAGCTCGCCGTACGTGACGGTCTCGCCGAACGGGATCGCCCGAAGCGCGTCCGCCACGCCCGTCTGGAACGGTGTCGCCCAGGAAAGGTCGAGGTCCACGTCGTCGAAGGAAACTGGCTCGCCTGCGAAATACGCCCGCACGCGCTCGACGACCGGATGCCTCGCCGGGCGGACGGGCTCTCGCTCCCGCGGCAACTCGTGATTCACGACCCGCCCGTCGTCGACCCAGAGCTCCCCCACACCCCACTCTTCGACCTCGTACTTCACCACTTCCACGGCAATACAATGCCCGTGGATGAGCGCTCCAGCGAT
>DASXRO010000058.1:0-13028 GCA_036506555.1 Gaiellaceae bacterium
CGTCGTCGACCCCATCGTCGCCTTCCTGGCGGATCTCGCCCACGGCGGGGCCGCGCTCGAGCTCGGCATCGGCACGGGCCGGATCGCGCTCCCGCTCTCCCGTCGCGGCGTCCGGGTGCACGGGATCGATCTGTCGGAGGCTCGCGGTCGACGAAGAGAAGGTAGTCCGCGCGACCGTGTGGGGATTCGAGAATGAACTCGCGGACGGCGACGCCGCGCGAGGCGGCGAGGTTCGTGTCGCGCGCGTCTTGGACGGCCCAGCCGGCCGCCTCAAGCATCTTGTCGATCTCGACACGCGCCTTGTCCTCGGCGGAAAGATACGACTCCATCGTCATAAACCTAAGTCGATTCAGGACGATTCGCGACTCGCCTGTTCGTGTGTAGAGTCCTGCCCGCGGAGCGGCTCGTAGCCGGCACAGCCTGCAGGTCACGCCGGGCGACCGCGCCGGGCGGTTCCCACGGAGACCGCAGTCAGCCCGCCGCGGGGCGAGCCTGACGAGTCGCCGGCGAATCGGGTCCATAGAAAAAGCCCCGTTTCCAGGGCTTTTTCCGTAGCAGGCCTGTAAGCCGGATTCTTCGCCCCACAAGTCGGCCGGCTGGCGGATTTGGCTTAACCAGCCGGTTTCGCGTCGATCCGCGATCCCGCTGAGGGCTGCCAAAGGCCGTGCGCGTGATGCACCGGTGATGCACGGCCTCTGTTGCCGTTGCCAGGAACGCCAACGGCAAACCCCCACCCCGACCTCGCAGCTTACGGTGCCGGTTGGATCACCGAAGTCGGCTGGCTCGGAAGTTCGCGCACTATGGGTGGACGCGGTTCGGGGAGAGCGCGAGTTCGACGTCGGCGCCGGACGATCGCGTGTCGTCCCGAGCGGGCATCTCACGGCCGCAGCGGAAACGCCTGCTCCCTCGGGCATTGCAGGAGCGGCCTGGAGCCCGGGGGCGCAAGGCCCGCGCCGTCACGACGCGCTCGTCGAACGCTGCGTTCAGCTGGCGATCGCGCACAGAGCGACGCCCGGAAGGTCGTACCCACCGTTGGTGGCGAAGGGGACGAACGCTTCCCTGAGTCGTGCCCTCAGCACGTCCCGCTCCTCCTCAGGGAGCCTGCGGAGCACCATCGCGAACGGGCCCGCTACGTCGATCACCCATTGCTCGTAGTCGTCGAGGTCGCGGAAGGCGAAGTGCACCGGCACCTCCTCAGTGCGGACCGACCTGAAGCCGGCGCCGTCGAGCAGCGCCCCGGTGCGCTCCTCGCTCGCCATGCTGAAGACCCCGGGTGCCTCGGGCTCCGGGGGCGGCATGTGTCCGCGCTCGACCAGGATCATTCCCCCGATCGATGCCCACGGGTTGCGCTCGGGCGCGCCCCACACCGAGAGCGCCAGCCGCCCGCCCGGAAGCAGCACCCGACGGGTCTCGGCGAGCGCCGCGCCGGGATCGGCCATCAGCATGTAGGTGCTCTGGCAGAGCACCCCATCGATCGAGCCTGAGTCGAGCTCGACCCGCTCGGCGTCGATCACCCGGTAGTCGGCGTTTCCGAGCCCGAGCTCGGTGCCACGGCGGCGGGCGACCTCGACCATCTCCGGGGAGAAGTCGGTCGAGATCAGCCGGCCGTCCTCACCAAGGATCGCCGCCACCGCGAACCCGGTGTCGCCCACCCCAGCACCGAGCTCGAGCACCGTCTCCCCGGGCTTTGGCCCGAGCTCCCTGATCAGCCACTCGCGAACCGGGGTCAGAGACTCGGCAAGCTGCGCTCGCCAGCGCTCCCAGCCCGGCGCCATCGCCTCCCAGACCCTTTGACTGGTGCGGCGGTAGTCCTCGACGTCCACCCGGCGATCCTAGCCGCACCGGGTCGGCTCGCGGCCCTCGTTCCGCGCGGGTACCGGGTCTCCCTCGTTGCGGGGTACATCCTCGAACGAGCAAGCGAGAGCTCGCATGACACCGTTACGCACACTCGCCGCTCGTCCGCAGCGAGAGCCAGCCGGTCCACATGAGCGTGCCCGCATGGACGCGAAAGGAGGTGCCGAGGCCAGTGGTACGTTGACGGCCATGGATGAGGTCGACGCTGGCGACCTGCTGATCGCCTTCGATGGTCGCGTGCTGGAACTGTTCAACACCATGGACGGCACCTCGAAGCGCTACCACGTCCGCCGCTTCGCGCTGACACTCGAGGGGCCGAACGATAAGGGCCGGTTGCGCGGTTACATCAAGCCCAGCGTGGGCAGTGGCGAGAGCAGGTTCCGCGTCGATGGGGCTGAGGTCCCAGCCGCTCTCGAGTTGCTCGAGGGGGTGAAGGCCGCGACCGAACCGGGCTGAGTCCACTGTTCCGACGTGGCCGCTCGAGCCGTCGTGGCCCCTCGTGGCCAGGCGCTTCGGAGGCCGCCCTTGTTGGAGACGATCGCGTCAACGCTCGAGGCGGTCGAAAATGACTCGCGCCTAGTCCGCGCCGGCGTCTCGCGCCGGCGCGCCTAGCCCGTCGAGCGGTTCAGGGCATCGATCAGGCGCGATCCGATCCGGTCGGTCATCCGCGCCATGCCGGCAAGTGGCTGCGTCAGCGCACGAATCGTAGGGCCACGGCCGGGCCCGCGACGCTTCGCAAGCTGCGCTCCGATTGCCCGGGCGATCGCAACGGAGCCCGTGAGAGGACGGACCATCACCCAGATCTCGCGGATCTTCCCGTCGGGATTGAGCTCGAGCAGCAGCGTTCCCTTGTAGGGCTTGCCGAGCATCTTGGCGTTGGCGACGAGGATGCGTGTGGTTTCGTCGCCCAGCTCATGCGTGTACTCGACGTCACTGACCTCTTCGAAGACCATCCTGTGCAGCTCAGCGACAGAGTCCCGACCCTCGAACCCCGGGCCGCTGATCACGGGCGAGTGGAAGACGACATCGTCCGCGAGTAAGCCACGACTCGGTCGAGGTCGCCGTCTGCGAAGGCCTGCCGGTACGGGTGGGACTCCATCACATCCTCTCTTGTCGTGTCGATTCGATGGCCTTCGCAAGCTTATTCCGAGCTTCTGGCGAACCTACGAGACAGCTCGGCCCTCGCTTCCGCTTTCGGCTCGATGCACGCGTGATGCCGACACAACCGCGGCTTCTGAGTTGGACGAGTGCAAAAGCGCTGCGCTGAGACCACGGCGCGTCCGCAACGGCACGAGTTGCAGGAGCGCGTCGCGTCGCGTCCGAACAGCCCACTCAGTGCGACGAGCTCCACACGGACGTCCCTCTGGTTCGACGGTTGCTCGGCTGGGGTCTTGCTCATTAAGCAAACGCCTTTCTGAGCCGACGCAAGTCGGAGTCGACGCCTCTGTTTTCCGCTCAACCAAGCGGCGCAAAGGAAACGGCCACGTCGCTGTTACGCCTGTTGATGTTGTCGATTCCGCCGACGTGATGCACCGGTGATGCATGGGGCCGAGAGACCCGACATCTGGGCATTGTCCATGAATAGGAAAACCCTGCCAATCGCAGGGTTTTCCCTTAGCAGACCTCTAAGCCGGATTCTTCGCGAGAAGAGCGCCATCTGGCTTGGCCATGCGGGTTCCGTTTCCCTCGGCGCGCCGTAAAAGGCCGCCAGACAGCGCCCTCGTGATGCACCGGTGATGCACGGCCGCTGTTGCCGCCGACAACAACGCCAACACCGACCGCTTGGGTCAATTGACGCTAGCCCGGGCTCCGACGAGGTCGGCGAGCTGGCGCGAGTTTGAGACCGCAATCGGCAAGGATACGCGCGTGAGGTCTGAAGCCAGCGCTTTGCGAACAGCCGAGGAGCTCCTGCGCGAGCTCGAGGCCGCCGACAAATTCTCGGGCGTCGTAGGGGTCCAGCAGGGCGATCAGATGCTGATGCGGGACGCCTTCGGCTACGCGAGCCGCACGTGGAATATCCCGACCACGGTCGAGACCCGCTTCGACACCGCGTCGATTACAAAGCTGTTCACGGCCGTCGCGACGTTGCAGCTCGTTGAGCAGGGTGCGTTCGCCCTCGAAGCCTCCGTGGTCGGCTACCTGGGGCTGGAGGGGTCGGGGATCTCGCCGGCGGTAACGCCCTATCACCTCCTCACCCACACGTCGGGAATCGCCGACGATGCCGACGAGGAGGCAGGTGAACGCTACGAGGACCTTTTCCGCGAGCGGCCCAACTACTCGGTCATCGAGACGGCGGACTACCTTCCGCAGTTCATCGGCAAGCCGCCCAACTTCGCACCCGGCCAGGGCTGCCGGTACTGCAATGTCGGCTATGTGCTGCTCGGTCTGATGATCGAGCGGGCGACCGGATCCACCTACCGCTCCTACGTTGCCGAGCACGTCTTCGTCCGGGCCGGGATGGATCGATCGGGGTTCTTTCGCATGGACATCGTCGAACCGGACATCGCCGAGGGCGTCGAAGCGATCGAGGACGAGAACGGTGACACCGTCGGCTGGCGCCGCAACGTCTACTCGTACCCGCCGATCGGAGGACCAGACGGCGGCGCGCATGTCACCGTCGGCGACCTCTTGCGCTTCCACGGAGCCGTGACCGAGCGACGCCTCCTCGGTTCGGCTCTGACAGCCGAGCTCCTCTCACCCAAGGCGAGGCATCGCGAACTTGGTGCAGGGAGTCACTGGATGGGCTTCGGCTTCGAGTTCGAGACCGATTCCGATGACGTCGTGCGGTGCTATTGGAAGGAAGGGGTGAACGTGGGGGCTAGCGGCATGCTTCGCCACTACCCGATGCAGGACATCACCGTCGCCGTGCTGGCTGTCGGCGAGCACGCGGCGTGGCCGCCGATCAAGGCCATCGACGAGGCTGTCAGAGACGCCTGAGCGGACTCGTGCCGCCGTCGTCCCGCTCGATGAACATGAGCGATGCCGACGCGGCACTTGCCTTCCTGCGACGCCTCTACGAGAGGCGTGCATGGCTAACGGTGAAGGGCCGTTGCGCTGCGCCGGCTGGTACTCCGCATTTTGGAGCGAGCGGTCGCAAGCGGTGGCAACCGGTTGCAAATGCGACGACCCGAACACGGCTCAAAAAGGCGAAACTCGTTGCCGTGGGTTGCGACCGCTTGCCAGAATGAGCGCATGAGAAGAAAGAGGTCGATCGCGGGCGTCCCTCTGTAAGCAAACGACTGTCACTTCGGTCCTGATCGGCGCGTTCGCCATGACGGATTCCGCATGGACAAAGGGATCGCGGTCAGGCCACTCACGAATCACGGGCCTCGCCGGGACGTGCGTGATGCACGGGTGATGCACGGCCCGATAGGCCATCAATAGGAAAACCCTGCAAATGCAGGGTTTTCCCGTAGCAGACCTATAAGCCGGATTCTGTCGAGGGTGACCATCCATCTAGGCCGCCGGTCTCCCGACGGCTCGAGCAGCGCACCCGGCTCCTCGGCGGGCAGCCTACGAGCGGAGCCTGTTCACCTTGCACCGGACGGGGTTTAGCTAGCCGCCGTGTCGCCACGGCGCTGGTGGGCTCTTACCCCACCCTTTCACCCTTACCTTCGGCGTCTCCGGAGAGTACGTCGCCGCTGGCGGTCTCCTTTCTGTGCCACTTTCCGTCGGCTTTCGCCGCCTGGGGTTTCCCCAGCGTCCTGCCCTGTGGTGTCCGGACTTTCCTCGGACCGTCGAAACAGCCCGCGGTCACCCGGCCTGCAAACCCAATTGTAGCCGTGATTCTTCCGCCCCCTCGAAGCCGGCCCCGCACTCGGGACACGCGATCCCGCCCCACACGTGCAGGACGAATTCTCCGCACACCGGGCACTCGAGGCTCGCCCCGCGCATGAGCGCGAGGAGTTCCTGGTCGAGCGTGCTGTTGAGTGGGATCACGTCCATGACCGGTTAGAGCCTCCGGAACACTCCGGTCACCTTGCCGAGGATCTGCACGTGGTCGGGGAAGAGCGGCTCGAGCGCCGAGTTTTCGGGCTGCAAGCGGATGCGCCCGTTCTCGCGGAAGAAGCGCTTGACCGTCGCCTCGTCGGCCGCCTCGTCCTCGCCGGCCAGGGCGACGACGACGTCGCCGTCCTGTGCGGTCTGCTGCTTGTGCACGACGACGTAGTCGCCCGGGAGGATTCCCGCCTCGACCATGCTCTCGCCCTTGACCCGCAGGAGGAAGTCGTCGCCGCCGCTCGAGAGCGGTTCGGGCACGGCGAGGTAGTCCTCGATGTTCTCCTCTGCGAGCAGCGGCCCGCCGGCCGCGATCTCTCCGACCAACGGGAGCTTCGGCGGCTCCGCGGCCGGCAGACGGGTCGGGCCGGCGATCGCAGGCGCGCGCCCGCGCCCGACGACCTCGAGGGCGCGCGGCTTCGTCGGGTCGCGCTTGAGATACCCCGCCCGCTCGAGGTTGGCGAGGTGCGCGTGGACGGTCGAGGGCGAAGCGAGTCCGACGGCCTCGCCGATCTCGCGCACAGTCGGGGGATAGCCGTGCTTGTCGGCGTACTTGACTACGAAATCGAAGATCTCGCGCTGGCGCTTGCTGAGCATCCGGCACCTCGCTGGTCGAACGTCTGTTCGATACAAGGTAGCGAGGAGGGCGGACGGAGTCAACCGCTACAATTCGCCCCGCGCGCTGGTGGCGGAATTGGTAGACGCGCAAGGTTGAGGGCCTTGTGGGCGAATAGCCCGTGGAGGTTCAAGTCCTCTCCAGCGCATCGGGGCACCGATGGGTGCCCTTTGTGGGTCACATAATCTTCTGGAGCCTCGTGCGAGAGCTGTGCGGACACGCGATCGACGTTGCGCTCGGCTCGGGAGCGGGCTACGCCGACGCACGGGCGGTGACGCGGCGTACCCAGCATGTCGCGACCAAGAACGGCGAGGTCGAGGCCGTCTCGGACGCCGAGACCGAAGGCATCGGCGTGCGCGTTCTCGTGGACGGCGCCTGGGGTTTCGCGTGCGACCGCCGCCTGGTCGAAGAAGGCGCCCGCGAGGCGGCCGAGCGGGCGGTCGCTTTTGCACGCGCGAGCGCAGGCCGCACGGCCCGGCGTCGCGTCGAGCTCGCTCCTGCGCCGGCGGAGAAGGGCGAATATCGAACACCGGCCGAGCGCGACCCGATCGAGGTTCCCCTCTCGGAGAAGGTCGACCTCTGTCTGCGCGCCGAGGCCGGAATGAAGCACAAGGTCGTCCAGATCACCGAAGCCACCGTCCGCGCGCAGCGCGAAGAGCGCGCCTTCCGCTCGTCCGAGGGCGCGGACGTGCATCAGCAGTTCGTCGAGTGCGGCGCGGGCATCGACGCCCTCGCGGCCGCCGACGGCCGCGTGCAACTGCGGAGCTATCCGAGCGCACATGGGGGTTCGAGCGCGCAATCCGGCTGGGAGTACGTCGAGAAGCTCGCGCTCGAGCGCGAGGCGCCCCGCGTCGGCGAGGAAGCGGCGGCCCTTCTCCGCGCGGATCCATGTCCCGCGGGCGTGACCACGATCGTCATCGACAGCGAGCAGATGGTGCTGCAGGTGCACGAGTCGGTCGGCCACCCCACGGAGCTCGACCGCGTCTACGGGACCGAGGCCGCCTACGCCGGCACGAGCTTCCTCAAGCCGGACGACCTCGGCAGCCTCCGGTACGGCTCCGAGGTGATGAACGTGACCGCCGACTCGACGACGGCAGGCGGTCTCGGGACGTTCGCCTACGACGACGAGGGCGTTCCGGCGGGAAGGCAGCCGGTAGTGGAAGCAGGAGTCCTGCGCGGGTTCCTCTCGTCCCGCGAGACCGCCGCCATGATCGGCGCCGGCCACGGCGGCTCGATGCGTGCGGACGGCTGGAGCCGGATGCCGCTCGTGCGCATGACGAACCTCCATCTCGAGCCCGGCGAAGGGACCGTCGACGACCTCCTCGCCGATGTCGACGACGGCCTCTACCTCTGCACGAACAAGAGCTGGTCGATCGACGACAAGCGGCTCAACTTCCAGTTCGGCACTCAGATCGCCTGGGAGATCAAGGCCGGCAAGCTCGGCCGCATGCTCCGGGACGCCACTTACATGGGCGTGACTCCGGTCTTCTGGTCGGCGCTGGACGCCGTTGCGGGCCCGGACGAATGGCGGCTCTACGGACTGACGAACTGCGGCAAGGGCCAGCCCGGGCAGCACGCCCACGTCTCCCATGGGACCTCGGCGGGACGCTTTCGCAACGTCCAGGTGGGCGTACGCAATTGAGCGCGGTGGCGGACAGGGCGCTCGAGCTCGCGGAGCGCGCCTGGCGCGCGGCCGATGCCGACGAGGCCGACGCGATCGCGCACGTGGAGCAGTCCGGCTTCGCCCGCTTCGCGGCCTCCGAGGTGCACCAGCCGACGCTGATCCGGGACGAGACGATCACTCTTCGCGTCGTGCGCAACGGGAAGGTGGGCTGCGCCGTGACCAACCGCACCGACGACGAAGGGGTGCGGGAGGCGGCGCTCCGCGCGGGGGAAGCGGCCGACAGCGCGAGGCCGGATCCCGACTACGCCGGCCTGCAGCCCCCAGTCGAGGTGCCGGAGGTCACAGGCTTCGACGAGGCGACGGCCGCGGCAACGCCGGAGGAACAGGCGGCCGCTGCGGTGGCGGCCATTCAGGCGGCGCCGGAATACGGTCTCTACGGCTACTTCACGAGCGGCGTCACCGAGACAGCCGTCTCCTCGAGCACGGGTCAGGCGGTCGCCCAGACGATGACCGACGCGAGCGTGCTCGCCATCGCCGCCTCGGACGACGAGTCCGGCTACGCAGAGGCCACGTCCTGGAAAGCGTCCGAGCTCGACCCGGCAGCCGTCGCGCGCGAGGCGGTCGAGAAGGCCGCGCGCACGAAGGGCGCGGTGGAGCTCGAAGCTGGCACTCACGCCGCGGTGCTCGAGCCGTACGCCTTCTCCGAGCTGCTGTGGTACTTCGGGTTCAGCTCTCTCGGTGCGCTCGCGTTTCTCGAAGGCCGAAGCTTCATCTCGGGACGGCTCGGTGAGCGTCTCTTTCACGAGAGCTTCAACCTCATCGACGACGCGCTCGACCCGCGCGGGTTGCCGAAGTCCTTCGACCTCGAGGGAGCGCCGAAGCAACGCGTGACCCTCGTCGAGAGCGGCGTGGCGAAGGACGTGGTCTGGGACCGGCGCACCGCGAAGCGCGCCGGCGAGGGACGCGCCTCGACCGGGCACGCCCTCTCGCCGCCTGCGCAGGGCTTCGGGCCGCTTCCGCTCAACCTGTCCGTGGAAGGCGGCGAGGCAACCCGCGAGGAGCTCGTGGAGCGGGTCGGCGAGGGCGTCTACGTGACGCGCCTCCACTACCTCGGCGTCGTCGACCCTCGCGAAGGAATCATCACGGGGATGACGCGCGACGGCACTTTCCGGATCGAGGGCGGGAAGATCACGAAGCCACTCGTCAACCTGCGCTTCACGACCTCGTTTCCGAAGCTCGTCGAGAGCCTGCTCGGCCTCGGCGGCGACGTCGAGCTCGTCAATCGCAACGACTTCTACGACGAGCGCTACCCGTTCGGTACCCTCGTGCCGACAGTGGCGACGGGTGCGTTCACGATTGTCGGTACGGGCTCCGGTCCGGGTCTCTAGAGCATGGTCAGGATCCTCGTCGGCACGCGCAAAGGCC
Organism: Gaiellaceae bacterium; assembly: GCA_036506555.1. Taxonomy (GTDB): domain Bacteria; phylum Actinomycetota; class Thermoleophilia; order Gaiellales; family Gaiellaceae; genus JAIBJP01. The sequence goes on from DASXRO010000058.1 coordinate 9,516, forward strand.
TCTTCGTCCTCGTCGGCGGCGACGAGCGGCGCGAGTGGAAGATCGAGGGCCCGTACCTCGAGGGCTGGGACGTCTTCCACGCCGTGCTCGACCCCAGGGACGGCGCGATCTACGCGGCGACGAACAACTTCGTCTACGGCGCCACGGTGCACCGGTCGACCGACCTGGGGGCGACGTGGACGCGGTCGGAGGAGATCGGGCTCCCCGAGGAGAGCGGGCTCACGCTGGAGAAGACGTGGCACGTGGAGCCCGGCCGCGAGGGGGAGGACGGACGTCTCTGGCTGGGGGGCGCGCCGGGCGTCCTCTTTCGCTCCGACGACAGCGGCGCAACGTGGCAGGTCGTGGACAGCGTCCTCAACCACGAGACCCGCGATCACTGGAACCCCGGGGCGGGAGGCATGTGCTGCCATTCGATCCAGCTCGATCCCTCGACGCCGGACCGGATGTACATCGGGATCTCCGCAGCCGGGGTCTTTCGGAGCGAGGACGGCGGCGAGTCCTGGGTTGCCGCGAACAAGGGCACGGCGGCCGACTTCATGCCGGATCCGTATCCGGACGTGGGCCAATGCGTCCACAAGCTGCTCGTCCACCCGCAGCGCCCGGACCGCCTCTGGCAGCAGAACCACTGCGGCGTCTACCGCTCGGACGACCGCGGCCAGAGCTGGGAACGGCTGGACGGAAACGGACTGCCGAGCGGCTTCGGCTTCCCGATCGCGCTCGATCCGCGCGATCCGGACACGGCCTTCGTCGTTCCTGAATACGGTGCGGAGAACCGCGTCACCGTCGACGGGCGTCTCGGCATCTACCGCACGCGCGACGCCGGCGAGAGCTGGGAGCTGATGACGGACGGCTTGCCCGAGCCAGCCTGGGCCGCGGTGATGCGCGAGGGCTTCGCCTTCGACCGCCTCGATCCGTTCGGGGTCTATCTCGGCACGCAGAGCGGCTCGGTCTTCGCATCCGCCGACGGCGGGGAGAGCTGGAGCGAGGCGGCCTCGCAGCTGCCCACGATCCTCTCCGTCGAAGCGGCCGTATGGCCGTAGTCCTGCTGCCGGGCATGCTCGCCGCCGAGGCGGGCGGCCAACAGCGCTTCGAGCTCGACGCGGCGACGGTGGACGAAGCGCTCCGCTCCCTCCCCATCGCCAACCTGATCTTCGACGAGCGCGGTGAGCTCCGCCGCCTCGTCAACGTCTACGTCGACGGCGTCGACATGCGTGACCGAGAGGGCCTCGAGACGGCGCTCGCGGGCAGCGAGACGCTGCGCCTCGTCGGCGCCATCGCCGGCGGTTAGAGGACGTAGAAGAGGGCGATGGTGTTCGCGGAGAAGAGCGCGGCCACGACCACCGTCAAGCGGGTGAGGTTGCGCTCCACGATGTGCTGGCCGCCCTGCGAGGCGGGCGTGAACCCCATGCCTCCGAAGCCCGTGTCCCGGCCCGAATGCATGAGCACGAGCAGCACGAGGAACGCGGAGAGCAGCACCTGGACGACCGGCAGGACGACGTCGAACACGCCCCCAGGATAGCGAGGCCTACGCCGCGGCGGCGGCCGCGTGGATGGCGTTCACGAGCTCGCCCAGGATCCTGTCCTTCGTCACATAGCCGGTCGCCCCGGCCGCCGTGGCGCGCTCCACGTCGGCGTTGTCGGCGGAGCCCGTGAGGACGACAACCGCCGTCTCGGGTGCTTCGGCGCGGATGCGCCGGGTGGCGTCGAACCCATCGACGCGAGGCATGCTCAGGTCCATGAGGACGACGTCGGGAGCCAGCTCGGCGGCCAGGCGGGCCGCCTCCTCGCCGTCACCGGCCCGGCCGACGATCCGGATCGACTCCTCGACGTCGAGGAGCGCCTCGAGCGCGCGGGCGAAGAGCCCGTTGTCGTCCGCGATCAGCACCGTCAGGCCGGAGTCTCGACTCATGAGGGGTTAACGATCTCATGCCGATCAAGGTCACGAACGCACAGCGCTGGATCCCCCGATCTGAAGCCCCTCCGCAGAGCCCGCGTGCTCGACCTGGAGCGTCGTGTGGTCGAGGCCGAACCGATCGTGGAGCATCCGCTCGAGATCCAGCCGAATGCGGTGGCAATCCGCGTCGGGTCGCACGAGCACATGCGCGGAGAGCGCGGGAAAACCGCTCGTGACCGTCCAGACGTGCAGGTCGTGAGTCTCGACAACGCCGTCGTGGGCAGCGATTGCCCGGCCGACCTCCTCCGGAAGCGCCGAGGCCGGTGCGCCCTCGAGGAAGATTCGGCCCGACTCGCGCAGGAGCGAGACGGCCGCGGCGAGCATGAGTCCGACGACAACGAGCGAGGCGATCGGGTCGAAGCGGTCCCAGCCGGTGAGCAGGATGAGCCCGCCGGCCACAGCCGTGCCGACGAAGGCGATGAGGTCGGTGCCGACATGGAGGTAGGCGCCGCGCACGTTGAGGCTCTCGCGTCGCGCGCGCGAGAGTATCGCCAGCACGCCGCCGTTGACGGCGATTCCGGCGAGCGCGACCACGGCGACGATCGCGCCCTCGACGTCGGGAGGGTCGATCAGCCGGTGCACCGCGGCGTAGAGGATCCAGGCGGCGATGACGAGCAGCGTGATCCCGTTGGCCTGCGCAGCGAGGATCTCGGCGCGTGCGAACCCGAATGTCCACCGCCCTCGTGCGGGCAATCCGGCCATCCAGGAGGCCAGGACCGCAAGGGCGAGCGCGGAAGCGTCGGTGAGCATGTGGCCCGCGTCGGCGAGCAGGGCCAGCGATCCCGCAAGGATGCCGAGCACGACCTCGGCGGCCATGAACGCGAGCAGGACGCCGAGTGAGAGGACGAGCAACCGACGGTCCCCGGGCGCGTGCTCGTGCTGATGCATCGACGTCATTCTGACGCGCCCCCGCGAAGGACATCCGCGATGCGCCGCGCCTGTACGCGGACGTCGTGCCCCTCGGCGATCTTCCGCGCCTCCGGATTGGGTCGCGGCAACTCTGCGGCCTCCCGCAGCCCCGCTTCGATCGACTCGATGCTGCCCGGATCGACGAGGACGCCGGTTCCCGAGGTCACGAGCTCGGGCGGGCCCCCGATTCGCGTGGCCACGACCGGTCGCTGGCTCGCCAGCGCCTCGAGGAGGGTCTGCCCGAAGGGCTCGATCAGGCTGGGTTGGCAGAGGATGTCGCACGCGGACATCCAGTCGGCGACGCGTTCGTGGGGGACGCGCCCGGCAAGGTGAACTCCAGGCCGACCCACGAGCCTCTCGCGGAGCGGCCCGTCGCCGACGAACGCGAGGCTCCCCCGGCCGAGTCGCGCAAACGCATCCGCGAGGCGCACGACGTTCTTACGCTCGTCGAGCGTGCCGGCGCAGAGATAGAACGGCTCGTCTCCCTCCCACCCGACGTGCTCGCGCGCCTCGCGTCCCTCGCGCGGGCGGAACCGCTCGAGGTCGACGCCGCAGTCGATGACCACGGTCTTCCCGTGCGCCTGCGACACCTTGGCCTCGAGCTCACGCCGCAGGAAGTCGGACACGGCGATCACGGCGTCCGCCTGCCC
>DASXRO010000059.1:0-16768 GCA_036506555.1 Gaiellaceae bacterium
GGGTCCAGGGAGGACCTGTTGCGCTCGTTACGATTGCTCTGCACCAACTTCGGGTAGCAGGGCGGTCGGACAGACACGAGCCCGGGCCGCGCCCGGGGGGAAGGGAGGCGGAGTGGCTACACCGGAGCGGCGCTACGGCCCAGGGGCGGGAATCTCCCTGGGCGGCATCATCGCGATCGTAGGAATCGTCCTACTGATCCTCGGTTACACGATCCTCGGAATCATCGTCATCCTCGTCGGCTTGATCGCCTTCGGCGGCTTTGCGAGGGGCCGCTGGTACTGAGCTACGAGCGTCTTTCGTCGACCAGATCGAGCTGGTCGACCAGACTGCGGACGGGCTGCTTGCTCACGGCGGTGATCCCGTGGACGCTTAGTCCGTAGATCACGTCGTCCGTGGACCGCTGAAACGCGACATGACCGCTGTTCAGGTTTGCTCCGCCGCTCGTCGCTGGACAAGCCCACCAGCACCCGAAGTGGCCCGCGAGGTCGGCCGGCCGCTCTCGTCGTCCTCCTCCGGGGCAGCAAAGAGGCCTCCGTGGTACATGGCGCTCGTGGGCGCGATCGTCCAGATCGCTAGATGCCCGGCGCTCGGGTTCGAGCTGAAGGGCCCGTGGTAGCCGGGCGGGCCTCTGAACAGGATGTCGGGACGTAATCGGAGCAGTACTTGCCCCACAACTCCTCCTTCGGAGCGGGCCCTCTGCACACGACGATGTACGATCAGGCGGGGGAGCTTGCGGGGGCAGAGCACCGCGTAGCCGAGATCGTTCGCGGCCTTCCGGCAGTAACCGGCCATCCACATCGGGACGCGTTCGAGTCGCATAGGGGCCGCCATCGCCCCTTCCGCCGACCCGACTCGGACGCCGCTCGTGGGACTCCTGTTTTCACAAGCCGTGAGCAGGAAGAAGGCGCACAGAGCCAAAAAGCCCGCGGCGCGCATCACACGAAAGGCTACGGCGCGGCGGAGTCGCCGGGTCCCGCGCCTAACTGGGCCGCACCCGACCTACGGCCACACGTCGCTTTGCTTGCGGACGTCGTAGGCGCCGCCGTTGCGGCATTTCTTCGTCCGGTAGCCGGACGGTCGCGTGGGGTAGACCTCGGTCCAGTAGCGCGCGGCCAGCTCGTTCGCGTACGCGCGCGAGGCGCCGAGCTTCACCGCCGCCTGGCGGATGTGCTGCATGCCCCAACACTCGGCGAGCGGCTCGTTCTGGCCCGCGCCGTAGAAGTCGCCGCTCTCGTTCAGGTGTCCCGCCTCGTGCATGAGCGTCGTCACGGCGAACGCGATCTCGAGCTCATCCGTCCCGCCGGGGCGCTCGTCCGTGTAGGCGATCTTGGCCAACCCGTCGCAGATGTCCCACGCGAGGTTGACCCGCTGGAAGCCCGGTGAGGCGAAGCCGGCCAGATCGAGGTCCTGGCCGAACGTGTCCTTCTGGAGCTCCGGCCAGTCGCTCCGCGACCAGCACCGCACCTGGGCGACCGGAGCGGCGATGTCTCTCGCCACCTTCGTGAAGAGCGGCTCGACGTGGCTCTCCGCGAGCACGCCTCGTCCCGCCGGCAGCGGGAGGCGCTCCATCGCCTGGGGATGGGGGAGGCGGCCGTTCGCGTCCCTCACGAGCCGGGCCGCCTGCGACCACTCCCTGAATGCCTCCTGGTCGTCTTCGGCCCGGGCTCCCTTCGCAAAGCGGTCGCAGGCGAGAGCCAGGATCCGCTCGGGTTTTCGCAGCGACGCGGGCGGCCGGCCGAGCTTTTCCGCCAGCGTCCGTCCGCACCGCTCCAGAGCCGGGCGGTCGGCGTGCTCGAGCGCCGTGCGCAGGTCGGTGACCCAGATCGCGTAGCGCCCGAGCCATTGATCCTCAGTCGGAGCCGGCGTTGCCTTTGTCGTCGTCGGGGGCACCGAGGCCTTGGAGGCCGAACAGGCGCAGCAGACGAGGATGACGAGGGCGACCCCTGCGAGCCGCTTCACGTGACGGCGAGACCTGGGCGCACGAGCCGGGTTGGGCGCTCGAGCTTCGCGTCGTTCACGTGCGGATTCTTCGGCTCGGCGAGCGGCGGCGCGCCGTACGAGAGGTGCGTCCGCCCGGGATCGGGCGTGCCGTAGAGGGTCGTCCGCTGACGCGGGGTGCGGCCGATGGCGCGGATCGCCTCCTCCATCCGCTCCGGGGGCATCTCCTGGCCGTGGCTTGCCCCCGCCGCGCGGGAAATGGACTCGTTCATGAGCGTCCCGCCGAGATCGTTCGCGCCCGCGCGCAGCACCGCCTGCGCGCCCTCGACGCCCAGCTTCACCCACGAGGCCTGGATGTTCGTGACGTGCGGGTGCAAGGCGAGCCGGGCGACCGCATGCATCAAGACCGCCTCGCGGAACGTCGGCCCGGGCCGAGCGAGGCCCTTCAGGAAGATGGGCGCCTCCATATGCACGAACGGAAGGGGGACGAACTCCGTGAAGCCGCCGGTCCGCTGCTGCTGCTCCCGCAGCGCGATCAGGTGGCGGGCCCAGCTGCGTGGTCCCTCCACCGACCCGAACATGATCGTCGTCGTCGAGCGCAGCCCGACGCGGTGCGCGGTGTCGTGCACCTCGAGCCACTGCGCCGTGGTCACCTTGTCCGGGCAGATGACCCGGCGGACGTCGTCGTCGAGGATCTCCGCAGCCGTCCCGGGCAGTGAGGCGAGGCCCACGTCCTTGAGGACGCTGAGGTAATCCTCGAGCGGGAGCCCGAGGGTGGCTGCTCCCTGCCAGACCTCGAGCGCCGAGAACGCGTGCACGTGCAGATCGGGAAGCTCGCGCTTGATCGCGCGGCAGACGTCGACGTAGTACTCGCCCGTGAACGAGGGATGGATGCCGCCCTGGAGGCAGACCTCGACGGCGCCGCGGTCGCAGGCCTCCCGGCAGCGGCGCACGATCTCCTCGAGCGGCACGACGTAGGGGGCGCCGCGGAGGTTGGCGGCCAGCTTCCCTTTCGAGAACGCGCAGAAGCCGCAGCGGAAGTAGCAGACGTTCGTGTAATTGATGTTGCGCGTGACGACGTAGGAGACCGTGTCGCCGCAGACCTCGCGCCGGAGCTCGTCGGCGGCCGCAAGCACGGCTTGCAACTGCCGGCCGCGAACGCCGAAGAGCGCCGTGATCGCGTCCTCGTCGAGCTCTCCTTCATCGAGCCGGAGAGGCGCCGCTGCCGCCGGAAGTTGCGGTGGCGGAGTGGGGGCGCCGGCCGCCCACCGGTCGTCGCGGGCGAGGCCGTCAGCATCCGCATGCTTGCGGATCTCCTGCGCCACGCGCGGGTCCGTCCAGCGGTCGAGATCGGCGACGTAGTCCGGATAGATCGGCAGCCGCGCGGCCAGCTCCAGCCCGGCCGCCTCGGTGGCCGCGCGCAGTCGCTCGATCTCCGGCCAGGGCGCCTCGGGGTTGACGTGGTCGATCGTGACCGGCGAGACGCCGCCCCAGTCGTCGATCCCGGCCTTGAGCAGCCGCGGGAAATCGTCGTATGCGAGGTTGGGGGGCGCCTGGATCTTCATGCCGGCGCCGAGGACGTCGCGTGCCGCCCGAATCGTCCAGATGTGGTCGTCGAGGGTGGGCTCCGGCGCGGCCGCCATCTTCGTGCCCGGCTTGGCGCGGAAGTTTTGGACGATCACCTCTTGGATGTGGCCGTAGCGCTCGTGCAGGTCCCTGATGGCCTCGAGGGCCTCGATGCGCTCCTCCCGGGTCTCTCCGATCCCGATCAGGATCCCGGTGGTGAACGGGACGGCCTGCTCGCCCGCCAGCCTGATCGTCTCCAAGCGCCGCTCCGGGACCTTGTCGGGCGAGCCGTAGTGGGGGCTGCCCTTCGCCGAGAGCCGCTCCGACGCCGTCTCCAACATAAGGCCCATCGAGGCGGAGACGGGCCGCAGCAGCTCGACGTCGGCGGCGGTCATCACGCCCGGGTTGACGTGGGGGAGGAGGCCCGTCTCGGCGAGGACGAGCTCGCACATGCGCGCGAGGTATTCGATGGTCGTCTCGCAGCCGAGCTCGGCCAGCTCGTCGCGGGCGGCTCGGTAGCGCAGCTCGGGCTTGTCGCCGAGCGTGAACAGGGCCTCGTGGCAGCCGGCCTCGGCGCCCGCGCGCGCGACCGCGAGCACCTCGTCCCCGCTCATGTACGCGCGCTCGCCGCGCCGCGGGGGCTGGGCGAACGTGCAGTAGTGGCAAACGTCCCGGCAGAGCTTCGTCAGCGGGATGAAGACCTTGGGCGAGTACGTGATCGGGCTCATGCGAAGGCGAGGTCCTCGGGGCGGTCGACGTCCAGGCTGAGGCGCTCGTCGTCGAGGACGACGGGCTCGATCCCTGCGGTCCGGGCGCGGGCCAGGGTCTCCGCGGCCGGGATTCCGAAGGAAGGCGTGAAACGCGCCGGATCGTGCAGGGCGAGCGCGTTGACGCCGCCGTCGCGAGCCTCGACGAGGGCGAGCGGATCAGCTGCCTCTGCGAGCGCATCGAGCGCGTCCGCCTGGGCGAGCGGGCAGTCGGCCATCACGATCACCACGCCTGCCCGAGCCCGCGGGTCGCGGAGCGCCAGCGCGATCGCCTGCGCGTGACCCTCGCCTTCGTCGACGAGCACGTCGACGCCCGCAGGCGCTGCGCCCGGATCGGGCGTCACGAGTAGCGTTCGCCCGATGGAGGTCGCGCCCGCGCAGGCAGCGAGCACCCGCTCGAGCATCTCGAGCGCCAGGCGTGCCCGCTCCTCACGTGAGAGCTCGGCGGCGAGCCGCGTTTTCGCGCCGTCGAGCCCCTTGAACGGGACGATCGCGAGCACGGGGTGAGCATAGCCATCCTCTGTGGCGGCCTCGGAGGCTCGCGTTGTGTCGACGCGCTGGCGCGCGCGGCCGGCCCCGACCAGATCACGGCGATCGGGAACGTCGGCGACGACGTCGAGGTGCTCGGGCTCCACGTCTCGCCCGACCTGGACACCGTCCTCTACACGCTCGCCGGCTTCCTCGACGAGCAACGCGGCTGGGGCGTCCGCGACGAGACTTACAACGCCCTTGCCATGGCCGATGAGCTTCGCGCCGAGACCTGGTTCACGCTGGGCGACCGCGACATCGGTCTCCACCTCGTGCGCACGCGCTGGCTGCGCGCGGGAGTGCCTCTCTCGGAGGCAACGAGGCGCCTGACCGAGGCGCTTGGAGTGCGCGTGCGGCTTCTGCCCGCGAGCGACGACCCGGTGCGTACGAAGATCGCGACTGAGGGCGGCGAGCTCGACTTCCAGGAGTGGTTCGTCGCCCGCGGGCACCGCGACCGCGTCACCGGCGTCCGCTTCGAGGGCGCCGAGACCTCCTTGCCGGCGCCGGGCGTCCTCGAGGCGCTGGACGAGGCCGATCTCGTTGTCGTGGCGCCCTCGAACCCCTTCGTCTCCATCCAGCCGATCCTGGCCGTGCCCGGGATCCGGGGGGCCCTCGTCCGCAAGCGGGTCGCCGCCGTCTCGCCGCTTGTCGGCGGGAAGGCCGTCCGCGGGCCGCTCGCGGAGATGATGGAGTCGCTAGGGCACGAGCCGAGCGCTGCAGGCGTCTCGCGCCTCTACGGCGACCTCGTCGAGCGCTTTGTCGTCGCCCCCGGCGATTCCGGCCCGCCCGGTGCGGTCACCTGCGACATCGTTATGGTTGACCCGGCAAGTCGCGCGGAGGTCGGGCGGAAGCTCTTGGAGGCGCTCCTGTGATCGGCATCATCGGCGGCACCGGCGACTTCGGCCAGGGCCTCGCGGAGCGCCTGCGGCGGATCGGCGAGGATGTCCTGCTCGGCTCGCGGACGCCGCACGACGGCTTCGTCTCGAACCGTGAGGCCTGTCACGGCTCGGACATCGTCTTCCTCTCGATTCCGCCTACCGGCGTTGAGGACATGTGCCGGCAGCTCGCCCGCGACGTGCAAGGCAAGATCACGGTCAGCGTGGCCAGCCCGATCGTCTTTCGCGACGGAAAGCCGGCCGCCGCCCCCGGTGAGATCTCCCTTGCGGAGACCGCGGCCGAGGCCGCGCCGGGGGCCCGCATGGTGGCCGGCTTCCACACGGTCAGCGCGAAGGCGCTGGCTGAGGTGGACGATCCCCTGCGCGAGGATGTCCTCCTCTGCGGGGACGACAACGACGCGAAGACGACGGTGGCCGCGCTGGCCGAGCGCCTGGTCGAGGGTCGGGCGCTCGACGCCGGACGGCTCGAGGTGGCGCGCTGGCTCGAGCCCGTCACGGCCGTCCTCCTGAACGTCAACCGCAACTACAAGGTCAATAGCGGCGTGAAGATCACAGGGATCTCAAGATGATTGATCGCGAATTGACCGGAAACCGTGGCACCGCCGGATGCCGGCGCCACACTTTCCGATCAACCATCTGATGGGCTCGCACCTCCTCGATCGCAACGGACAGGTTCAGCCGCGCATCGACCGCACGACGATCGAGTCCCGCCTCTCGAGCGGCGAGTTCTTCTGGCTCGACCTCCACGCGCCCGGCGAGGAGGAGTTCCAGCTGCTCCGGGACGTGTTCAAGTTCCACCCGCTCGCTCTCGAGGACTCGGAGCAGTTCGGGCAGCGGCCGAAGCTCGAGGACTACGGCGAGTTCGTCTTCATCGTCTTCTTCGGCGCCTCGCCGCCGCCGGACGAGGACCGGCTCGTCGAGGTGCACTGCTTCTACTCGGAGCGCTTCCTCGTCACCATCCGCCGGGACGAGGCACCCGCCTGCGACGCGCTGCGGGAGCGCTACTCGAAGCGGCCGGCCCCGCTCGCGCGGCCGATCGTCCTCCTCTACCGCCTCCTCGACGAGCTCACGGACAGCTTCTTCCCCGCGCTCGCGGATCTCGACGAGCGCATCGACGACCTTCAGGACGCGATGATCAAAGGCCCGACCGACGCGCAGCTGCAGGAGATGTTCGCCATGCGCCGGAGCCTCGTCTACCTGCGCAAGGCGGTCAGCCCGCAACGCGACCTGGCCTCCGAGCTCGCGCGCGGGATGCAGGTCGTCCCGGACATGGACGAGGAGGCTGAGCGCTACTTCCGCGACATCTATGACCACCTCATCCACGTGAGCGACATGATCGACAGCTACCGCGACCTGCTCTCGAGCGCGATGGACGTCTACCTGTCGACGGTCTCGAACCGGCTCAACGTCGAGATGAAGCGGCTGACGGTGATCGCCACGATCGCGCTGCCGCTGATCGTCATCTCCGGCTTCTTCGGGCAGAACTTCGGCCTCCTCGTGCGCCACATCGACAGCGCCGCGACGTTCCTCGGCCTGGGCGTCGGGATGCCGGTCGTCCTCGTCGCGCTCCTGCTGGTCTACCTGCGGCGTCGAAACGTGATCTAGAGGAAACCGGCCTGCGGCGTCGCACCTTTGCGGCGTGAGCGTTCACCCCAAGCGCGCCCCCGAGCATCCTGCTCTGGCCGCGCACGCCGAGGACCGTGCGCGGAGCCTCCAGAACCGCATTGCCGACACGATCACCCGTTTCGCGGGCTCGATGTGGTTCGTCTACGTCCACATCGGCTGGTTCGCGCTCTGGATCGGCTTCCGGGTCGAGAAGTTCCCCTTCGGGCTCCTGACGATGATCGTCTCGCTCGAGGCCATCTTCCTGTCGACCTTCGTGATGATCAGCCAGAACCGGGCCGACGCCGCGCGCCAGGTCTTCGCCGACCACGAGTACAAGATGGTCCGGGAGGAGAAGACGCAGAACGAGGAGCTCCTCACCCTCTCCAACCAGATCCTCGAGCTCACGCGGGCGATTCACAAGATCACGGTTCGGAGCTGACCGTGTGGCAACACATCTGGGACCTGCACCTGAGCGTCGGCGAAAAGGTCCTTCGCTCGATCCTGATCTACACGTTCCTCGTGGTCGCGCTGCGCATCGTCGGGAAGCGCGAGCTGGGGCAGACGAACACGCTCGATCTCGTGGTCCTTCTGCTCGTCGCCAATGCCGTCCAGAACGGGATCATCGGGAACGATGTCTCGGTCACGGGGGCGTTCATCGGGGCGGCTGTGCTGTTCGGCATCAACGAGACGTTGAACCGCATCACGTACCAGTTCCCCTGGGCCGAGCGAGCCGTGGAGGGGGAGCCGGCCAAGCTCATCGAGAACGGCAGGCCGCTGTCGCGAGCTCTTCTGCGGGCCGGCATCTCGCTCACCGAGCTGCTGGCGATCGCCCGGCGCCAGGGCTTCCCCGATCTAGGCTCGGTGCAGACCGCCATCCTCGAGACGAACGGCGTCGTGAGCATGTTCAGGAAGGGCGAGTCGCCGGGCGAGCTCCATCCCGCCGAGCCGGGTGGAATCAAGCTCGGCAAGCGCAGGCGCGCGCGCCGATAAGGTCGCGCGTGCGTGGGCGAGCTTCGCGTCATTCCCCTGACAAGGATTCCGGAGGTGCGGCCGGGAGACGACCTCGCTGCGCTGCTCGGCGACGCACTCGAGCGGGCGGGCGGCCTCGATGAGGGAGACATCCTCGTCGTCGCGCAGAAGGCCGTCTCCAAAGCCGAAGGGCGGGTGGAGCAGACCGGCGACGTGCTCTCGGTGATCCTCCGCGAGGCACGGGCCGTGCGCCGGCGGCGCGGCGACCTCGTCATCGCCGAGACAGAGCACGGCTTCGTCTGCGCGAGCGCGGGCGTCGACCTCTCGAACACGCCGGACGACGGGTGGGTCGTGCTCCTGCCGCACGATCCCGATGCCTCGGCGGCGGGCATCCGGAGCGCTCTGGCCGACCGCTTCGGGGTTGCTCCGGCGATCGTGGTCAGCGACTCCTTCGGGCGCGCCTGGCGGCAAGGGACGACCGACGTCGCCGTCGGCGTCGCGGGCTTCAGCCCACTGCTCGACCTGCGCGGAACGCAGGACGCGCGCGGGCACACGCTTTCCGCGACCGTGATCGCCGTGGCCGACGAGCTCGCGGGTGCCGCGGAGCTCGTCATGGGCAAGGCCGAGGGAATTCCTGCGGCGCTCGTCCGCGGCTACGCCGTCCCGCCGGGTGGGGGTTCGGCGCGCGAGCTCGTCATGCCGCCTGAGCGCGACCTGTTCACGTAGCGGGGACGATCCAGGTCGAGCGTGCCGCGGCGAGCAGGTCTCCGTGCGCGGTGAAGAGCGCCGAGCCGGCGTGGCGCTTGCGCCCCTCCTCGCCGACCGGCCAGCCGATGACGACGTGCGGCGCACCGACTTCCGGCAGTGCGTGGATCCCCGCCGCCATACGGCCGAGGACGACGCCTTCGCGCTGGAAGTCGTCGACCGCCCAGCCGCTCGGGCAGTCGAGCGCGGCCCAGATGATCTCCGGTCGGACCTCCTCGGGTGTCCAGGGGGCCGCCACGATGCCATCGCGGCCCTCCACCGGCCCGGGGAAGATGCCGAGCCCGTCCGAGCGCTCCGGTCCGCACGTGAAGCAGGTCGGGTAGGCGTGATGCTCGAACCCCGGATAGCGCTTCGACGCCGCCTGCGCCTCCTCGAGCGTCACAGGCTCGGGCGCGTCGAACAGGTCGACACGGGAGCGGCGCGCTTCCGCGATCACGACGTCACCCTGCTTGAGCTCGTTGCCGACGAGGTCGAGGTCGACGCCGACCGGAGGGGGCCGCTGGAGCGTGACCTCGAAGCCCCCACCGAGCGCTTCGGAGACGAGCCCGGCCGCGTAGCCGCCGTTGGCGGAGTCGGGCGGGCCGTTGAAGCGGGGCGGGATGATCATCGCGCCAGCGTGAGGTGGATGACGCCGTAGGGCGGCCGCGCGTCCGTGTAGACGACTACGCCGTCGTGGGACTGCGCGCTGTCCCAGAGACGGTTCTGGCCGTCGAACTCGATCAGCTCGATCTCTCCGAAGCGGTCGAGCGCTCGTATCCCCATCTCGTGGACGAGATGCTGGATCGACTCCGACACGAAGTCGTCGAACGTCGCGACGAGGAGGTCGCGTACCTGCTCGCTCGAAGCCCGCTTCTCGAAGTCGGCGTGGCGCCAGTGGACGTCCAGGTGGACGAAGAGCGGCCGGTCGGCGGCTTCGGGAAGGGTCGTGAACTCGTCGCGGACGAAGCCGGTGAAGGAGCTGCCCGTGAGCTTGACGAGGTGGAGGCCCACGCGTCCCGACCGGTGGTCGACGACGCCGTTGCGCCCCAGCTCGAGCCACGCGACGCCGCGGTCGGCGTACGTCTGCTGGTAGAGGGCGTCGCCCCGCCGCTCGAAGGTGAGCCCCCGGCCCGCGAGCCGTACGGCTTCGACATGCCCGTAGCGCTCGAGGAAGCAGCGGCCCACGTAGGCGATGAAGTCCTCGAGCGAAGAGCCGCTGAAGTCGCAGCCGCAGGAGTGGATGAAGTTCTTCATCGAGTCCGTGGCGACGACCATGGAGTTGTCGCCTTCCGTGTAGGAGGGGAGGAAGACGTCGCCCTGGATCACGAGCTCGATCTCGGCGGCAAAGAGGTTGCCCTCGGCGTCCGTCCGGTAGACCGAGACGGCGTCCTTCCCGTAGTGGATCTTCAGCGGCTCTGCCACCTGTCGAGCGCGATCGCGACGAGCTCGTCGAGCCCCGTGCCGAGCTCCTCGTGGCGTGCGTGCTGGAGGCGTTCACGGAGCACGGAGATGATCTCCGCCCGCGGCCGCCGGTTGACGAAGACGACGAAGCGGAAGCCGAACTTCTCCTCGTAGCTCTTGTTCAGGCGGCGCAGGGCGCCCAGGAGCGCAGGGTCATCTTCAGAGCCCTGCTCCTCCATCGAGCGTTCCGAGCCCCCTCGCTCGCCGATTCGGGGATGTGTGTTCAGCGCCTCGATCTGGGCTTCCTCCGGGAGCTCCTCCAGCACGGCGCGGGCCTGCCCGAGCGGATCCTCGCGCCGGGCAAGCTCCTCCGTGAGGCGCGTGTGGCCCTCGAAGAGCTCGTCGAGCTCGTCCACGCTCAGCTGCCGCGGTAGGTCGTGCATCCGTAGGGGGAGAGAAGCAGGGGGACGTGCAGATGTCCCGTGTCGTCGACCGCGATCTCGAGCTCGATCCGCTTGAAGAAGGGCGACGAAGGAGGCAGGAACACCAGACGATACGTCCCGGGTTCAGGTGCTTCTGCAAGCTCCGCGATGCGGCCGTCGGCGCCGGTTTCCTTGGCCGCGAGGAGCTGGTCGCCCCGGTAGAGCTCGACGCGCACGCCCTGGGCAGGCCGGCCGCGCTCCGTGTCGAGGACGTGGGTCGAGATCACGCCGCGAATCTTTGCGCCTGACGGCGGTGTTCGGCGGCGATTTCGTGCTCGTCGGCACGAACGAGCCGCCCGTCGCGGACGACCGCCTCGCCCCCGACGTAGAGTCGGTCGGGGCGATGTGGGGCGGTCAGGACGAGCGCCGCGAGAGGATCGTCGGCGCCGCAGAACTCGAGCCGGTCGACGGGCCACACTGCAAAGTCGGCGCATTTCCCGTGCTCCAGCGAGCCGAGGTCGTCGCGCCCGAGCACTTCGGCGCCGCCTCGTGTCCCGAGGCGCAGGGCTTCCCGCGCCGTCATCGCCTCCGGGCCGCCACGCGCACGGGCGCTGAGCAATGCCTGCTTCGTCTCGAAGAGGAGGTCGCCGCGCTCGTTCGAGGCCGACCCGTCGACACCGAGGCCGACCCGGACGCGCTCCTCGAGCATCTCGCGCACGGGCGCAATCCCCGCACCCAGGCGCATGTTCGACGTGGGGCAGTGGGCGACTCCCGTGCCGGCCTTGCCCATGCGCTCGACGTCCGTGTGATTGAGATGGACGCAGTGCGCGCACCAGACGTCTCCCTCGAGCCAGCCGACCTGCTCCAGGTACTCGAGCGGCCGGCAGCCGAAGATCCCCTGGCAGTACTCCTCCTCGTCGACCGTCTCGGCGAGGTGCGTGTGTAGCCGCAGGCCGAGCTCGCGGGCGAGCTCGGCCGACTCGGCCATGAGCCGCTTGGTGACCGAGAAGGGCGAGCAGGGCGCGACGGTCACCTGGACGAAGGCCCCGCGGCCCTCCTCGTGGAAGGCGGCGACGCGGCGAGTCTCCTCGAGCACGTGGTCGGTCTGCTCGACGAGCTCGTCGGGCGGCAGGCCGCCGTCCGACTCGCCGAGATCCATCGAGCCGCGGGCCGCGATCATGCGAACGCCGAGCTCGCGCGCCGCCTCGATCTCCGCCTCGAGGAGGCCGGTCACGCCCGGCGGGAAGACGTAGTGGTGGTCGAAGACCGTGGAGCAGCCCGAGAGCGCGAGCAGGGCGAGGCCGGAGCGGGCCGCGGCGTGCTCGGAGGCGGCGTCGATCCGCTGCCAGTACGGATAGAGCACCTTCAGCCAGGTGAAGAGGTCGGCCTGCTGCGCGCGCGTGCGCGTGAGGCCCTGGTAGAGGTGATGGTGCGTGTTCACGAGGCCCGGCGTGACGAGGGCGCCGCCGAGGTTCTCGAAAGCCTCGGCGGGCGGGGGATTGTCGCTCCCGACGTCCTCCACGAACCCGTCGTCGACGAGGAGCCAGCCGTTGGGGATCTCGGTGCCGGCGTCGTCCATCGTGACGACGTGGGCGTTCGAGAACAGCGTCCTCATGAAAGGATCCTTTCATGCTGACGGGGCTGAACGCGCGCGAGCAGGGGCTCCTGGGCGCGGTCGCCGCGGGGACGATCGCGACGGCGACACTCGAGTACGCGGGCGCGCCCGACGTGGCCGTCTTCATCGTCGCGGCGGTGGGCCTCGCGGGCCTCGCCTGGGTGGTCTCGTTCGCCACGGAAGCGCTCGGACAGCGCTTCGGTCCGGCGCTGACCGGTGTCCTGCAGTCCACGCTCGGCAACCTGCCCGAGCTCTTCGTCGTGCTGTTCGCCCTGTCCGCGGGCGAGCTGGTCGTGGCGCAGTACTCCGTGCTCGGCTCGATCTTCGCGAACGCGCTGCTCGTGCTCGGGCTCGTGATCGTGGCGGGGGCGCGGGCGGGCGGCGGCCTGATGCGCTTCCACAGTCGGCTGCCGAAGGACACGGCGACGCTCCTCTTCTTGGCGATCTTCATCATCGCCCTGCTCGGGCTGTCGAACGACGTGGGCGACCGCGCGAGCAAGCACCAGGTGGCGATCTCGGCGATCGGCGCCGTCGTCCTGCTCGGCGTCTACGCGCTCTGGCTCATGTCCTATCTGCGCGGCGGGGCGCCGGTCGTAGCGGCCGAGCGGCCTCGTGTCCCGTTCGCCGTGGCGATCGGGCTCCTCGCGGTGAGCGGCGTCGCGGCGGCGTTCGTCTCCGACTGGTTCATCGGCGCCCTCGACTCCGCCATCGTGACGCTCGGGATCTCGAAGCAGTTCACCGGGCTCGTGATCGTGGCGATCGCGGGGAATGCGGTCGAGAACGTCGTGGGGATCACGCTCGCGGCCAAGGGGCAGAGCGACCTCGCCATCTCCGTCGTCGAGAACTCGGTCGCGCAGATCGCCGTCTTCCTCTTCCCGGCGCTCGTGCTCATCTCGCTCGCCTTCGAAACGCGGATGACCTTCGTCGTCCCCGGTGTCTACGTCGGCGCGCTCCTCCTTATGGCGATCGCCGTCTGGCAGATAACCGGCGACGGCAAGGCGGCTGAGTTCGAGGGCTTCGCCCTCATCGGCCTCTACGCCATCCTCGCCGTCCTCACCTTCTATGAGTAGGCCAAAACAGCCTCGTCCGGGGTCTGACCCCGGCCGTGGCCTCTACGGACAGGTTTGGCCGCCCGCGGTGAGCGACCAACGCAGGTGCCATGGGAAAAAGTGGCTGCAAGGGCCATGGCTCACGAAGCCATGCCCGGGGTCTGACCCCGGGCACGTCCGATTGGGGCGGTAGCTTCGGGTTAGGCGACGAGGCCTGCGGAGCTCCGGCTCCCGGGCCTCTTTTTGCGTTCCAAGGGAGGTGACGAGTGAAGACAGCGGATCTCGTGATTGCGGCGAACACGGTCTGGGTCGTGCTCGCGGCCGTGCTCGTGATGTTCATGCAAGCCGGCTTCGCGTTCCTGGAGGCAGGCCTCACGCGGATGAAGAACGCCGCCCACATCGCGGGCAAGAACGTCCTCATCTTCGGCCTCTGCTCGCTCGTCTACTGGGCCGTGGGCTTCGGCCTCGCCTTCGGGGACGGGAACGCGATCGTCGGGACGAGCGGCTTCGCGCCGAGTGTCGACGCGCTGCTCGGTGTCGCACAAGCGCCCTACTCGTTCTTCACGTCGATCCCCGGCGCGAGCGCCTACCTCTTCGAGGTCGTGTTCGCCGGAGTCTCGGTCGCCATCGTCTGGGGAGCGATGGCCGAGCGGGCGAAGCTCTGGGTCTACTTCGTCTTCGGCGCCGCCTTCACGCTCATCTACTCCGTCGTCTCGCACTGGGTCTGGCACGCGGGCGGCTGGCTCTACTCCCTCGGCATGCAGGACTTCGCGGGCTCGAGCGTCGTCCACCTCCAGGGAGCCCTGGCGGCGCTCGCCGGCGCGCTCCTCCTCGGGCCGCGTATCGGCCGCTTCGGCAAGGACGGCCGCGCTCATCCGATCCCCGGCCACAACATGCCCTACGCCGTCCTCGGAACGCTCATCCTCTGGTTCGGCTGGTTCGGCTTCAACCCCGGCTCGACCCTGGGGATCGTCTCCGGCGACCGCCTCGGCTACTTCGGCTACGTCGCGCTGACGACGAACCTCGCCGCGGCCGCCGGGGCGCTGGGCGGCATCGCCACCGCCTGGCTCGTCCTGAAGAAGCCGGACATCGGGATGATGCTGAACGGGGTCATCGCCGCCCTCGTCGCCATCACTGCCGCTTCGGGCTTCGTGGCGCCGTGGGCCGCCATCGTCATCGGCGCGGTCGCGGGCGCGATCGCCGTCTACGGCGTCATCTTCGTCGAGCGCCTCAAGATCGACGATCCCATCGGCGCCGTCGCCGTGCACGGCTTCTCGGGCGTCTGGGGGACGCTCGCGACGGGCATCTTCGCCGTCCCCGCCCTCGCCTCCAACCTCGCGACTGGGAGCGGCGGGCTCCTCTACACGGGCAGCTTCCACCAGCTCGGCGTCCAGGCGCTCGGAATCGCCGCCGTCGCCGCCTTCACCTTCAGCGCCTCCTTCACCGTCCTCTGGGCGATGAGGGCGCTCTTCGGCATTCGCGCCGAAGCGGAGCGCGAGACGGCCGGGCTCGACGTCTCCGAGCACGGCCAAGCGGGCTATCCGGAGCTCTATCCGCGCCTCTACGAGCTCGAGCGGCTGGAAACAAGTCTGCGGGAAGCAGCGTAGATCGTCCGCAAATTGCGCACTTCGCCGGCGACCCGGCGCCGTACGCTCGTGATCGAGGATACAATGTCGATGAGCTCAGCAGAGCTCCGCGGGGTCGGAGGGAGCACCTATGTCCAGAGCTACCGTCGAGGCCGAGTGCCGGGAGACACTCGGGCTCGTGCCTCAGTTCATCGACGATCTTCCCGACTACCTCATCGACCACGAGTGGGGGAGCTTCCGTGACTTCGAGCTCGCCGAGACGGTCATCCCGAACAAGTACAAGGAGCTGATCGGCCTAGGCGTGTCCGGAGCGACGCGCTGCCGCTACTGCGCGTACTTCCATACCGAAGCGGCGAAGCTCTTCGGCGCGACCGACGAGGAGATCCAAGAGGCGGCGCTCATGGCCAAGCACACCATGGCCTGGAGCACCTACCTCAACACCGCTCAGTACGACTACGACGCGTTCAAGGAGGAGTTCGACCAGATCGCGGAGTACATCCGCGGCCGGGTCCCCGCTCCGGTCTAAACCGCAGCGTCGATCAACTCGAGTCCTGGGGCGGGCGCGACATGCGCCCGCCCTGCTCGTGTAGCCGCGCGAGAGCCCGATCGTAATCTGCGAGGACGCTCCGGAGGAGCTCGAGCGCCTCTGTGGGCGCGTGCGGATCCTTCTCCATCGCCGCAACGCTCATGCGACCGGCGGCGATGAGCGCGGACAGCTCCTGCGCGGTAGCCGTCACCGTGAAGACGTTAGTGCGGGTATGAACGATCTTCAGCGGGGCGATCGTATCCGGCGCGCGCTCGTCCCTGCGGCGCGAGTTCTACGCCGGTCTCGAGCGCTTAGGCGAGTACCTGGCCGCCTGGGCCGCCTTCCAGGAATGGGAGGCCCGGCGGCTCGTCGAGACACGCTGAGCCGGGCCGGCGGGCGTATGCTCGCCGGGCGTGCGAGACATTCTCGACACCCTCGAGCGGTGGACGTCCGAGGGCCTGCGCGTCGCGACGGCGACGCTTGTCGGCACGGAGCGCTCGGCCCCCCGCGAGCCCGGTGCCGTCCTCGCCGTCTCCGAGCGCGGTGACGTCGTCGGCTCCCTGACCGGAGGCTGCGTCGAGCCCGCCCTCTACGAGGAGGCGCGCGCCGTCCTCGCCGGGGAGCAACCCCGTCTCACCACCTACGGGATCGAGGACGAGGACGCGTTCGAGGTCGGCCTCCCCTGCGGCGGGACTGTCCACGTCTTCATCGCCGAGGCCGAGCGGGACCTCATCCGAGCGCTCGCTACCGCCGTTCGCCTGGAGGAGCCGATGGTGCTCGCCCTGACCGTCTCGGGGCCCGAGATCGGCGCGCAGCGCCTCGTCGCGCCGGACGCGCGGACGGAACCCGCGCTCGAGGACGATGTCTTCATGCTGCCGCTCCTGCCCCCGCCGCGCATGTACGTGTTCGGCGCAGTCGACCACGCCGCCGCCGTAGCGCGCATGGGCAGCTTCCTCGGCTACCACGTGACGGTGTGCGACGCCCGCAGCCGCTTCCTCACCCGCGAGCGCTTCCCGGACGCCGACGAGCTCGTCATCGCCTGGCCGGACGAGTTTCTCCGCTCGGCGCCCGTGGACGAGCAGACGGCCATCTGCGTGCTGACCCACGACCACAAGTTCGACATCCCGCTCCTGCAGGCCGCGCTCGCGAGCCCGG
>DASXRO010000060.1:0-10595 GCA_036506555.1 Gaiellaceae bacterium
GTGACGAGCGACTGCAGGCCGTGCTCGCGGATCACCTCGACGCCGATCAGCGCCTCGCCGAGGTAGTCGTTCGTCTCCGCGAGGATGAAATCGGCGCCCTCCTCGACCGCCCAGCCGACCTGCTCGCGGTACATCTCGCGGACGACCTCCCCCGAGGTCTCGGGATCGTCCGGGTCGTAGGCCCACGTGTTGCAGATGTTCCCGGCAACGAGGGCGTCGCCCTCTGCGGCGACCTCCTTCGCCAACCGGAGCGCATCCCGGTTCAGCGGCTCGAGGTCGTCCTCCCGACCGATGATGCGCAGCTTCTCCCGGTGGCCGTAGTAGGTGAACGCGACCATCACCTCCGCCCCCGCGCGCAGGAACTCGCGGTGGAGCTCTCTTACCGCGTCCGGGAAGTCCAGGACCACCTCCGGCACGAAGGGGCCACTCTGGACGTAGCCGCGCCGCTCGAGCTCGAAGAGGTACCCCTCGGCTCCGAGAACCACGTCGCGCTCGAGTCGCTCGAGAAGCGTCATGAGGCGGATACGGTAGCGCCCGTGAGGGTGGCCGTGATCGGAGGGGGCGTCGTCGGGCTCTGCTGCGCCTACGAGCTGTCGCAAGCCGGTGCCGACGTCCGCGTGCTCGAGCGCGGCGCCGTCGGTCGCGGCGCCTCGCAGGGAAACACCGGCTGGGTCTGCCCCAGCTTCAGCTATCCCCTGCCGGCGCCCGGAATCATCGGAGAGGGCCTGCGCGCGATGCTCCGCGGCGGAGGCCCGCTCGTCATTCATCCGAGCCTCGATCCGACCTTCGTCCGCTGGCTGTTCGGTTTCTGGCGCAGCGCGACGCGGGAGCGCTGGGAGCAGGGCGCCAAGGCCCTGCTCGCGCTCAACTCGCGCACGCTCGAGCTCTTCGACGCCTACGCGACGGCCGGCGTGGAGTTCGAGATGCACCGCTCGGGGCTCCTGCTCGTCGCGACCACCGACGAGGGCCTCGCCTCCTATCTGGCGATTTTCCGCGAGCTGCGGGCGTTCGGGTACGAAGGCGAGATCGCCGAGCTTGGACCCGAGGAGGCGGGCGTCCTCGAGCCGACCCTGGCGGCAGGCCGTCTCGCCGGCGGCGTTCACGCCCTCGTCGACCGGTACGTGCGTCCCGAGAGCTTGACCGCCGGCCTCGCGAGCGCGCTCTCCGCGCGAGGGGTCGAGATCGAAGAACACGTCGAGGTCGCCGACGTGACCAGCGTCGAAGCCGATGCGGTCGTCGTCGCTGCCGGAGCCTCCTCCCCACGGCTCCTACGACGACTCGGAATCAGGGTCCCGCTCGTGGGCGCGAGGGGCTACAGCTTCACGTTCGCCCGCGCCGGCGCTCGGCCTCGACACGCGCTCTACCTCGCCGAGGCGAAGGTCGGGATCAGCTCCTACGACGACTCCGTCCGGATCGCCGGGGTCTTCGAGCTCGGCCACTCGAGCGACCGCGTCGACCGACGGCGGCTTCTCGCCATGCTCTCGACGGTCGAGCCGTATTTCGACGACTGGTCGCCGAGCGCCGAGCAGCCGCTCCTCGAGTGGGCGGGGCTCCGGCCCATGACGGCGGACGGGCTGCCGCTCATCGGTCGCGCGCCGGCCCTTCCGAACGTCTTCGTCGCTACGGGGCACGGCATGCTCGGCGTAACGCTCGCGCCGGCGACGGCGGCGCTGCTCGCCCCGCTCGTGCTCGAGAATCGCACCGTGCCCGAGCTGACGCCCTTCGACCCGATGCGCCGATGAGCGACGCGCCGCTGAGGCTCGGAATCGTGGGCTGCGGGGGGATCTCCGAGCGACACGGCCCGGCCGCCGCCGCCACGGAGGCCGTTTCGATCGTCGCCTGTTGCGACAGGCGTATCGAGGTGGCCAATGACTGGCGCGAGCGGTACGGCTGCGAGCGCGCGTACGACGACTACGAAGCGATGGTGCGTGAGCACGAGCTCGACGGCGTCCTCCTCGCCACCTGGCCCAACCTCCATCGCGACCAGGTGCTCGGCTGCCTCGAGGCCGGCATCCGCAACATCCTCTGCGAGAAGTCGCTCGCCGTATCGTCAGCCGAGGCGCTCGAGATCTGGCAGGCCGCCGAGACGACCGGCGCACTGGTCGTCGAGGGGTACATGTATCGCCACCACCCGGCGTTCAGGACGCTCCTCGAGCTCGTCGAGGCCGGCCGCATCGGCCCCGTGGACAACGTCTGGGCCGCCTTCAGCCTGTTCGATCCCGCCGAGGCCGCCCCCGACGACCCGAACCGCGACTGGCGCCAGCAGCCCGAGCTCGCGGGCGGTGTTCCGTGGGACCTCGCAGGCTACTGCCTCGATGCGGCCAACCTGATCGCGAGCACGGCACCGCTGCGCGCCTTCGCAGTCGCCGGCAAGAGCGCGCGCTATGGAACCATCGACCGCCTCTACGGAGTCGTCGAGTACGAGGACGGCTTCGTCGCCATGATCGAGTCCAGCTTGCGAAGCCACTTCAACCATGAGGTCCGGATTGGGGGAGCGCACGGCCACGCCGTCCTCCCGGTTGCCTGGCGGATCGACCGCGCGGCTGAAGTCGTCCTGGTGAGGAGCGTCGACTGGGGCGTGTTCGAGACGGAACGGATCCCCATTGCGAAGGCCAATCCCTATGTCCTCCAGCTCGAGGCCTTCGCCGCCGCCGCTCACGGAGAGGCGTCGTCCGTGCGGCGGCTCGCCGAGTCCGTCGTAACGGCGTGCACGCGCGACGCGCTCCTCATGAGCTCGGCCGAGCACGCAGTCGTTCCCATCGAGCTTCCTGCAGGGGTCTCGGCGTGATCCCCGTCCTCATCGACTGCGACCCGGGCCAGGACGACGCCATCGCGCTCCTCCTCGCGCTTGCGAGCCAGGAGCTCGAGCTGATCGGCGTCACGACGGTGGCGGGAAACCAGACCATCGAGAAGACGACGCGGAACGCGCTCAGGGTGCTGGAGCTCGCCGGCCGCTCCGATGTCCCGGTCGCTCGGGGCGCCGAGCGACCCCTCGTGCGCGAGCTCGTGGTTGCGGCCGACGCACACGGCGAGACCGGTCTCGACGGGCCGGAGCTGCCCGAGCCCAAGGCCGGGCCCGTCGAGGAGCACGCGGTCGACTTCCTCGCCGAGCGCCTCTCTTCCTCGGAACGGCCAATCACTCTCGTCCCTGTCGGCCCCTTGACGAACGTCGCCCTTCTCCTGGCCGGCTATCCCGAGGTCGCGGCGAAGATCGAGCGGATCGTGCTCATGGGCGGCGCGATCGCCGAGGGGAACCAGACTCCCTCGGCCGAGTTCAACATCTGGACCGACCCCGAAGCGGCCTTCCGGGTCTTCGAAAGCGGGCTCGACGTCACCATGGTCGGCCTCGACGTCACGAACAGGGGCGTGCTCACCCCCGCCGACGCCGACCGGCTCCGCGGCACCGGACCGGTCGGCAAGGCGGTCGCCGCGATGCTCGATTTCTACCTCGGCTACTACGGCGAGGCGTACGAGCACGGTGGAGCACCGATCCACGACGCGCTCGCGCTCGCATGCGTCTTCCGCGCGGATCTCCTCACGACGGAGCGCCGCCACGTCCAAATCGAGCTCGCGGGGATCTGCCGCGGGCGTACCGTCGTCGACATGCGGCGCCGCACCGTCCTTCCCGAGCCCAACGCGCACGTGGCGGTCGACGTCGACGCGCCTGCCTTCAGAGAGCTCCTGCTCGAGCGCTTGAGCTCGTTCTGACCAACTTCCCTCGGTCCGCCGCGTCTGAGCTTTGGGTGGCCGCTGAGCGGCGGAATCACGTTGACCGTACTCCCGCAATGAGCTATAAGCGGGCGTTCCGCCGCAGAACTGAGTACGGCTCCTCGAGCCGACGGAAGGAGAGGCAATGGATGAGACGCAGCGCCGCGTCGACGAGATTCGCAAGGAGCGGAGCGAGCTCGAGAACCACCTGATCGACGAGTACGCCACCGGCAAGATCACACGACGGGAGTTCGTCCGGCGAGGCACCGTCGTCGGGATGTCCATACCGCTCGTGTCCTTCATCGCGGCTGCCTGCGGAGGCGGTGGCGGCGGCGGAGGCGCGACCACATCGAACGCCGCGACTGGCCAGGTGAAGCCGGGCGGGACGGTCCGCGTCGCCATTGTCCAGCCGACTACCGCGCCCAACCCGCTGCTCGTCCAGGACGAGGGCGGCGCGGGGCTCCTCGGTTCGACCGGAGAGTTCCTGTCGTTCTCCAATGCGAAGCTCGAGCTCGAGCCCAGGATCGCCGAGAGCTGGTCGCCGAACGACGACGGCACCGAGTGGACGTTCAAGATCCGCCAGGGCGTCACGTTCCACAGCGGTGCGACGCTCGTGGCGAACGACGTCAAGACGACCTTCGACAAGCTCATCAATCCGAAGGGAGGCTCGGCCAACGCGCAGTCCGCACTGGGCGGCGTGCTCTCGCCCGGGAACATCGAGGCGCCCGACGACGCTACGGTCGTCTTCAAGCTCGACGCAGCGAACGGCAACTTCCCGACACTCGTCAGCTCGGCGAACTACAACGCGATCATCATCCCCGCCGACCTGGATCCGGCCGACTGGGGCAAGACATTCGACGGCACCGGGCCCTTCAAGCTCCAGAACTTCACGCCCAAGGTCGGAGCGACATTCGTCCGCAACGACGCGTACTGGGGAGACAAAGCAAACCCGGGCGGATTCGAGCTGAAGTTCTACGACACCGAGGCGCCCATGGTGAACGCGCTCAAGGGCAACGAGGTGGACTTCATCGAGCACTTCTCGGTCTCGGGGGGCAAGGCGCTCCTGGACGACCCGAGCGTCCAGGTGATCGCCATCAGGACGGCGACGCACCGCCAGATCCACATGCGCACGGACAAGGATCCCTTCACCGACAAGCGGGTCCGCCAAGCCATGGGGCTCGCTATCGATCGGAACGCCCTCGTCGACGGCCTCTGGGAGGGCAAGGCCGATATCGGCAACGACAGCCCCTTTGCGCCTGTGTATCCCTCGACCGACACGAGCGTCCCCCAGCGGGAGCAGGACATCGAGCAGGCCAAACAGCTCCTCTCGGACGCGGGGAAGACCAGCTTCACGGTGGAGCTCGACACCTGGAACGGCTTCGAGATCCCCGACCTCGCGCAGCTTGTCAAGCAGTACGCCTCGCAGATCGGCGTCACCATCAACCTCAAGGTGACGGACGCGGGCACGTACTACGGCGACGGTGTCTTCGGCAAGTCCCGGTGGCTCGACTCGGTGATGGGGATCACCGACTACGGGCACCGGCCCGTGCCGAACGTCTATCTCACGGCCGCGCTCTCAGGTGACCCGAAGGTCGGCGTCTGGAACTCGGCGCACTTCAAGAACGCTCAGTACGACGATCTCGTCACGCAGTACGTCGCGGCTCTCGATCTCGACACTCAGCGCGGAGTGGCCAAGCAGATCCAGGAGCTGCTCCTCGACGAGACGCCGATCATCTTCCCGTACTTCTACAACTTCCTCTCGGCCGCCGCGCCGAAGCTGAAGAACGCGGTCTCGGCGGCGACCGGGCAGTTCGACCTCTCGAAGGCCGGGTTCACGAGCTAACCGACTACGTTAGGCGGCCGGGGCCGGTACCCGGCCGCCTAAGCTTCACAGGGAGAGCCAATGGCGCGATTCCTCCTCAAGCGGCTCGGACTCGCCAGCATCACGCTCTTCCTCCTGACCGTCATCGTCTTCTTCGGTGCACAGATCCTGCCGGGGAACGTCGCGCGCCGCATCCTCGGCCCGTTCGCCGACCAGAGCGCGGTCGACAACCTGAACCACCAGCTCGGCACGGACAAGCCGCTTCTCACGCAGTACTGGAACTGGATCTCCCACTTCTTCCGCGGGGACATGGGCTCCTCGCTGGCCTACCACGTGCCGGTGTCGAGCCTGATCGGCAACGCGCTCACGCACTCGCTCAAGCTCGCCGCGTTCGCGTTTGTCCTCGTCGTGCCGCTGGCCATCCTCGGCGGCGTCGTCGCCGCGCTCAAGCGGGACCGCGCTGTCGACCGGGTCATCACGCTCGCCGGACTCACGTTGACCGTCGTCCCCGAATTCGTGACCGGGATCATGCTCATCCTGGTCTTCGGGCTCTGGATCGACGTCCTCCCAGTGAGCGCGGACGCGCCGGCGGGAAGCGGCGTCCTGACGCAGCTTCGCTATCTCGTGCTCCCGGCTCTGACCCTGGTGATCCTCCTCTTCGGGTACATCGCCCGCATCACACGGGCGGGGACGATCGAGTCCCTGGACGCCGACTACACCCGCACGGCGTTCCTGAAGGGACTGCCGCGCCGGACCGTGATCAGGCGCCACGTCTTGCGGAACTCGCTCCTGCCGACGATCGCGGTGGTCGCGACCCAGACGGGCTATCTGATCGGCGGTCTCGTCGTCATCGAGACGCTCTTCAACTATCCCGGCATGGGCCGGCTGATCTTCACCGCCGCGAATCAGAAGGACTTTCCGCTCCTCGAGAGCGCCGTCCTCATCGTCGGGATCGTCTTTCTCGTCGCGACGCTGCTCGCCGACCTCGCCTACTCGGTGCTCAACCCGCGCATCCGCTACGCAACCGCCGAATGACCGCCGTCCAAGACCCAACCGCCCCGATCGCAATCCCCACCCGGCCCGACCAGGCGCGGGTCGCGCGCCGCGAGCGTCTGCGACTCCTGGGGCGCTCGCCCACGTTTCTCGTCGGTTGCATCCTCTTCGGGATCTGGGTCGTTTGCGCCCTCTTCGGATCCATGATCGCGCCCCACAACCCAGAATTCCCGGACGTCCTGAACAAGCTCGTCGGACCCTCGGGCGAGCATCTCTTCGGCACCGACCGGCTCGGGCGCGACGTGCTCTCTCGCGTCATCGTCGGCGCGCGCACCGTACTCGTCATCGCGCCGCTCGCGACCCTGCTCGGCACGGTGGTCGGTACGACGATCGGCCTTCTGACCGGCTACTACCAAGGCATCGTGGATGAGGCGGTCATGCGCGTCGTGGACTCCGTCCTCGCGATCCCGCTGATCATCACCTCGCTCCTCGCCATCGTCGCGCTCGGCCCGTCGCGGCTGACCCTGATCCTCGTCATCGGCTTCGTCTTCTCCCCCATCATCGCGAAGACGGTGCGCGCCGCCGTCCTCGGGGAGGCGCGCCTCGAGTACGTGCAAGCCGCGCGCCTGCGCAACGAGCGCTGGTACTACGTCCTCTTCGCGGAGATCCTCCCCAACGTGATGGGGCCCGTCATCGTCGAGTTCACCGTGCGCCTCGGGTATGCGATCTTCACGGTCGCCACGCTCTCGTTCCTCGGCTTCGGCGCCGACCCGTCTATCCCGGACTGGGGCCAGGACATCTCGCAGCACTACCAGTTCATCAGCGGCGGCGTGTGGTGGCCTGTGCTGTTCCCCGCGCTTGCCATCGCGACCCTCATCGTCGGCATCAACCTGATCGCCGATGCAATCGCGCAGAGCTTCGAGCGATGACCAAGCCTGCCATCGAGCTCGAGGATCTCGAAGTCTGCTACCGCGTGCGCGGCACCGACCGCAGCGTGCTTCGCGGCGTCAGCATGTCGATCGCCCCCGGCGAGTCGTACGGGCTCGTGGGTGAGTCAGGCTGCGGAAAGACGACGGCCGCCTTCGCGATCATGCGCTACCTGCCCCGCAATGGGCGGGTTTCCTCCGGGTCGATCAAGGTGAGCGGCGAAGACATGCTCCGGATGAGCGGAGCGGAGGTGCGCCGGCTGCGGGCAACGACGCTCTCGATGGTCTACCAGAACCCCGGGTCAGCCTTGAACCCCTCCATTCGAGTCGGTCCACAGGTGGCAGAGGTCTTCCAGCTCCTGGGCGCCGAGAAGGCCGAGGCGCGCGAGCGTGCGCTCCAGATCCTGGCGAAGGTGCAGATCTCGGGCCCGGCCAGCGTCATGCGACGCTACCCGCACCAGCTCTCCGGAGGGATGCAGCAGCGCGTCGTCATCGCGATGGCGCTGGCGAAGGACCCGACGCTCCTGATCCTCGACGAGCCGACGACGGGGCTCGACGCCACGGTCGAAGCCGAGGTGCTCGACCTCATTGCGGCGCTCCGACAGGAGTTCGGCACGAGCGTCCTCTTCATCAGCCACAACCTCGCGGTGATCGCAAAGATGTGCGAGCGCGTCGGGGTTCTCTACGCCGGGCGAGTCGTCGAGGAGGGCCCGGCCGAGCAGGTCTTCGAGGATCCGCGGCACCCGTACACTGTCGGGCTCCTACGCTGCATTCCGCGCGGTGGCGTGCGCAAGGACGAAACCCCTCTGGACACGATCCCGGGCTTCCTCCCGCGGATCGGAAGCGAGATCCCCGGTTGCGTGTTCGAGCCGCGCTGCGGGCTCGCGCAAGAGGTTTGCCGCACGGACGAGCCGGATCTGTACCCGCTGGGCCACGGTCGTACGAGCCGCTGCCATTTCCACGAGAAGGCGCACCTCCTGCCGCGCAACGCGCCCGCCCAGCTCGTCAAGCCTCGGCAGGGAAACGGCGTTCCGATCCTCAAGATCGGCCACGCCGCGAAGACCTTCCGCCAGGACGGCCAGGACGTCCAGGCGCTCCGCGACGTCTCGCTCGACATCCGTCCGGGCGAGGTGCTCGGGCTCGTAGGCGAGTCCGGCAGCGGGAAGACCACGTTCGCGCGCGTGCTCCTCGGGCTCACCGCGCCCGACTCGGGCTCGGAGCTCGAGCTCGAGGGCAAGCCGCTTGCATCGCGGGTCGAGAAGCGGCCGGCGGATCAGATCCGGGCAATCCAGGTCGTCTTCCAGAACCCGGACGCCGCTCTCAACCGACGCTTCTCCGTACGGAGGATCCTCGGGCGCGCGCTGACGAAGCTCACCAGCCTGCGCGGCAGCAAGCGGGATGCCCGCACAATCGAGCTCGCAAGCTCCGTGCGCTTCGACGAGTCGCTCCTCGCTGTCCGCCCGGCGCAGCTCTCAGGAGGGCTCAAGCAGCGCGTCGCGATCGCGCGCGCCTTCGCGGGCGACCCCAGGATCGTGCTCTGCGACGAGCCGACCTCGGCGCTCGACGTGTCCGTTCAGGCGGCGATCCTGAACCTGCTAGCGGAGCTCCAGTCAGAGGAGGGCGTCACCTACCTGTTCATCTCGCACGACCTCGGCGTCGTCCGCTATATCTCCGACCGTATCGCCGTCCTCTATCTCGGCCGCGTGATGGAGGTCGGAGACGCCGAGACGGTCTTCAACCCGCCTCATCATCCGTACACGGAGGCGCTGCTCTCGGCGGTGCCCACGCTCGAAGGCGGGGAGCGTGCCCGTATCCGGCTCGAGGGTGACATTCCGAGCGCCGCCGACCCGCCCTCGGGGTGCGTCTTTCACACCCGCTGCCCGCGTTATCTGGGGCCGATCTGCGAGGAGGAGGAGCCGCCCCTCCAGGAGGCGGAGCCGGGGCATTTCAAGCGCTGCCACATTCCAATCGAGGAGCTACGGACGCTGCAGGCCACGCCGCCGCCGACCCGAGCTCAGTCGAAGACGACGAGTTGACGAAAGGAGTCGCCGGCGCGTAGCCGCTCGAAGGCCTCCGGAAGCTCCGCGAGCCCGATCCGGCGACCGATGAGGGCGTCGAGGTGCAGCTCCCCGGCCGCGTAGAGGTCGACGAGGCGCGGGACGTCCGTCCGGACGCTGGCGGAGCCGAGGAATGATCCTTTCAGTGTCTTCTCCGAGAAGAATTGCCACGGGTCGATCGTCAGGGTGCTCCCCTTGGGCATGATCCCCACTACCACCACCGTGCCTCTCGGTCCGGCCGCTGCCCAGGCCTGCTGGATGGTCGGCTCGGTTCCGATCGCCTCGAACACGTAGCCGGGGCCGCCACCGGTCAGGTCCCGGACTGCGGCGGCGACGTCCACGCCGGGGCCCGCCTCCACGACGTGAGTAGCGCCGAGAGCGCGCGCGAGCTCGAGCTTCTCCGGGCGCACGTCCACGGCGACGATCTGGGAAGCGCCGGCAATGCGGGCGCCCTGCACGATGTTCGCTCCCACACCCCCGCAGCCCCAGACGGCGACGCTCGCTCCTTTCTCCACACGAGCCGTATTCATGACCGCGCCGCAGCCGGTGAGCACCGCGCAGCCGATGAGGGCGACGGTTTGGAGCGGGACGTCGGGACGGATCTTCACGGCCACGGACGCGGGCACGACCGCGTGGCCGGCGAAGGACGAGACCGAGTTGAAGTGGTGAAGCGTCGTCCCGTTCAGGCTCAGCCGCGACGTTCCGTCCGCGAGCGTGCCGGTGGCGGCCATGCGCGACCCGACCTCGCAGAAATTCGGGCGGCCCCGAAGGCACTCGGCGCACGTTCCGCAGGAAGGGACGAGCGTCAGCACGACGTGGTCGCCCGGCGCGAGCGACTCGACGCCGGGCCCGACCTCGGCGACGACACCGGAGGCCTCGTGGCCGAGAACCAGCGGCCAGGGCTCCGGGAGGTCGCCGTCGACGACGTGCAGGTCGCTGGCGCAGACTCCGCAGGCCGCGATCTTCACGAGCACCTCACCCTCTCGCGGAGGCGCCAGGTCGACCTCGAGGATCTCGACCGGCTCGCCCGGCCGCCAGAGGACCGCGGCCTCCGTCTTCATGAGAGGAGCCTAGTCATACAATCGGCGC
>DASXRO010000061.1:0-25800 GCA_036506555.1 Gaiellaceae bacterium
CCCGTCGGCGGGATCGCCATGGGCCTCGTCAAGGAGGGCGACGACTACGTCATCCTCACCGACATCCAGGGCGCCGAGGACCACCTCGGTGACATGGACTTCAAGGTGGCCGGCTCACGCGCAGGCGTGACCGCGCTCCAGATGGACATCAAGATCACCGGCGTCACGCAGGAGATCATGCGGACGGCGCTCGAGCAGGCCCGCCGCGCGCGGGAGTTCATCCTCGACAAGATGGCCGAGGCACTCCCCGAGTCGCGTGCGGAGCTCTCGGAGCACGCGCCGCGGATCACGACGGTCAAGATCGATCCCGAGCAGATCGGGCTCATCATCGGCAAGGGCGGCGAGACGATCCGAGGGCTCGAGGCCGACCACGACGTCCAGATCGACATCGAGGAGGACGGGACGATCCTCATCTACGCCACCGACGGCCCGAAGGCCGAGGGTGCGATCGCCGCGATCGAGGCGCTCACGAAGGAGCCCGAGGTCGGCGACGAGTACACCGGCAAGGTCGTGAAGACGACCGACTTCGGCGCCTTCGTCGAGCTCAAGAAAGGCACCGACGGCCTCCTCCACGTCTCGAACGTGGGCCCAGGCCGCGTCGCGCACATCGAGGACGTGATCTCGCGCGGAGACGTCCTCGACGTCAAGGTGCTCGAGGTCGACAAGGCGCGCGGCCGGATCGGCCTCAAGCTGATTGCCAAGCACGAGAACGGCGCGCTCGTCGAGCCCGAGGAGCTGATCGAGCGGGCGAAGTCGGCCCCTCCGCGGGAGCGCACCGAGCGCCCCCGGGACGGCGAGCGTCGCGGCGCAGGCCGCCGCGGCGGCCGCGACCGTGGGCCTAGGCGCGAGAGCTAAAGAGCCGCACTAGGGCGGCCTTGCGCCTGCTCGTTGACGCACAGGTAGGTATCGAGCCACCACTCCTCGCGCTCCTCGTCGATCTCGCCTTCGGCGACGAGGAAGCACGTGTTCAGCCAGCGGTACCGCTCCGCTTCTGTCGTCAACTCGACCCGCGCGAGGATCGCGCGCCGGTAGCCGGACGCGCGCTCGTGCACGCTCTGCTCGTGGATCGAGAGGAGCAGCTCGTCCCCGTCGTGCGTCGTGATGACACCGCGTAGGTTGGGCGTCCAAACGCCGTCTTGGCGGCGCCGTGGGTAGTTCGCCCAGACCCCGTTGCCTTCGATTTCGCCGCTGACAACCCCGTCACCCTGACCAAAGCCCAGCGCCTCCGCGTCCTCGCGATTGGAGTCATAGGGTCGCTGCCAGCTCGCGTCGGCGTACCGCATCGTGATCCTGCACAACAACTCGAGTCGCACGATCAGGCCTCTACCTCTCGTCGGCGCGGAGGGAGAGCACGCTCTACGAGCGGCATGAGCCGGGCGGTGAGGGCGATGGCGACGATGTCGAAGAGGACATAGCCGCTCGCCGCGCCGCTCGGTGGGTTGCCCGATGGCAGCTCGAGGCCCGGGACCGTGCCCTTCCAGGCCCAGACGCCGACCGCCGTCCCCGAGAGCTCGAGGACGGCCACGACGAGGAAGACGGCCCCGTAGAGAACGCGTGCCCGCCCTCGCAGCAGGAAGACGAGGAACACGGCCATGCCGAGCGCCCCGCTCGCGTCCGTGCGCGGGAGGACGGTCAGACCGGCGATGCCCCAGCCGAGCGCGACGGCGGCAACGGCAGCCAGGAACGCGCGGTGGTGGTGCGAGACGAGGCGGGTCTGGGTGAGCTGCAGTCCGGTCAGGTAGACCAGCCCATGGCCGGGCGGGACGAAGAGGGGGAGGTTGTGGAGCCGGTAGGTGTAGACGCCCCAGATGATCGACCCGAGCACCTCCATGCAGGTCGCGGCGGCCACGACGAGGAGGGCGCGCAGACGGCCCTCGGGCGTGAGGGGGCGCAGGGCGGCAAAGAGGACGACCCACGTCGCGACTCCTAGAAGGAGCTGACCGCCGAGGCCCACTTCCACGTCGATCCGGAAGACGGCGAGGAAGAACGCGACGACGAAGACGGAGAAGAGCCAGGGACGCGCCGGCATCCGAGGAGACAGAATAGAGCCGTGAGACGCTACGACGCGATCGTTGTCGGCGCCGGGCCGGCGGGCTCCACGGCGGCCTACCGGCTCGCTGCGGCAGGCGCCGACGTCCTGCTGCTCGACCGGGCCCGCTTCCCCCGCGACAAGCCCTGCGGGGGCGGTGTCACCGAGCGGGCGGCGCGGCTCCTGCCCTTCTCGCTCGATCCGGTCGTCGAGGACGTGGCCACGAAGGTGGACCTCCGCCTTCGCTACGGGAAGACGATCGAGCGGGGCGACGGCGTCCCGCTCGTGTACCTCACGCAGCGCAAGCGGCTCGACCACTACCTCGCCGGGCAGGCGGCACGGGCCGGGGCTGATTTCCGGGACGGAGTCAAGGTGACCGCCGTCGAGAGCGGGGAGGTGGGCGTCGCGGTCGTCGCGGACGGTGAGCGTTTGGAGGCGGACGCGCTCGTGGGCGCCGACGGGGTGAACGGGATGACGGCGCGCACGCTCGAATTGGGCGGCAACCAGCACGTGGGCGTCGCACTGGAGGGAAACCTCGCCAACTCCCGGCTCAGAGCCGATTACCGCGGCAAGATCGTGCTCGAGTTCGGAGTCGTGCCGGGCGGCTACGCGTGGGTCTTTCCGAAGGGCGAACATGCCAACTTCGGCGTCGGCGGGTGGGGGAGCGAGGGGCCTGCGCTCCGCGACCACCTCCGACAGCTCTGCGACGTCCACGGGGTTTCTGCCGACGATCTGGAGGAGGTGCGCGGCTACCGGCTGCCGCTCCGCTCGCCGCGCTCGACGCTCGCTAGCGGCCGCTCGCTGCTCGTGGGCGACGCTGCGGGCCTCATCGACCCGGTGTCCGGGGACGGCATTTTCGAGGGCTTCCTGAGCTCCCAGTACGCGGCAGACGCCGTCCTGGACCTCCTCCACGAGCGCGAGACCGCGCTCGACCCCTACGGGCCGCGGCTCGCCAAGCGCCTGGCGACGCATCTCTGGGCCTCCTGGGGCGTGAAGGTCGCGCTCGACCGCTTTCCGCGCACCATGTTCGGCCTCGCGAGCACAGGCATCGTCTGGGGTGCCGTCGAGCGGATCGTCCGGGGCGACGTCGCCGACGTGAGCGGCGTGCGCGGCCTCGCGCGGCCTCCTCTGAAGCTGATCAAGCTCATGGTGCGCGCTGCGGGCGACCCGGGCCGCGTCTACCGAGAAAGCTGATCCGTCGGCTCGAAGAATTTGACGAACGTAACGCCGTCCAGATCATCCGCAATGCGGGCGGAATTATCGAAGAGGCGTGCTCAGGTTGACGCCACAGTACGATCCGATCGTGCAGAACTACCTGCTGACGACGCTCGACAGCGGCGCGCGGGTGATTACGGAGCCGCTCGAGGCCGTCCGCTCGGCGGCGATCGGGCTCTGGATCGGAACGGGGTCGCGCGACGAGGACGATGCCCACGCGGGGGTCACGCATTTCCTGGAGCACCTGCTCTTCAAGGGAACACCGACCTACTCGGCGCAGGAGATCGCCGAGATCTTCGACACCTTCGGCGGCGAGCTCAATGCGGCGACCGCCCGCGACTACACGGTCGTCTATGCCCGAGTCCTCGACGAGCACGTGGAGAAGGCGATCGACGTGATGACCGACATGGCCTTCGCGCCGACGCTGGCCGACCTCGACGCCGAGCGCGAGGTCGTGCTCGAGGAGATCGCCATGATCGAGGACACCCCCCAGGAGCTCATCCACGATCTGGTCACGCAGGCCGTCTTCGGCGACCATCCGCTCGGCCGCCCCGTCCTCGGGCGCGCAGATGTGATCGCGAACGTCAGCCGCCGCTCCGTCGCCGCCTATCACCGCGCGCGCTATGGGGCGGCGAACGTCGTCGTTGCAGCCGCCGGAAGCATCGACCATGGTCGCCTCGTCGAGCTCGTCGAGCAGATGGGCGCGAAGCTCCGAGAGCCGCCCGCGCGCAAACCCGCGGCCCGTGCACCCTTCGTGGCCCCGCCCGGGCCATCCCTGCGTTTCCAGCGCAAGGAGACGGAGCAGTACCACGTCTGCCTCGCCGCTCCCGGGATCTCGCGCTCGGACAAGCGGCGCTTCGCGGCCTCGATCCTCGACGGCGTGCTCGGGGGCTCGGCCTCGTCGCGGCTCTTCCAGGAGATCCGCGAGAAGCGCGGACTGGCCTACTCGGTCTACACGTTCTCGTCCCAGTACGCCGACACCGGGCAGATCGGCGTCTATGTCGGGACGAGGGAGGAGAATCTCGCACCCTGCCTCGACATCGTGGGCGAGCAGCTCGCGGCCGTCTCCGCCGGCGAGGTCAAGGAAGAAGAGATCGAGCGCGCGAAGGAGAACCTGAAGGGGCGGATCGTGCTCTCCATGGAGTTGACGTCGAACCGCATGAGCCGGCTCGGGAAGTCGCTCATCACCGACAGCGAGCTCCTGTCCCTCGACCGCATCATCGCGGAGATCGAAGCCGTCGACGTGGCCGGAATGGCTGGGCTCGCGGAGCTCCTGCTCGGGCGCGACCAGCTCTCGGCGGCCGCGATCGGGCCCAGCGAGGACCGCGTGCTGAGCGCGGTCGAGCGGGTGGCTCCCACGCTCGTTTCCGCCGCTGCGGCGTGAAGGTTCTCCTTTTTGGCGCGAGCGGCAAGGTGGGTTCCGTCCTCGCCCCCGAGCTCGAGGATGCCGGTCACGAGGTCACGGGGGTCGAGCGCGGCGACAAGCCGAGTTACGACGGTCACGACGCTGCGATCGACTTCACCCGCCCCGACGCGGTTCGGGCGAACGTGGAGGGCTCGCTGGGGGCGGGCCTGCCCACCCTGGTCGGAACGACGGGCCTCGGCGCGGGCGACCTCGCAGCCTTCGATGCGCTCGCCCGCGAGCGGGGAATCGCATGCTTCGTCGCTCCCAACTTCGCCGTGGGCGCCGTCCTGATGATGCGGTTTGCGGCCGAAGCGGCCCGCTATCTGCCCCGCGCAGAGATCGTCGAACTACATGACGAGCGGAAGGTGGATGCGCCGTCGGGAACGGCGGAGGCGACCGCGGAGGCGATGACAGGGGACGTCCCCATCCATTCGGTGCGGCTCCCCGGCCTCGTCGCCCACCAGGAGGTGCTCCTCGGAGGGCCGGGGCAGCTCCTGACCATCCGCCACGACACGACGTCCCGCGAGGCGTTCGTGCCCGGCGTCCTCCTCGTGCTGGAGAGGCTGCCGAGCCTCCCGCCGGGCGTCACCGTCGGGCTCGACAGCCTGCTCGAGTAAGATTTGGCCGCAGTGCTCGGACAGGTCCTGACGGCGATGGTGACGCCGTTCACCGACGACGGCGCGCTCAACGTCGAAGGCTTCAAGCGGCTCTGCGGGCACCTCGTCGACAACGGCTCCGACGGGATTGTCGTCGCCGGGACGACCGGGGAGTCGCCCACGTTGAGCGATGACGAACGCCTCGAGTTGTTCGCGGCGGCCATCGAGGCCGTGGGAGACCGCGCGAGCGTAATCGCGGGCACGGGGACGTACTCGACGGCGCACTCCGTCCACCTGACGGAGGCGGCGCACGAGCTCGGCGTCGACGGCTTCCTCGTCGTCACGCCCTACTACAACAAGCCGCCCGTCCGGGGAATCGTCGCCCACTTCGAGGCGATCGCAGCGGTCACCGACAAGCCGATCGTGGCCTACAACATCCCTCAGCGGGTCGTGCTGAACCTTGAGCCCGAGACGCTGAACGAGCTCGCGCGGATCCCGAACGTCCAGTACGTGAAGCAGGCGACGACTGACCTCGATCAAGCGCGGCGGATCGCGGCGGAGAGCGGGCTCACGCTCCTCGCCGGGAACGACGATCTCCTGCTGCCCTTCCTGGAGCTCGGCGGCAAGGGCGGCATCTTCGTCTACACCCACATCGTCGGGCCGCGCGTGAAGGAGCTGATCTCCCGCTTCGAGGACGGCGACGTCGAGGGCGCACGCGAGATCGACGAGGAGCTTCGGCCAATCATCGCGGCGCTTGCCGTCACGACCAACCCGATTCCCGTCAAGGCCGCGCTCAACATGCTCGGCCATGAGGTCGGCGGTCTTCGGCTTCCGCTCGTCGAGGCGACGGAGGACGAGAAGGCCGTCGTTCGCGCCGCGCTCGAGCGCGCGGGCGTCCTCGCGGGTGCTCAGGCGTAGAGCGCGCCGGCGAGGTACTTCAGGCCGGAGTCGACCTGGGTCGTGACGACGCGCCGCCCCGGCCCCAGCCGGCGAGCGAGCGTGAGGGCAGCGGAGAGGTTCGCCCCCGTCGACGGGCCCGAGAGAAGGCCCTCCTCGCGCGCGCCCTGCCTCGCCGTGTCCATCGCTTCCGCTTCGGGCACCGCGATCACCTCGTCGAGGTCGTCGGGGGTGAGCATGGGGGGCCAGAAGCCGATGCCGCCGCCCTCGATGTGGTGCGTGCCGCTCCGTCCTTCGGAGAGCGCGGGGGACTCCGCCGGCTCGACGGCCACGCGCTGGAGCGCGGGCACCGAAGCCCTGAGCTCGCGCGTGACGCCGAGGAAGCAGCCGGCCGTCCCGATGTAGGCGCAGAACGCGTCAGGCGGCCCGTCGAGCTGCTCGAGGATCTCGCGGCCGAGGCCGCGGTAGCCCTCGATCATGTCGGTGTTGCGAAACTGATCCGTGGCGTAGCCGCCGACCTCGTCGACGATCTCCGCCGCCCGTTCCATCATCCGCGGGATCAGCTGCGGGGTGATGCCCTCGGGACTGGGGAGCGCCTCGACCACGGCGCCGAAGGCCTCCATCGTCCGGATCTTCTCGACGGCGAAGGCATCGGAGGTGACGATCCGGACCGGATAGCCCTTTACCGCGCACACGAATGCGAGTGACGAGCCCGTGCTCCCGCCCGTGTACTCGACGACGGTCTGGCCGGGGCTCAGGCGCCCCGACCGCTCCGCTCCCTCGATCATCGCGAGCGCCATGCGATCCTTGTAGGAGCCCGTCGGATTGCAGGACTCGAGCTTGACCCAGATCTCGGCTGAGTCCGTCCCTGCAAGGCGATCGAGCCGAACGATGGGCGTGCGCCCGATCGCTCCGAGCAGCGCCGCTCGCTTGCGGGTCGCTGTCGCCACGGGGCGACCCTACTACACTGCGCGAGATGCCTGGGACAACCCGTTTGATCCCGCTCGGCGGTCTGGGCGAGGTCGGGAAGAACATGATGGTCGTCGAGTGCGACGACGGGATCATCGTCATCGACGCCGGCCTCTCGTTCCCTCGCGACGAGCACCTGGGCGTCGATCTCGTCCTCCCTGACTTCGGCTATTTGCGCGAGCACGAGCGAGACATTCGCGCGGTCGTGATCACGCACGGTCACGAGGATCACACCGGCGCGCTCCCGTTCCTCCTCCGCGAGGTGCGCGTGCCGGAGGTGTGGGCGACGCGCCTGACGCTCGGCCTCATCCAGTCGAAGCTGGACGAGCACGGTCTTCTGAAGAGCGCCGAGCTCGTGGAGATCGAGCCGGAGGGAGGACCGGTCCAAATCGGCCCCTACCGGGCGGAGTTCGTGCGCATGGCGCACTCGATCCCGGACGCCGTCGCCGTGGTTCTCGAGACGCCCGGCGGCCGCATCGTGCATACGGGCGACTACAAGATCGACCACACGCCGGTGGACGGCTTCCGCACCGACCTCGGCAAGCTTGCCGACCTCGGGAACCGCGGTGTCGACCTCCTGCTCGGCGACTCCACCAACGCCGAGCGCCCGGGCGTGACGCTCTCGGAGAAGACCGTCGGGGAGGTCTTCCGCCAGATCATCCCGCAGCGCGAGGGACGCGTTCTGATCGCGTCGTTCGCGTCCAACGTGCACCGCGTCCAGCAGGCGATCGACGTCGCCCTCGAATCGCGGCGCAAGGTGTGCCTCGTCGGCCGCTCGCTGCGCAAGAACGTGAACATCGCGCGCAACCTCGGCTACATCGAGGTGCCGGAGCACCTGCTCGTGAAGCCTGACGAGCTTCCCGAGCTCCATCCGAGCGAGACGATGATCCTCTGCACCGGGAGCCAAGGGGAGCCGATGTCCGCGCTGACCCGCATGGCCTATCACGATCATCCGTTCGTGCAGGTGGAGGACGGGGACACGGTGATCATCTCGGCGAAGCCGGTGCCCGGGAACGAGCTCCGCGTCCACGACACGATCAACCGCCTGGCGCGCTCGGGCGCGGAGGTCCTCCACCAGGAGATCGCCCCGGTGCACGTCTCCGGCCACGGCCACGCCGAGGAGCTGCGCACGATCCTGGCCGTCCTACGCCCGCGAAACGTCATGCCCGTCCACGGCGAGTTCCGCATGCTCGCCGCGCACGGACGGCTCGCCCGCGACGCCGGCATCGACGGAGAGAACATCGTCCTGGCCGAGAACGGCTCGGTCGTCGAGCTTGCGAACGGCCGCGCCCGCGTCGTCGGCACGGTCGAGACCGGCCAGACGTTCGTCGACGGGCTGGGCGTAGGGGACCTGCAGGACGTGGCCCTCCGTGACCGGCGGCACCTTTCCGAGGACGGCGTCCTGATCGTCGTCGTCACGATCGGCTCCCAGAACGGGCGCGAGATCGCAGCGCCCGAGGTGATCGCCCGCGGCTTCGCCGGAACCGACCCGCTGCTCGACGAGGCTCGCGACGAGGCCCAGCGCACGCTCGCGCACTGCCTCGCGGAGGACATCTCCGAGCTGAAGCTGCTCCAGGAGCACGTTCACGACGCGGTCGGCACGCTCATCCGCGAGCGCACGGGCCGGCGGCCGATGATCCTCCCGGTCGTCCTCGAGGTCTAGCGTCTACTCACCCCAGCGGAAGCCGGTCTTGGACGGCGCCGGCGTGAGCGGGCTCGTCGGGAGGCCGGCCTGGGGCTCCGATGCGTTGTAGCCGCCCGGCGCGACGTCGTTCGGCGTGTCCGGGTGGAAGAGCGAGGCGAGGTACTGGATCTGCCCACGGCCGGGGCCGAGCTCGAACTGGCCCCCGCCGTAGATCCCGATTCCGTTCTCGAAGCAGTACTCGTAGGCCTCGAAGAGTCCGCGCACGCTGCCGAACCGCGACGGCTTGAAGTTGAGCGTCCGCGGCGGAAAGGCGAGCCCGTGGATGTCGGCCACGGAATGGATCGGAGCATCCCAGGTGATCCGGGCCCGGTGAGGCTGGAGGATCGGATCGGTCTCCTCGGTCAGCTTGGGATCCTCGATCCACGCCTTGGG
Organism: Gaiellaceae bacterium; assembly: GCA_036506555.1. Lineage (GTDB taxonomy): Bacteria > Actinomycetota > Thermoleophilia > Gaiellales > Gaiellaceae > JAIBJP01. Next base: position 9,189 of record DASXRO010000061.1, read on the forward strand.
GAAGGCGATCGCCACGCGGGCGTAGAGCGTCGCGTCGGCATCCTGGTCGACCGGGGTTCCCTCGTACGCCCCCTTGAGGTCGAGCGTGTCGACCGCCGCCGTCTCGACGAGCGCGTTGACGATCACGTCGTCCCAGGTGCTCGTCGGATCGAGCTTGAAGCGCAGGGACGGGTAGAGGTCGAGCCAGCCCTTGAGTGGGTCGATCGACGCGGGCTCACCCAAGCGCATCGACGAAACGAACGTGACCGGCTGCGGATCGCGCCCGACCGCCTCGTGCAGGGAGGTGCCGGACTGCCGCAGCGCGAGGTCGAGCGCCGCGCTCTCGAAGGCCCAGCGGCGGTAGGAGCGGAACTGCTCCAGTGAGGGGCCCGCCGGCCAGAGCGCGAGCCGGTCGAGCAGCTGCGAGAAGCCGTCGAACGTATGGGAGCCCGTGAGGGGGAGCGCCGGGCCCTCTTGCTGCAGGGCCTCCTGGTCGTCCGGGCTGTACGTGGTGTCCTCACCCACGCCCTCGTGGCCGCCCCCGCGCAGCCGGATAACCGTGGTTCGCCGCGTGAACTCGGACGAGATGGGCTGGTCGAGGGGCTCGAGGTCGTAGGACTCGATCTCGAGCGGCAGGTCGGAAACGCGGGTGTAGAGACTCACTCCGAAGAACGGTACGCGGAACGGAAAGTTGATGTAGTACTAGAGGAGATGAACACCTTGAAGGGCCACAGCTGGGCGGGGCTCATGCGCTCGTACGGCGTCACCGAGAGCACGGCGACCCGCTTGATCCGCTCGCTGACCGCGAGCGAGGTCGCCGCGCTCGCCTTCTGCCGGCTGCTCGAACGCTGGGCGCGTGGCGAGCCCGAGCCGTGCACCGCGCCTCGGCGTGAGGCAGCCCTTCGCCGGGCCGCAGAGCGCGCGGAGACGGCTCTCAGCGGCCTGGAGCGGCCCCTCGGCCGCTACCTGCTCGAGCTCCAGGCCGAGGAGGCGAACGGGCGCTCCTGGTACGGCGAGCCTGGGGCAGGCGAGGTCGTCGAGTGGGAAGGCGTCCTCAAGCGCGCCGGCGTCGGCGCGTCCCCCGCGCGGGTCGCCCACGCCTACCTCGAGCTTGCAGTCCTCGTACGCGCCCTGGAAGGGCTCTCCGCCTCCGCCCGACTGGCCTCCGTCCCGGATCGTTCGTCCCTCTGGGCCGGCCTCTTCGATCTCCGCGAGAACCTGCTGAACGGGGCGGTCGAGGACCTGCGCGCGCTTGCCGCGTAGACCGCGACTGACGGTCGTCGGCTCGATCAACGTCGACATGGTCGCCCGTGTCGCGCGACTCCCGCAACGGGGGGAGACGATCACGGGCGCAGAGCTCGCGTATGCTCAAGGCGGCAAAGGCGCGAATCAGGCAGTCGCGGCCGCCCGCCTCGGAGCGACCGTCCGCATGAACGGCTGCGTTGGAAGCGACCGCTTCTCGGAATTCGCTCAGAAGCTGATGCGGCGCGCAGGCGTGGACACCTCACCGGTGTTCAACGTCGGCACCGACACGGGACTTGCCCTCATCGCCGTCGCGGATACCGGCGAGAACCAGATCATCGTCCTTCCGGGTGCGAACGCCTATCTGGGGCCCGAGGACATCGACGTGGGCGAGCATGACGGAGTGTTGTGCCAGCTCGAGATCCCGATCGAGACCGTTGCCGCGGCCGCGCGAGCGACGAAGGGCCTGTTCTGCCTGAACGCAGCGCCTGCCGAGCCGGTTCCGGTCGAGGTGCTCAGCCGCGCCGACCTCGTGGTCGTCAACCGTTACGAGCTCGACGCCCTTCCTGAGGCCCCGCGGCTCACGGCGCTCACGCTCGGAGAGGAGGGCGCGGTGCTGCTCGAGGACGGGGAGGAGGTGGTGCGCGCCCGGCCACCCAAGGTCGACGCCGTCGACGGGACCGCAGCGGGGGATGCCTTCACGGCGTCCCTGGTGGTGTCACTCCTCGAGGGTCGCGACCGCGAGGAAGCGCTCACGCGCGCCTGCGCCGCGGGCGCGCTTGCCGCGTCGCGCCCAGGGGCGCAGCCGTCTCTACCCACCTCAGCGGAGGTAGACGAGATACTGCGCGGCTGATGGCCACCAAGATCATCCTCGACACCGACCCCGGGCACGACGACGCGATCGCTCTTCTATTGGCGCTTGCGAGTCCCGAGCTCGAGCTGCTCGGCGTCACGACGGTTTCCGGCAACCAGACGCTCGAGAAGACGACCGCGAACGCGTTGAAGATTCTCGAGCTCGCCTGCCGCACCAACGTCCCCGTTCATGCCGGCGCTGCGCGGCCCCTTGTCCGCGAGCAATGGGCGGCCGCCTATGTCCACGGGGAGTCGGGCCTCGACGGCCCCGATCTGCCGCACCCCGAGACGGAAGTCGCCGGCCGCGATGCGGTCGGCTTCCTCGCCCGCACGCTCGAGGAGAACGAAGGCGTAGTCCTAGTGCCGGTCGGGCCGCTCACGAACATCGGCCTCTTGCTCGCCATGCACCCCGGCATCGAGCCGCGCATCGGGCGGATCGTCGTGATGGGAGGAGCGATCGCCGAGGGGAACGTCACACCGGCGGCGGAGTTCAACATCTGGGCCGACCCCGAGGCCGCTCACAGAGTCTTCACGAGCGGGGTGGACGTGGCCATGATCGGGCTCGACGTTACCCATCGCGCGCTCCTGCTCCCCGAGCATGCTGAGCGGCTTCGCGCGGCTGGGCGGGTAGGGGAGGTCGTCGCCCAGCTGTACGACTTCTACCACGGCCACCACGCCCGCATGTACGGCTGGGAGGGCTCACCGGTACACGACGCGCTCGCGGTCGCGCACGTGATCCGCGACGACTTCGTGACGACGAAGCATCGCCACGTCCTCGTCGACACCGGTCCGGACCCCGGTCGAGGCCGCACTTACGTGGATCTCTGGGAGCGGACCGGGAACGAGCCGAACGCGCACGTCGGCGTCGACGTCGACGGGCCCGGCTTCATCGAGTTTCTGGTCAGCCGACTCTCAACGTATTCGTAACGGCGCCGCCCTCTTCCCAGACGAGGTGGGTGGCGAGGATCGGAACGCGGTCGATGCGGGGCTGGGGCTCGTTTCGCTCCAGGTCGACGACGCTGACGAGGTAGACGCTCGAGCGGGTTCCGACCGCGAGCCAGCGCTCGTCGGGAGAGAAGCCGAAGACGCTGATCGCCCCGAGCTTCCTGGGCAGCTCCCACGAGCGTCCGTGCGCGTCCATGACGGTTCCCGGCTCTGTAGCGAGATAGTTGGAATGGGGGCTGACCACGAGCCCGCGCATGGGCCCCTCGAAGCGAGTATCGAGCCCAATCGGGCGGTCCCGGTCGAGCAGCGCGAGCATCTCCGCGGACTGGGAATGCGGGACTGTGATGTCGAGGATCACGGCGACGCGCTCCTGATCGAGCCACGCGAGCTCGGAAATTCGAACCCGAGGCCGGATCTCCGGGGCCAGTCCGACTAGGAGTGGATTCCGGCGGGCGACGGCGACCAGCTCGCTGTGCGAAACGAGCACGTTTCCATCAGCCACGATCTCGCCACCGCGCACCGAGGTGAGCTGGGATCTGCCGTCCGGAAACGGCCGCCAGGCGACGGGACAGCCCTTTGCACCGGCGAGCACCGAATCAGTCACCTCATCGCGCACCACCGCCCGGCCGCCGCGGCAGCGGGCGACTGTGCGGTCGTCCGGGGCGACCTGGCTGCCGGCGGGAAGAAGGCGTCCTGCGCCGATGATGAAGTTGCATTGCGCCAGGTGGGAGCCGTTTTCCGCCAGAACCTGGTCGCGCTGAAGAGAAGGAAGGATGATGGTGCGCAGCCGGCAGAGGAGGTCGCTGTAGACGAGCTGTCCGCTGATGGCGTCGCGCCGCAGGGTGCCGGCCGGTTTCGGCCGTCCGCGGGGGTGGAGGGTCGTGGTGGGCTCGAGGGAAGAAGTCCGCTCGTCGCCTCCCGAGCGCAGCGCGTCCGCGGCCGCAAGGACACCGAGGACGACGACGCCTCCGACGACGAGGGATGTGGCCGACCGGCGCATCAGGCGGGCCGACAACCCCGGCCTCATCCGCTTCCTGCGCGAGCGAAAGCCACCCCTCGGCCGACGGGCTCCCAGACGGCGTCGCGCGCAGGGATCGGGAGCCGGATGATCCGGCCGAGGTTCCTCGGGGTGCCGACGAGGAAGAGGCTGGTGCCGGTCGCCATCGCAAGCCAGCCCTCGTCCGGCGAAAACACCAAGGAGCGTGGCCGTGGCAAGCCTTCCGGGAGGCTGTAGGTCCGCCCGTCCTTCGACACGATCGTCCCCTTGTCGTCGGCGAGGAACGATCCGGCGGGGCTGACGATGAGCCTCCTGACCGGGCCGGCGAAGGACGCGTCCAGTGCCAGAAGACGGTCGCCGTCGAGGAGCACGACGAAGTACTGCGCCTCGACTCCCTCGATGCGAACCTCAAGCGACATCGCGAGTCGAATGCGGTCGAGCCAGGCTAGGTCAATCGCGCGGACTCGGAATGGGATGCCCGGACCGAGGCCGGCGACGTTCGGATGGCGCCGCGCAATGCGGTGGAGCTCTGAGCGTGAGTAGAGGACGCGGCCGTCCTCGAGCACCTGCTCGCCGCGGGCGTACGTAAGACGCCCGTCGGGATGCCACGCGGGGGCACACCCGCGAATGCTGCGAAGGGTGGCGCCACTCGAGGCCTCCCACACTGTGATACGACCGCCGCGGCACCGTGCGAGCTCGCCGCCGCCCGGGCTGGGAACCTCGTCCTCCTCGATGATCCGGCCGCCCGCGGTCGCGAAACGGCAGTGGAAGACGTCTGCACCGGCTTCGTCTCGCACCACGTTGTCGACCATCCGAGGCAAGAGGAGCGAGTGCAGGCGACAGTCCCGGTCGCTGTAGAGGACGAAGCCCGTAACGGCCAGCTGCCGGAGCGTTTCCCGGGGCGTATGCGGCAGGGTGCGCGTGATCGTCGGCCCAGCCGCCGGGCTCGACTGACCGGGCGATCGCACGGCATCTGCGACGGCTAGGGCGGCCACGACGGCGACCGCTCCGACGATGAAGGATGTGAAGAGCCGGCGCATGGGACCGTGCCTCAACCATACGAAGCAGGAGGGACGCAGGTTCCGACGAAAGCCGCCGCATGGCGCCGAGAAAGCGTCCCAGGCATATGCGCCCAAAGTCCCCTGCCCGTGTGCGCAAGAGCAAGCGCGCGCGGCGTCACCGCGGGCACCAGCATCCGGAGCTGGTCGGGCTCGCCCTGCTCTTCGCCGGGGCGTTCCTCGCCATCCCGCTCTGGCTCGGCTGGGACGGCGGCATCGTGGGCACGAAGATCGTCTCCGGCCTCGACGGGTTGGTCGGCTCGGGGCGGGTTGCAGTTCCGCTCGTTCTCCTCTCCGTCGGTGGCCTCATGGTCGCCCGCTCCTCGCTGGTCGGCCTGCAGCCGTTTCGCACCGGCCTCGTTGTGCTCGCGCTCGGTCTCATGACCGTCCTTGGTGAAGGTCGCGGGGGCGCGACCGGGCGCGCGCTGGAGCTCATCTTCGGGCGCCTGCTCGGTGAGACCGGCACCAGCGTCCTCGGCGTCTTCGGCCTCGTCGCAGGCGGCCTGCTGCTCACCGGCGCTTCCCTCGGCGCAATCCTGCGCCGCTCGGCCACGGCGGCGAGGCGAACCGCGGCCATCGCTCGCCGCACGATGGAAAACGTGCGAATTCCGATCGACGATCCACCGACGCGCCCGAACGCGCCCCCGGTGGACGCCCAGGTCGCCTATCCCGACGTCGTCAACGAGAGCCCGGCGCCGCAGCCGATCCTCGTCGACCAGCTGGAAGAGCTCGAGACCGCGCTGCCGGAGCCGAGCCTCTTTGATCCCGCGTCGACCGAGCATGCGGGCTATCGCCTTCCGGATGCGAGCGTCCTGCGCCGCTCACGCGCGGACAAGGGACAGCCGGAGAAAGCGATCGAGCGCACCGCCGAGGCGCTCGTGCAGGCGTTGGCGAACTTCGGCGTCGAAGCGCACATCACCGGCCAGGTCGTCGGCCCCCGCGTGACGCGTTACGAGCTCCAACTCGCGCCGGGGACCAAGGTCGGGAAGGTGGCCGCTCTGAAGGACGACCTCGCCTACGCGCTCGCCACGACCGAGATCCGCATCCTCGCTCCGATCCCCGGAAAGCAGGCGGTCGGCGTCGAGGTGCCCAACCTCGCCCCGAACGTCGTCACCCTCGGAGACATCTTCGACGAGCTCCCCGGAGGCGCCAGCCCACTCTCGGTCTGGCTGGGGAAGGACATCTCGGGCACTTCCGTCTGGGCCGACCTCGCGCGCATGCCGCACATCCTCATCGCGGGCACGACGGGCTCGGGCAAATCCGGCTGCATCAACACGATGCTCTGCTCGATCCTCCTGCGCGCGACGCCCGACGAGGTGCGGATGATCCTGGTCGATCCCAAGCGCGTGGAGCTCGGCCTCTACGAGTCCATCCCGCATCTCCTCACTCCTGTCGTCTCGAGCCCGAAGGCCGCCTCGGCGGTGCTGACGAACGTGCTCACCGAGATGGAGCGCCGCTACGAACGGATGAGCCTGGCGCGCGCGCGCAATCTCGGTGAGCTCAACCGCGTTCTCAACGAGCGCGGGGAGCAGCCGCTGCCGCACCTCCTCATCGTGATCGACGAGCTGGCGGACATGATGATGGTCTCGCCGCAGGAGGTGGAGGACGGCGTCATCCGCCTCGCGCAGAAATCCCGCGCCGTCGGCATCCATCTCGTGCTCGCTACGCAGCGCCCGTCGGTCGACGTCATCACCGGGATGATCAAGGCGAACGTCCCCTCGCGGATCGCCTTCGCCGTCTCGAGCCAGACCGACAGCCGCGTCATCCTCGACACCTCGGGCGCGGAGAGCCTCCTCGGCCAGGGAGACATGCTCTTCAAGCCCCTCGGCACGTCCCGCCTCCAGCGCGTCCAGGGCGCCTATGTCAGCGAAGAGGAGATCGCGCTCATCGTCGAGCAGTGTCGCGCCCAGAGGGGCCAGGAGCTCGACGAGTCCCTGCTCGAGGCGCCGAGCGCGCAGGAGCACGGCGGCGAGGAAGAGGACTTCGATCCCGACGAGGATCCGCTGCTCGAGCGCGCGATCGAGGTGGTCGTGCAGACGCAGACCGCGTCCGTTTCCCTCATCCAGCGCCGCCTCCGCGTCGGGTACACGCGGGCCGGCCGCCTCATCGACATGCTGGAGCGCCGCGGCATCATCTCGGGCTACGAGGGCTCGAAGCCCCGCCGAGTGCTGATCGGCGAGGGCGACCTCGAGCGCATCCTGGCCGACGCTGCCCACTAACGAACGCTCTGCCTCCCCGTCCTAGCTTTCGGGTCGCCGAACGGGTTAGCATCCGGCGATTCCAAAACGGTTGGAAAGGGGCGACAAGGGAGGTTCCGTGAACGTGAAGCACAGGTGGCCGTTGCTTGCGGCCCTTCTGGCGGTGCTCGCGCTGTCGATTGCGGCTGTGGGTTGCGGCGGCGGCGGAGGAACGACGACAGGCGGCGGCGCAGGCGCGACAACCGCGGCCGCAGAGAAGATCAAGGTTGGGCTCGTCACCGACATCGGCGGGCTGAACGACCGCGGCTTCAACTCGCTGGCCAACAAGGGGCTGCAGGACGCGATCTCGCAGCTCGGAGTGGAGGGCCGCGTGCTCGAGTCGAAGTCCGACGCTGACTACATCCCGAACCTCTCGGAGTTCGGCGACCAGGGCTACGACCTCATCATCTCGGTCGGCTTCCTCATGACGGATGCGACCACGAAGGCGGCCAAGGCGTACCCGAACTCGACGTTCGCCATCGTCGACTCCGCCTTCGATCCCCCGATCGACAACGCACAGGGACTGCTCTTCAAGGAGCAGGAGACCGGCTGTCTCGTGGGTGTCGTCGGGGCGCTCACGTCGAAGACCGGCACGATCACGTGGGTCGGCGGCCAGAAGATCCCGCCGGTCGACCGCTTCATCGCCGGGTACCAATTCTGCGCGAAGGAGGCGCGTGCGGACATCAAGGTCTCGGGTTCGTACTCGCAGGACTTCGTCGATCAGGCGAAGTGCAAGGAGATCGCGCTCGATCAGATCTCGAAGGGCTCCGACGTCGTGTTCCAGGTCGCCGGAGGCTGCGGGCTCGGCGCGCTGGACGCGGCGAAGCAGAAGGGCGTCTGGGGAATCGGCGTGGACGCCGACCAGTCCTTCCTGGGCGACCACATCCTCACGAGCGCTGTCAAGCGTGTGGACGTGGCCGTGTTCAAGACGATCGAGGCCGTCCAGAAGGGTGAGAAGGTCGGTGGCGGCATCACGACGTTCGGTCTGAAGGACGACGGCGTCGGGCTCGGAACGGTGAGCTCGGAAGTCCCCGCAGACGTGATCGCCAAGGCGGAGGAGTTCAAGCAGAAGATCCTGGACGGGTCGCTCCAGGTCCCGGACACGCTCTGATAAAGCGGCTAGGTAAGGGGGCGGACATCCCGTTCGCCCCCTTACACTCTCCCCCCCAATGGCTGACGCGCCCCTCCTCGAGCTGAAGGGCATCACCAAGCGCTTCCCTGGGATCGTCGCCAACGACCACGTCGACTTCGAGCTCGCTCCGGGCGAGATCCACGCGCTGCTCGGCGAGAACGGCGCGGGCAAGTCGACGCTCATGAACATCCTCTACGGCCTGTACCACCCGGACGAGGGGGAGATCCGGCTGCGGGGGAAGCCGGTCCGCATCCACTCGGCGCGCGAGGCGATCGAGCTCGGCATCGGGATGGTGCACCAGCACTTCATGCTCATCCCGGTGATGACGGTAGCGGAGAACATCGTCCTCGCCGCAGAGCCACACAACGGGCCGTTCCTGGACATCGGCACGGCGGAGAAGCGCGTCGAGAAGCTCTCGAAGCAGTTCGGGCTCGCGGTGCGCCCCGATGCGCGCGTCGAGTCCATCTCGGTCGGCATGCAGCAGCGGGTCGAGATCCTGAAGGCGCTCTACCGCGGCGCCGAGATCCTCATCCTCGACGAGCCCACCGCCGTCCTGACCCCGCAGGAGGCGAAGGAGCTGTTCGAGATCCTCGAGTCGCTGAGAGCCGAGGGCAAGTCGATCATCTTCATCAGCCACAAGCTCAACGAGGCCCTGGACATCGCGGACCGGATCACCGTGCTCCGCCGGGGCAAGACGATCGACACCGTGCCGCGAGCGGGGGCGACCGAGGCGGGCTTGGCGAAACTCATGGTCGGGCGCGATGTGCTCCTCCGCGTCGAGAAGCGTCCCGCCGACCCGCAGGGGACCCTCCTCGATGTGCAGGACCTGCACGTGCGCGACGAGCGCGACCTCGAGACGGTCCGAGGCGTCTCGTTCCAGGTGAAGGCCGGCGAGATCGTCGGCATCGCCGGTGTGGACGGCAACGGCCAGAGCCAGCTCATCGATGCCATCACGGGCCTACGCCGTCCCGACAGCGGGCGGGTGATCGTCGCCGGCAAGGATGTGACGCACGAGGCCGCGCGAGAGTGCCTCGACGCAGGCGTCGGGCACATTCCGGAGGACCGGCAGCTGCGAGGCCTCGTGCTCGACTTCACGCTTGCGGAGAACCTCGCCCTCCACGACTACCGGCAGGAGCCGGACTCGAAGTGGGGCTGGCTGTTTCCCAGCCGGATGGTCGCGCGGGCCCGGGCGCTCCTAAAGGAGTTCGACGTGCGCGGCGGGGGCCCGCAGACGCTCGCGGCGTCGCTCTCGGGCGGGAACCAGCAGAAGGTCGTGGTCGCGCGCGAGGTCGCTCGCAACCCCCGGGTCCTCGTTGCCGCCCAGCCGACCCGCGGGCTCGACGTGGGGGCGATCGAGTTCGTGCACCGCCGCCTGATCGAGGAGCGGGACGAAAGCCGCGCCATCCTGCTCGTCTCCTTCGAGCTCGACGAGATCCTCTCGCTCTCGGATCGGATCCTCGTCATCTACGAGGGGCAGATCGTGGCCGAATACTCGCCGGACGTCTCGGAGGAGGAGATCGGCATCGCGATGACCGGCGGACGGCGCGAAAGGACCGCGGCCTGATGTCTGCCGACGCCCCGGAGCCGCGCGAGCCCGAGGCGAGCGGCTTCGCGACCGCGACCGCGTTCTACGAGCGCGCCGGCGGGTTGCTCGTCCCGGTCGCAGCCGCCGTGCTCGCCTTCTTCGTCGGCGGCCTCGTCGTGCTCGCGACCGGCGCCAATCCATTACGGGCGTACCGCGAGATCTTCAACGGCACGGGGATCTCCTGGTTCTTCAAGCCGCCGTGGGATCCCCACTCGCACGACTTCGCGAATCTCCAGCAGACCCTGCTCATCACGACCCCGCTGATCCTGACCGCCCTCGCGGTCGCCTTCGCGTTCCGCTGCGGCATGTTCAACATCGGCGGCCAGGGCCAGTACTGGGTCGGGCTCATGGCGGCGCTCTACATTGGCCTGCATTTCGGGGGCATGCCCCGTCCGCTTCACATTCTCCTCTGCATCCTTGCGGCGATGGTGGCGGGCGCGGTCTGGGGAGGCATCGCGGGCATCCTGAAGGCGACCGTCGGGGCTCACGAGGTCATCTCGACGATCATGCTCAACTGGATAGCCATCTGGACCGGGCGCTGGCTCGTGGAGCTCGGCGGGCCGCTCCAGGGGAGCGAGCCGGCGGTGCCCCGCTCGGACGACATCGCGGAGTCGGCCAAGCTCTGGCCGATCGGCACGGGCCTCCAGCCCCTGCACGCGGGCATCTTCATCGCCCTCTTCGCGCTCGTCGTCTACCACTTCGTTCTCAACCGGACGACGCTCGGCTACGAGGTGCGGGCGGTCGGCTTCAACCCCGAGGCGGCCCGCTACGGCGGCATCTCCGTGCGCAAGAACTACTTCCTCGCGCTCGCCATCTCGGGCGGCTTCGCGGGGGTCGCGGGCTCGATGGACATGCTCGGCTGGAAGTTCCACGTCGCCGAGAACGACTTCCCGATCGGCGCGGTTGGCTTCATCGGGATCGCTGTCGCCCTCCTCGGGCGCAACAAGGCGGTGGGGATCCTCTTCGCCGCGCTCCTCTTTGGGGCACTCCAGGTCGGGACCTCGCCGCGCCAGCTCAACCCGGACGTCTTCAACCCCGAGCTCGCGACGAACCTCTCGACGATCATCCAGGCGCTCATCATCCTGTTCGTCGGCGCCGAGCTCCTCATCGTCTACATCTGGCGGGCGAGGAGACGCGTGGGCTTCGGCGGGCCGACTCGCGTCGAACCGGAGCTCAGGGCGTGAGTGTCGTAGCGCCCACCCGAACAGATCCGACCGCCTTCTTGCGGCGACTGGGGGAGCCCGGCTCGATCGGGATCCTCGGGATCGTCCTGGCGGTAGTCGCCTTCTGGCTCGCGCTTCCCCCCTGGACGGTTCGCTCCGTCGGGCTTCCGCTCGCGCTGGCCCTCGCCGCGGCGATCGCCGGGGTCTGGGCCGTGTCGCGCGGCGAGCGGCGCGTGGGGTGGTGGGCAGTCGGGCTCGCGGTCGTCTGCGGAGCGGGCGCGCTCTGGGCACAGGACCACTCGGCCGCGTCGCTGGAGGCCGTCTTTGGAACCAGCTTGCTCGCGGCCACGCTCCGCGCCGCGACGCCGCTCACGTTCGCGGCCATCGGCGGCATCTTCTCGGAGCGCTCCGGCGTCGTGAACATCGGGCTCGAGGGGATGATGCTCACGGGCGCCTTCTTCGGGATCGCGGTCGTCGGCTGGACCGGACAGTGGGAGCTCGGCATCTTCGGCGCGATGCTGGCCGGGGGAGTGCTCGCCCTCATCCACGCGTTCTTCTCCATTCATCTGCGCGCCGACCAGATCGTGAGCGGGACGGCGGTGAACTTCCTCGCCCTCGGCGTCACGGGCTACCTCTTTCGCTCGATCTACGGCACGAAGGGGACTCCGGAGCTCAAGGAGCGCATCCCCGACCTCTCCGTGCCCGGTCTGCGCGACGTTCCGTACCTAGGTGACATCGTTGGGGACATGAGCCTGATGATCTGGATGGCGATCCTGCTCGTGATCGTCTCGGGCATCGTGCTCTTCAAGACGCCCCTCGGCCTGCGGCTTCGCTCGGTCGGCGAGCACCCCAAGGCCGCCGACACGGTCGGCATCTCCGTCTTCGGAATCCGCTACGGCGCGGTCGTCTTCTCGGGGATGCTCGCCGCGCTCGGCGGCGCGTACCTCTCGTTCGGGTTCGGGGGCTCCTTCAACGAGAACATGACGATCGGAAAGGGCTTCATCGGCCTCGCGGCGATGATCGCCGGCAACTGGCGTCCGCTGCCTGCGTTTACGATCTGCCTCTTGTTCGGGTTCTCCGACGGCCTCGGCCGGCGCCTGCAGGGATCGGATCTGCTCCCAAACGTCATCTCCTCGCCGAATCTGCTCTCGACCCTGCCGTACATCATCACGCTCATCGCCCTCGTGGGCATCATCGGACGCTCGCGGCCGCCCGCTTCCGTCGGACGCCCCTACGTCAAGCAATGAGAGGGGATACCCCCCTCATCCACCCCCTGCGGTAGGCCATGAGGAATCCCACAGCGGTCTGGGCCTTCTTGACGGCTCTCCTGGCGCTCGCCGTCCTCATCGGCGCAGCGGCGGCCGCGAGGCTCCTGAGCCGGGTCGGGCTGGTCGAGGCCGTGCCCGCGGTGCCCGTCGGCCTCGTGCTCGCGGTCCTCGCGCTCTCACTGGGGCGGCGGGCGCGGGTCGAGCACCAGCGCACGTTGGGACGCTCAGGCGGGGCCGGGCTCGCGACTGCCGCGCGCGCGCTCGGCATGCTTGCGCTTATAGTGGCCATCACGGCGGCGCTGGCGCTCGCCGTCTTCGCCGTCTTGACCCTCGCTCTCGACTGAAGTTAGCAGTGATGCCGTTATAAACTCCGGGGTTCCGTGTTCGAGATAGGCAACAGCCTGCGCGAAGCCAGGCTTCGCCAGGGGTTCGAGTTGCCCCGCGTCGAGGCGGATACGAAGATCCGCGCGAAGTACCTGCGCGCCCTCGAGGACGAGCGCTTCGAGCTCCTGCCGGGCGAGACCTACGTCAAGGGCTTCCTCCGCACGTACGCCGAGTATCTCGGGCTGGACGGCCAGTTGTACATGGACGAATACAACTCGCGGTTCGCCCGCGAAGAGGAGTTTCCGCTCGCCTCGACGGCCGCCAAGCGGCCCAGGCCGCGCCGCGTGGAGTCGAACTTCGTGGTCGTCGCGCTGGCCGGCATCGTGGCCGTGACCATCCTGGTCGTCGTCGCGTGGAAGTTCGGCTCGAGCGGCGCCGGCACCTCGGATCTCCTAGCGGGAACGAGCCCGATCGTGACGACCCACTCGACTCCCACGACGAGCGGTACGACGTCCGCGGGCTCTCGGCCCACGGCTCCCGCGCCGAAGCTCGCGAAGCTGGTGCTCACGGCGGCGGACGGGGATTGCTGGCTACAGGTGCGCGCAGGGTCGGCCAGGGGCGAGCTCCTCTACGAGGGCACGCTCCAGCAGGGCCAGGTCCAGCGCTTCCTCAAGTGGAAGAGGCTCTGGATCCAGCTCGGCGCTCCGGCTTACCTCGTGGCGAAGCTCAACGGCCACCAGGCCAAGAACTTCCCCAGGATGCCAGCCGTCGTCGTCGTGACGGCCAAGGGCGTCCGCACCATCTCCACGTAGGTTCAGGTGGACCCGCCCCGGGCCGTCGTCCTCGTCACGGGAAGCGAGCTCGTGCGCGGCGACCGCCGCGACTCGAACGGCCCCTTCCTCGCAGGCGAGCTCTCCCGCGTCGGTCTCGAGCCCACCCGCGTCCTCATCGTCGGCGACCGGTTGGAGGAGCTCGCCGCCGCGCTCCGCGAGGGCCTGGCGGTTGACCTCTGCGTCGTCTCGGGCGGTCTCGGCCCGACCCACGACGACCGCACCGTGGAGGCGCTCGCGACGGTCACAGGTCGGCGGCTCACCGTCGATCCGCCGCTCGAGACCGAGATCGAGGCCTTCTCGCGCGGCGTCGCCGAACGGCTTGGCCGGCCGTATGCCGACTTCGCAGCCGGGGTCCGAAAGCAGGCATCGCTCCCCGAAGGGGCGGTGTCCCTCGGGCTCGCCGGCACCGCTCCTGCGCTCATCCTCGAGCACGACTCCGGCGTCTTCGTGGTGCTGCCCGGGCCTCCCGGCGAGCTCCGGCGTCTGTGGCCACGGGCGCTCGGACATCCCGCGGTGACTGCCGTCGTCGCGCGCGCGCGGCCGCGGGAGCATCGTTCGCTTCGCTTCTTCGGGCCGAGCGAATCGGCGGTCGCGAGCGTTCTCGCGGAGGCCGGGGGAGAGGGGGAAGGCGCGGAGGCGACGGTCTGTGCGCGTGATCTCGAGATCCACGTCGACCTCTTCATCGCGGAGGGCGGCCGGGAACGCGCTGGAGCCCTGGAGGAGGCCCTCCGAGCGTCTTTCTCCGAGGAGCTGTTTGCAGTCGACGACGAGCGCCGGGTCGAGGAGCTCGTCCTCGAAGCCGCGCGTAACGCCGGTCTGACGCTCGCGACGGCCGAGTCGTCCACGGGCGGCCTGGTCGGCGCGCGGCTCACCGACATCGCGGGGGCGAGCGACGTCTACCTGGGCGGGGTGATCGCCTATTCCGACGAGGTCAAGCGGGCCGAGCTCGGCGTTCCGGATGAGACTCTCCGCGCGCACGGCGCGGTCTCGGCGGAGACGGCGGAGGCCATGGCGGCCGGGGTGCGCATGCGGTTCGGAGCCGACGTGTCCGTGGCGGTGACGGGCGTCGCAGGACCGGGGGGCGGCACGCCCGAGAAGCCCGTCGGGCTCGTCTACATCACGGTGCAAGCGCCTCACGGCGAGTCCGTCAAGCGCTTCCAGCTCGCCGGCGACCGCGAGGCAGTGCGCACAAGGGCGACCGCTCTGGCTCTCCACATGCTGAGGCAGCTCTTGGCACGGTCCGACACAGATCGGCTCGAGACGGAGCGCTAGCGTGGAAGGCCGTGAGCGCCTTCGCCTCTTCGTCGCCCTGCTCCTGCCGGGCGAGACCGTCGCCCGCCTCGTCGACTGGCAGGCGAGCGAGCTCGCCGGCCGCGGAAACATTCGCGTGGTCCCGCCTTCGAATCTCCACATCACACTCGCGTTCCTGGGAAGCACGCCCGCCGACGCGCTGCCCGGGATCCTCGATGTGGCTCACGCGGCCGCTCGAGAGGTCGAGCCGCCTCTGTTCGAGACGGTCCGCTACCGCGAGACTCGGAGCGTCGGCATGATCGCATTCTCCGACGGGGGCGGCCGGGCTGCGCGCCTCGCAGCGCGCCTCTTCGAGGGGCTCGAAGGGCTCGGCGTCTACGAGCGTGAGCGGCGCGAATGGCTTCCGCACGTGACGATCGTTCGCTTCCGCGAGCGGCCGCGCTTGACCCCGGCGCTGCCCGAGCTAGGACCGGTAGTGTCGTCCGAAATGGCGGTCATGATTTCCCGTCTGCGCCCGAGCGGCGCGCAGTACGAGATTCTCGAATCGGTTCCGCTAGGAGGTTGAACGCGTTGGAGCGCGAGCAAGCACTCGAAGCCGCCCTGAGCCAGATCGAGCGGCAGCACGGCAAAGGGTCGATCATGAAGATGGGCGATCAGGCCCAGGTCGCCATACCGTCGATCTCGACCGGAACGCTTTCGCTCGACATGGCGTTGGGCGTCGGCGGGCTGCCCCGCGGGCGCATCATCGAGATCTTCGGCCCAGAGTCCTCGGGGAAGACGACGCTCGTCTACCACGTCATCGCCGAGGCGCAACGGCGTGGCGGGATCTGCGCCTTCATCGACGCCGAGCACGCCATGGACCCGACCTACTCGCGCCGGATCGGCGTGAACATCGACGATCTCCTGGTCTCGCAGCCCGACAACGGCGAGCAGGCGCTCGAGATCGCCGAGCTCCTCATCAGAAGCGGCGCCGTGGACGTGGTCGCTGTCGATTCCGTGGCCGCGCTCACTCCGCGGGCCGAGATCGAGGGCGAGATGGGGGACAGCCACGTCGGTCTCCAGGCCCGTCTCATGAGCCAGGCGCTGCGCAAGCTCGCAGGGACGCTCAACCGCACGGGCACGGTGGCGATCTTCACGAACCAGCTGCGCGAGAAGATCGGCGTCATGTTCGGCAATCCCGAGACGACGCCCGGCGGGCGGGCACTGAAGTTCTACTCGACGATCCGGCTCGACATCCGCCGCATCGAGACGCTCAAGGAGGGCGTGGAGGCGATCGGCAACCGCGTCCGCGTCAAGGTGGTCAAGAACAAGGTCGCACCGCCGTTCAAGCAGGCCGAGTTCGACATCATCTACGGTGACGGGATCTCGTGGGAGGGGAGCGTTCTCGACGTCGCGCTGGAGCGGAAGCTCGTCCAGAAGTCGGGCTCGTACTTCAGCTACGGCGACGAGCGCCTCGGGCAGGGGCGCCAGAACGCGACCGCTTTCCTGCGTGAGCATCCCGATGTGACCGAGCAGGTCATCCGCGCAGTCCAGACGGAGCTCGGGCCCGATGCGGTCGTGTCCTCACGGCTGCTGCCGGTGAGTGACGAGGGCGCCAAGCCGGCGAAGAGCGAGGACAAAGCGGCCAGGGCCGAGGAGAAGGAGGCGAGCGAGGTCGCCTCCACCGCCTAAGCTCACTGCCCTTCGCAGAGCCCGGCCCGGTGCGGTCCTCCTCGAGGTGGACGGCCGGCCGTGGCGCACCGTCCC
>DASXRO010000062.1:0-22873 GCA_036506555.1 Gaiellaceae bacterium
TTGACCACCCGGTCGTAGGCGACCAGGCACTGCTCGAGCTCCTCCTCGGTGGGATCCTCGCCGTCGTCGTCCACCTCGACCACCTCCGCGGTCTGGAAGGCGCGGCCCTCGGTCAGCTCGACGAGCTGGAAGCGCTCCCGCCCCTCGACGACGACGTTCAGCCGCCCGTCGTCGAAGCGCTCGAGCACCTCGATGACACCTGCCCGCGTGCCCACCTCGCGGATCCCGTCCTCGTCGGCGAGGACGAGCCCGAACTCCTCGTTCTCCTCCAGACACTCGCCGATGAGCTCCCTGTAACGGGGCTCGAAGACGTGCAGCGGCGCCTGCTCGCCGGGGAGGAGGACGAGGTTGAGAGGGAAGAGCCCGATCTCGCTCACAACTGAAAAGATTAGGTGATGGCCGAAGAACCGCTGTTTCGACCTGCAATCGGGCCGCTCGTGCCATACGAGCCCGGCAAGCCCGTGGAGGAGGTGCAGCGCGAGCTCGGCCTCGAGCGCGTAGTCAAGCTCGCCTCGAACGAGGGCCAGTTCGGCCCGTTCCCGGAGGCGCTCGAGGCGATCGCCCGAGGCGCGCCCGAGCTCAACCGCTACCCGGACGGCGGCGCGTTTCGCCTGCGGACGGCGCTGGCGGAGAAGCACGGCGTCCAGTTCGAGAACGTCACCGTCGCGGCAGGCGCGGACGCGGTTGTCATGTATCTCTCCCTCGCTGCCCTCGACCCGGGCGACGAGATCGTCTGCGGCTGGCCGTCCTTCCCGAGCTACGTCCTCGACGCGATCAAGCTCGGCGCCGAGCCGAAGCGCGTCCCGCTGACCGATCACCGCTACGACGCCGAGCGCATCCTCGGCGAGATCGGTCCGCGCACCAAGATCGTCTATCTCTGCAATCCGAACAACCCGACCGGAACGATGGTCTCGAGGGCGGGGGTAGAGGAGTACTTCGCGCACGTGCCTCGACACGTGCTCACGGTCCTGGACGAGGCCTACTTCGAGTACGTCGAGGAGCCCGATTACCCCGATGGAATCGAGGAGCACTTCAAGCGCGACCGCCGGGTGCTCGTGCTGCGGACGTTCTCGAAGATCTACGGCCTGGCCGGGTTGCGCGTCGGCTACGGAATCGGCGCCGCCGACATCGTCGAGGCGATCGGAAAGGTGCGAAACGCCTTCGACATCAACCAGACGGCGCAGGATGCCGCGCTCGCGAGCCTTGGGAACGACGAGGAGATCGCCCGCCGGCGGCGGCTGACCGCGGTCGGACGCTCGCAGCTGGCCGAGGCATGCGCGCGGCTCGGGCTCACGGTCGCGGGGCCCGCCGTGGCGAACTTCGTCTACGCCGAAGTGGGTGAGGATGCCCGGCCGGTGTTCGACGCGCTCCTCCGCGAAGGCGTGATCGTTCGCCCCTTGGCGCCCTTCGGAGCGCCCGGCGCGATCCGGGTCACGGTCGGGACCGAGGAGGAGAACGAGATCTTCGCCGCCGCGCTCGAGCGCGTGCTAGAGAGCGCGAAGACCGCCCTTTGAGGGCTTATCCGGGCAGGGCGTCGGTGGTACGGTGCGGTCCGTGATGCGGGGCCTCGAGGGGGCTCGGCTGGAGCTCTTGCGGCGTGCTCCCGGCTTTCGGCTGCTCTTCTACGCCACGCTCGCGTCCAGCATCGGAACCTGGCTCGCGTTCGTCGCGCTCGTCGTCGACGTCTTCGACCGGACGAACGATGCGAACTGGGTCAGCGCCCTCCTGATCGTCGAGTTCCTGCCGATCGTCGTCATCGGGTTCTTCGCCGGGCGCCTGATCGACCGCGTCTCGCGGCGCTGGATCCTGGTCGTCTCCGATGCCGCGCGCGCGGGCGTCTTTCTCGTCCTTCCCTTTGCGACCAGCGCGCTGCAGATCGTCGCGCTCGCCTTCGTGGCGGGAATCGCCACGAGCCTCTTCCGTCCCGCCGTCTACGCAGGGCTTCCGAACCTTGTCACGGACCGCGACCTGCCGCAGGCGAACGGGATCCTGCAGACCGCGGACAACCTGACGTGGACGATGGGCGCGCTCGTGGGCGGCGCGCTCGTCGCGGCCACGAGCCCCGATGTCGCGTACGTCGTGAACGCCGTCAGCTTCGTGGTCTCGGCACTCCTCGTCGTCCGCATCCGCGAGCGCTTCGAGGAGCCGGAGCGAGAACCGAGCCGCGGCGGCTGGCGCGATTTCGTCGAAGGGTTGTCGCTCGCCGGGCGCTCGCGGGCGCTCCTCACCGTGGTGGTGGCGTGGAGCATCGTCATGCTCGCCAACGCGGGCGTGAACGTCTCCGAGGTCGTCCTCGCGAAGGACGTCTTCTCGGCGGGGGACTTCGGCTATGGCCTGCTCGTGGGCGCGACCGGCCTCGGGCTCGTCATCGGAAGCCTCTTCGGAGGCACTTGGATCGCCCAGCGCGGTCTCACCATTCCCTACGCGGTGTCGATCGGGCTGATGGCGCTCGGCTTCGGCGCCGCGGCGGCGGCGCCCAACGTCTGGATCGCCGCGCTCGTCGTCATCGCCGCAGGCGCGGGGAACGGTGTCGCCGTGGTCACGAACGCCCTGCTCGTCCAGCGCGGCGCACCGGACCGGCTGCGCGGGCGCGCGTTCACGGTCGTCATGAGCATCGGTTACGGCGTCCTCGGCGCCGGAATGATCGTCGCGGGCCCGCTGACCAACGCCGTCGGCGCGCGGGGGGTATGGGGGATTTCGGCAGGCTTGGCTGCTGTCGGCGCGGCGATCGGGCTGGTCCTGGTGCGGGGTGTCGCGCCCGAGACGCGGCCGGCGAGCGTGGTCGCGGCCAGCGATTGAGCACGGCCTGGACGCTCGAGCGGCTCGTCGAGGGCGTGCGCAAGGGCGATCGCCGCGCGCTCGCGCGCGCGATCACGCTCATCGAGAGCGCCGACCCGGTCTCCTACGACCTCATCCGCGAGCTCTATCCGGACACCGGCCGTGGCTATGCGGTCGGGGTCACGGGGCCGCCGGGCGTCGGCAAGTCGAGTCTCATCAGCGCTCTCGTGCGGCACGTGCGCTCCGGCAACGCGAGCGTGGGTGTCATCTCCGTCGACCCTTCGAGCCCGTTCACTCGGGGTGCATTGCTCGGCGACCGCATCCGTCTCGCCGACCACTTCCTCGACCCTGAGGTCTTCATCCGCTCGATGGGAACGCGCGGACACCTCGGGGGGCTGGCCGAGACGACTCTCCAGGCTGCGCTCGTCCTCGACGCCGCCGGCAAGGATCTCGTCTTCCTCGAAACCGTCGGCGCCGGCCAGAGCGAGGTCGAGATCATCTCGATCGCCGACACGGTGCTGCTCGTGCTCATGCCGGGCTCCGGGGATTCCATCCAGGCGCTGAAGGCCGGAATCATGGAAATCCCCGACGTCATCGCCGTCAACAAGCGCGACCACCCGGCCGCGAAGACGATGGTGAACGAGGTGCGCGGGATCCTGGCGCTCGACTCAGGCAGGGAGTGGCAGCCGCCGATCGTCCTGACCGAGGCGGTCGGTGGGGAGGGAGTCGAGGAGCTCTGGGACAAGATCGAGGCTCATCGGCGCCACCTCGAAGAGAACGGGCTCCTTGCCGAGCGGCGAGCTCGCAACCTCGCGGGAGAGGTGTTCGCGGTGGCGAGCGCGCGGGCGAAGACCCACCTCGAGCAGGCCGTCGCCGACGACCCCGAGCTGCGCCGGCTCCTGGGCGAGGTGGAGCGGCGGGAGCTCGATCCGCTCACTGCCGTGCGCGAGATTTTGGAAAAGGTGTTCAAGATTCAGTCGGATGGCGATTCGAACAGGTCCGACACTCGCTGAGATCGAGGCCGCGCGCGGCCGGATCGGCGCGCTGGCCCGCGTCACGCCCGTCTTCTCGTCGGAGACGCTCTCGCGGCGCAGCGGACGTCCGGTCGTGCTCAAGGCCGAGAACCTTCAGCGCACGGGCTCCTTCAAGATTCGCGGCGCGGTCAACAAGATCGCCACGCTGACCGATGCCGAGCGGGCGGCTGGGGTCGTAACCGCGAGCGCGGGCAATCATGGACAGGCGGTCGCGCTCGCGGCGCGGGAGGCGGGCGTCGCCGCAACGGTCTTCATGCCGCGGGACGCGCCGATGGCGAAGGTAGATGCAACGCGGAACTACGGCGCCGAGGTCATCCTCGTCGGCGAGGGCTACGACGAGGCGCAGATCGCAACGAAGGAGAAAGCGGATGAGGGCATGACGCTCATCCATGCCTTCGAGGACGACGTCGTCATCGCCGGCCAGGGCACGCTGGGGCTCGAGCTGGCCGAGCAGGTCGGCGACCTGGAGACACTCGTCGTCCCGGTCGGCGGCGGCGGCCTCGCCTCGGGGATCGCGGTCGCGCTCAAGGAGCTCCGCCCGGAGGTGACGATCATCGGCGTCCAGGCCGACGCGTGCGCGCCGTTTGCCGGATCCGAGCCGGCCGGGCACACGATCGCCGATGGCATCGCCGTCAAGCGTCCCGGCGAGCTGACGAGCCGGATCCTCGCCGACCGGCTGGACGGGTTCGTGACGGTGACCGACCAGGAGATCGCCGAGGCGATCGTGCTCCTGCTCGAGCGGGTGAAGCTCGTCGTCGAAGGGGCGGGAGCCGCCTCGGTGGCCGCACTCCTCGGTGGGCGTGTCGCCGGCTCGGGGCCTGCGTGCGCCCTCCTGTCCGGAGGAAACATCGACGCAACGCTCCTCATCGAGGTCGCCCGCCACGGGCTGACGCAGGCGGGTCGCTTCCTCGTCATGCGGACGAAGCTCGACGACCGCCCGGGCGAGCTGGCCCGGCTCCTGAGCCTCATCGCCGGCGAGCGGGTCAATGTCCTCGCTGTCGAGCACCACCGCGAGGGCATGGACCTGCCCGTGATCGGCACCGAGGTAGAGCTCACACTCGCGACGCGGGACGACGAGCACTGCACTGAGCTCCTCGCCCGCCTGGCCGAGTGGGGCTACCCGTCCGAGCGGATGCGCTAGCGGTCGAGGCCGCCTACGCGGGCCGGACGACCGGCTGCTTCGCCGAGTGCTCGCCGAAGTGGCCGCGCAGCCGGGAAACCAGGCCGGGCCGCTTTTCCGCGACGAGGTTGGCGAGCCGGCGCCGGTCGGCCTCGCGGATCAGATCCGCTTGCCGAGCGCGGGCGATCTCGAGATGCGTGTGGGGGTTGTAGTTCATGCTCACTCGACGGACGGGGGCGGCGGTTTCTTCCCGTTGCCCCATGGGGAATGATTTGGCGATGAGCCTGCGGGGCGAGCCGGTCGAGGAAGAGGCTGTTCTCGCAGACGGCCGTGCGCTGCTCGTTCGCGTAGGGGTGCCGAACGATCCGTACATCCGCAAGCGCGAGCTCGACACGGTCGCAGTCGAGCTCTGGGACGGCGACCAGGTGCTGGCGACGGTGAATTCCCTGCTGTCCGCGAACCAGACGGGCGAGGCGCGGCAGCTGGCGCGCGAGATCGCGGCCGCGCTCGAGGCGGGCGAGCTCGAACCGACGGCTGGGGCGATCGAGCCCCTCGCCGAGCGGATCCCGTAGCCCGTACCCTCGGGGCGTGGGCCGCGAGTCGTACGACACTCCCTTGCCGCAGAAGCTCGGGATCAACCCAGGCTCGCGGGTCGGGCTGCAAGCTGCGCCGGAGGGTTTTGCCGAGACGATCGGCGTGCGGCCGCTGATGCGCGGCGGGCTCGACGTCGTCGTCCTGTTCGCGACCCGCCGCGGCGAGCTCATCCGCCGCTTCCCTGTGCTCGTCAGGCGCCTCACGCCCGCCGGGGGCCTCTGGGTGGCATGGCCGAAGAAGAGCTCAGGCGTCGAGACGGATCTCTCGTTCGAGGCGGTCCAGGAGATCGGGCTCGACGCCGGCCTCGTCGACAACAAGAGTTGCTCGATCGACGAGACGTGGTCGGCGGCGCGCTTCGTCTACCGCCTCGTGGACCGGCCGGCCAGCTCGAGCAAGCGTTCCGCGTAGCGGGGCGCGGTCGGCTCGTCTTCGTGGCGGAAGTAGGAGTACACGTCGATCCCGTCGTCGAGTAGGGGCTTTACGCGAGCCGCCTCCTCCTCGAGCGCCCCCTCATCGTACGGCGGCTCGCGGAGCCGCAGGTAGCGGAAACGCGCTGCGCCTTCCAGTGAGTCGACGCGCGCCACCGCCCGCTCGTCGAGGCGGCCCTGCACCTCGGGATCCGACCACGAGTCGTGGCGAAAGTCGAGCGCCCACGCGATCTCGGGATCGAACGAGTCGAGGAGCAGCCGCAAGAACCCGTCGTCACGCGCCTGCGGGATCTTGATCCGGATCGGTCCGAGCCGGTCGCCGAGCTTCGCAATGGTTCGGGCGCAGGCGTCGACTCCCCGGACGCGGCCGAAGGCGGTCGCCTGCCGGGTCATGGTGACCGCGAAGCGAAAGCCGGACGGCGTCGCGGCGGCCCAGCGCTCGAACTGCTCCTCCGCGGGCAGCCGGTAGAAGGTCGTGTTGAGCTCGACCGAGGGGAGCCGCTCCGCGTACAGGCGGAGAAACTCCTCCGGTCGTGCCTGTGCCGGGTAGAACTCGCCCTTCCAGGACGGGTACGAGAACCCGGACGAGCCGGCGTAGAGCGCCGCTATGCCCCTTCCTTCACCTCGTAGAGCGCGTCCGCGACGAGGCCGTGCGCCTCACGGTGGACGATGTTGGCGGCTTCCGGGGTCGGTGCCTCGACGAGGCAGAAGATCTTGCCCTCCTCCTCGGCGACCCAGTAGCTCTTGTAGTTGACACCGTGCTTTGCCTGCTCCTGCAGGTCCCTCATGTGCGCCTCGGCTGCGTCGGAGGCCGACACGCCGCCCTCGATGTTGTGCACGTCCATGTACAGCGGCATCGCTCTCCCTTTCCCTAGTTTGGCCAATACTACAAAGACGGTCTGGCGCGAAAAGCCTTCCCGTGCCCTCGCGACGGCCTGGGGCAGGTTTTCGCCACGCCTTCGGCTCGATGCGCGCGAGAGGTGCGCGCTTCTTGCCGTTACGCTGAAAAGCGGGTGGAGGAGCGGGGTGGCCCCGGGCTCAGAATCCGAGGTGCCGCGCGATGACCAGCCGCTGCACCTCGTTCGTGCCTTCGCCGATCTCGAGTACCTTCTGGTCGCGGTAGAGGCGCGAGATCGCGTACTCGTCCATGAACCCGTAGCCGCCGTGGATCTGGAGCGCGTGGTTCGCCACCCGGTGCGCCAGCTCGCCCGTGTAGAGCTTCGCCATCGCGGCCTCCTGCGCGAACGGGCGTCCCTGGTCCTTGAGCCACGCCGCCTTGTACACGAGTCCGCGGCCTGCCTCGATCTCCGTGGCCATGTCGGCGAGCTTGAACTGGATCGCCTGGAACTTTCCGATCGACTGTCCGAACTGCTTGCGTTCGCGCGCGTAGCCGGACGCGAGCTCGTACGCGCCCTGGGCGAGCCCGACGCCCATCGCGGCCACCGAGATTCGCCCGCCGTCGAGGATCTCGAGGAACTGCCGGTAGCCGCTTCCGCGCTTGCCGAGCAGGTTCCCCTCCGGTACGGCGCAATCGCGAAACGAAAGCTCGCGCGTGTCGGAGGCGCGCCAGCCCATCTTCCGCATCGGCGCGGAGACCTCGTAGCCCTCGGTTCCGTTGGGGACGACGATGCTCGAGATCTCGTCTTCGCCCGTGCGCGCCGTCACGGTGACGCACGCGGTTATGTCGGTGCCGGCGTTGGTGATGAAGATCTTCGACCCGTTCAGGACCCACTGACCGTCGCGGAGCTCCGCGGTCGTCCTGGTCGCGCCCGCGTCAGAGCCCGCCTCGGGCTCGGTGAGCCCGAACGCGCCCAGCCGTCTGCCCGAAGCGAGGTCGGGGAGCCATTCGCGCTTCTGCTGCTCGGTTCCGAACAGGTAGATCGGCATCGTGCCGAGCGACGTGTGGGCGGCGACGGTGATCGCCACGGACGAATCCACGCGCGCCAGCTCCTCGATGGCCAGCGTGTACGACAGGGTGTCGCCGCCACCGCCTCCGTAGTCCTCGGGAATGGGGATGCCCATGAGGCCAAGCTCTGCGAGCTCGGCGACGATGTCGTAGGGAAAGCGGTGCTCGCGGTCGAGCTCCTCGGCGACCGGCGCGATTCGCTGCTCGGCGAAATCGCGGACGGTCTTCCGCACCAGCTCGTGCTCGTCGGAGAGATCGAAGTTCAAGCGGACGACACGCGGCGCGCGAGCTCGGCGAGCAGTCGCACTCCGTAC
Source organism: Gaiellaceae bacterium (assembly GCA_036506555.1). Taxonomy (GTDB): domain Bacteria; phylum Actinomycetota; class Thermoleophilia; order Gaiellales; family Gaiellaceae; genus JAIBJP01. The sequence goes on from DASXRO010000062.1 coordinate 8,175, forward strand.
CCGGTCGCGCCTCCGCAGTCGTAGTAGTCCTCGCGGCCGCGCTCGAGATAGGCGGTGCCCGCGATGTCCAGGTGCGCCCACGGGCCCTCCCCGACGAATTCCTCGAGGAAGCGTGCCGCGAGGATCGGGGAGCCCTGGCGGTATTCGGAGGAGTTCTTCATGTCGGCGAAGCTGGAGTCGATGTAGCGGCGATACGTCTCGTGTAAGGGCCAGATCCAGGCATGGTCGCCGCTCGCCTCCGCGGCCTCGCGGATGAGCCCGACCCACTCGGGGTCGTTTCCGAACAGGCCCGCGTAGTAGTCGCCCATCGCGATCACCATCGCGCCCGTGAGCGTGGCGAGGTCGACGAGATGGGTGACGCCGGACTCGCGGGCGTGCCAGAGCGCATCGGCGAGGATGAGCCGGCCCTCGGCATCCGTGTTCGTCACCTCGATCGTCTTGCCGTTGAGCGCGGTGACGATGTCCCCGGGCCGGTACGCGTGCCCGCCCGGCATGTTTTCGCACGAGGGAACGACGGCGAGCAGCCGCACCGGGACGCCGAGCTCGGCGATCGCGCCTACCGCAGCGAGCACCGCCGCGCCGCCGCCCATGTCTGACTTCATCTCCTCCATCCGGTCGGCCGGCTTGAGCGAGAGCCCGCCCGCATCGAAGGTGATCGCCTTGCCGACGTAGCCGAGGACTCTGTCGCCGTTCGCGCCAGAGGGCTCGTACGACAGCTTGATCAGCCGCGCCGGGTTGTCGCTTCCCTGGCTGACGGCAGCGAGCGCGCCCATCCCCGCGGCGCGGATCTCGTCCGGCCCGAGGGCCTCGAAGCGAAGCGAAGCGAATCGTCCCGCGGTCTCCTCCGCCCACTCGGCGAGCCGGGCGGGCGTGCATTCGTTTGGAGGCGCGTTCACGAAGTCCCGGCAGCGGTTCGTCCAGGTCGCGACGACATTCGCGCGGTTCGCCTCCTCGGCGACCGCTCCGGCGTTCGGGCCGCACAGGATGAGCCGCTCGACGGGACGGCGGCGATCGTTGTCCCGCGTCTTCCACCGTCCCGAGTCGTACGGCCCAAGCGCGGTGCCCTCCACGATCGCCCGCGCCTGGTCGGAGGCCGACAGCGACAGGTCGTCGTCGCCGACGATCCAGGCGACCGCGCGGCCTCCCACCTCGCCCGCCCGGATGGCGATGGCCGCCGCGGCGGTGCGCAGGCCGTCGGTGTCCAGCTCGGCGGACGGGCCCACGCCCGCCGCCCCCAGGCGGTGGGCCGAGACGCGCCCGGCCGTGTGCACGAGCGTCACCTTCCCGCGGTTGCCTTTGAGCTCCCCGTCCTCGATCAGATGGCGGAGATCGCCGTCGACCAGGCGATCGAGCTCTTGCCCGGCCTGTGATAGCTCGGCGGGGTCGGGGACGGCAAACGCAAGCACATCCGCATCGACCTCCGCCGCAGTTGTTTCGACGACGTCGATCTCCATCTGGGCGAGGCCCGATGCTATCCGAAGCCTCTTCTACGGTGTCCCCGAATGAGGGATACGCAAGTAGCCCTCCAAACCGATGGTAGGGGTGCGCAATGAGCGCAGCTCTACCCTCTCAGCCCGCACCCTCCCCTCGCGGGCGTAATCCTCTCCCGGTAGAAGCCCTCCAGGATCTCCTCGGAGGGCTTCTACGTGAGCGGGAGCTCTTGCGCAGCTCTGGAGCCAGGCGCGCCCTCGAGCGCAACCGGCGCGAGATCGTCCGCGTGCAGTGGGACCTCACGCACGCGCTCGTCGAGCGCTACGGCTAACCTCAGGCCCCGTGGCAGGGGTAGACCGAAAGGCTATGGCGGCCCTGTCGTCGGGCCACCTTGCCACCGACCTCGCACAGGGGTCGCTTCCCGCGCTCCTTCCGTACCTCAAGGACGACTTCAACCTCTCGTACACGATGGCTGCGGCGCTTGTTCTCGCCGCGACGATCTCCTCGTCCGTCATCCAGCCGGCATTCGGGCTCTGGTCAGATGCCCGCGGCGCGCTCTGGCTTCTTCCGGCGGGAGTCGCCGTTGCCGGACTCGGTATGGGAGCTGTCGCCCTCGCGCCTGCGTACTGGGTCGTCGTCATCTGTGTGCTCGCAGCGGGTGTGGGCGTCGCCGCGTACCACCCCGAGGGCTCGAAGTTCGCCAGCTACGTCAGTGGGTCCGCGAGGGCGAGCGGCATGTCCTTCTTCTCGGTCGGAGGCAACGTTGGTTTCGCCCTCGGCCCGATTCTGGCCTCGGCCTTCATCGTCACCCTCGGGTTCCACGGCGCCGCGCTGCTGGCCGTGCCCGGGCTGCTGGTCGCCGCTGCGCTCGTGTTCTTCCTGCGCTACCTCGCCGACTTCGCGCCGTCACAGGAGCGGCTGGCCGCGGCTCCCGGTCAGACGGCCGAACGGCGCGGTCTCAACCTGCTGCTCGTCGTCGTCGGCCTGCGCAGCGTCGCCCACATGGGGCTCTTCACCTTCATCCCGCTCTGGGAGAAGGCGCAGGGCCATAGCGCCGCCTACGGGACGCGCGTGCTCTCGGCGTTCCTGATCGCGGGCGCGGCTGGGACGCTGCTCGGCGGGCGCCTGGCCGACCGCTTCGGCCGCCGCCCGGTGCTGCGCTGGAGCTTCGTCGCCGCCACGCCGCTCATCCTCGTCTACGTGCTCGTGGGCGGCGCGATCGGGATTCTCGCGGTCGTCCTCGCCGGAGCCGCGGTGATCGGGACATTCGGCGTCAGCCTGGTCATGAGCCAGGAATACATGCCCGGGCGGGTCGGGATGGCCTCCGGCCTCTCGATCGGCCTCGCCATCGGTCTCGGGGGCGTCGCGGCGCTCACGCTCGGCGCCGTGGCCGATGCCATCGACCTGAAGACAGCCGTGCTCGCAACAGCGGCCGGCCCGGCGGTCGCCCTCTTCGTCAGCATGCTCCTCCCGCCGGCGCCGGTGCGCCGCCGGGTCGAGCCGGCTCCCGCGACCCTGTGATGGCCGAGAGCGTTCGCGAGTTCTTCGAGGGAATTCCGGGGCGCGTGGATGCCGAGCGCGCGCGGCGCCTCGACGCTTCGTATCGCTTCGACATCGAGGGCGCGGGAACCTGGCGCCTGGAAGCCGACGGCGACCGGCTCGTGGTGACGGAGAGCGACGCGCCTGCCGATTGCGTCATCCGGACGGACGAGCGCACGTTCCTGCGCATCGTGAACGGCGAGCAAAGCCCCATGGGCGCCTACATGAGGGGAAAGGTGCGGGTCGAGGGCGACCTGGGGCGCGCGCTCCAGCTTCGCGACGTTTTCGGCTCCTGAACCTTGCAACCCGACCTGCGGCAGACTTCAATGGCGGCCGTGGAAGCACACGAGGACCTGCCGGCCTGGAGCCTGCCCGCGGACGCCGTCGAGCGCATCGCGCTCTCGTTCGCCTGGCCGGAGCGGGTCGACCGTGAATGGGCGTGGGGAGGATCGACCGGCGCCGGCGTGCGCGTGTGCATCCTCGACAGCGGCATCGAGGCCGGTCATCCGCTTGTGGGCCAAGTGGAAGGCGCCGTGGCCGTCTCAATCGCGCCTGACGGCGAGCCGGTCGTCGAGGAGGACACGGAGGGAGACCTCTGCGGACATGGAACGGCCTGCGCCGGCATCGTGCGCTCGCTCGCGCCAGAAAGCCGGCTCTTCAGCATCCGCGTCCTCGGCGCCGGCTACACCGGCAGCGGGCGCGTCCTGCTCGCAGGGCTTCGCTGGGCGGTCGAGCAAGGGTTCGAGATCGTGAACATGAGCCTCTCGACCACAAAACAGGAGCTCGCAGGCCTCCTGCACGAGCTCGCCGACAGCGCATACTTCCGCCGCACGGTGCTAGTCGCGTCGGCACACAACATGCCCGTGGAGAGCTACCCCTGGCGCTTCTCCTCGGTCGTCTCCGTGGGAAGCCACGAGAGCTCGGACCCCTTCGACTTCTTCTACAACCCCGCGCCGCCGGTCGAGTTCTTCGCGCGGGGCCTGGAGATCGACGTCGCCTGGCTCGGCGGGGGCACGATTCGCGCTTCCGGGAACAGCTTCGCGACGCCCCACATCGCGGGGATCTGCGCCCTCATCCTCGGCAAGCACCCGGAGCTGACGCCGTTTCAACTCAAGAGCGTCCTTCATCTCACTGCGACCAACGTGAGTGGCGAGCGGTGAGCGAGGACCGGCTGCAGGCCGCTGTGGCCGCCGGAGTCCTCGGCTCCGAGGAGGCGCATCTGGCGCTGCTCCAGTCCGTCGTCGATGTCGCGCGGGCCATCTTCAAGGCACGGGCGTCGTCGATCTTCCTGCTGGACGAGGAGAAGGACGAGCTCGTCTTCGAAGCGATCTCCGGGGAGGGCTCCGACCGACTCGTCGGGACGCGCTTCCCGTCGAGCACGGGCATCGCGGGCTGGGTGCTTGTGACGAGACAGCCGCTCGTTCTCGAGGACGTCGGCGCTGACCCTCGCTTCGCGCGCGATGTGGCCGAGCAGACGGGATACGTCCCGAGCGGGCTGATGGCCGTGCCTCTCCTACACGGAGAACGGGCGCTCGGCGTCCTCGAGGTGCTCGATCGCCCGCAGCGCTCGCAGTTCACTCTCGGCGAGAGCGACCTGCTCGGGCTCTTCGCGAATCAAGCGGCCATTGCGCTCGATCTCCTCCAATCGGCGCGCAAGGCGCGCGCAGCGCTCGCCGGGGGGGCCGCGGACGAATCGGTCGTGGCTCGACTGGTGGGCGTCCTCGCCGAGCTCGACGAAGAGGAGCGCGAGGCAGGGTTACGGCTGCTTGATGCGCTCGAGGATCTTCTGCGAAAGGGATGAGCCGGGCAGCCCGCGGCCGCCCGGCTCGACCGTAGGGCTAGCTGGACTTGAAGCGGTGAGCCTCGACGTCGGACTCATCGTCCGTCGCGCGACGCTCGGCCTCCTGGTCGTCTGATCCTTCGTCGCCGCGGGGATGCTGACGGTGCCCCTCGACGTCCGGATCGTCCGACATGGGCTTGTTCCGCTCGATTTCCTGCTCCGACATTGGCGCCTCCTTTTGTCGCCGCCTGCGGGGCGGCTAGCCGTCCTCAAGACGGCCACGTGTCCCCATATCTTCCCACGCGTCGCGAAAGGCGCAAACATGCCCGCCGTGATCGCAGGCCTACGCGAGCGCGTCGGGGAGTCTCTGGTCTCGTTCAGAGCGGTCTTCGCCAACCGCGATCTGAGGCGAATCGAGCTCGCGCTCGCCGGCTCCGTCTCCGGCGAATGGGCGTACGCGATCGCGCTCGCCGTCTTCGCCTTCGAGCGCGGCGGTGTGGCGGCGGTAGGCGTCGTAGGGCTCATACGCTTCCTCCCGTCGGCCGTCGCCGCTCCGTTCACGGCCGTACTTGGCGACCGCTTCCGCCGCGGGCAGGTGATGGTCGCCTCGGATGTCCTCAGGGCGATCGCGACCGTCGCCGCCGGTGTCGCCGCTCTCGCTGGGGCTCCGGCGGGCGTGATCTACGCGCTGGCGGGGTTCGTCTCCGTCGTCTCGACCGCCTTTCGACCGGCGCAGGCCGCGCTGCTCCCTTCGCTCGCACGGACCCCCGAGGAGCTGACGGCGGCGAACGTCGCTTCGACCACGATCGAGAGCGTCGGGAGCTTCGTCGGTCCCGCACTCGGAGGGCTTCTGCTCGCCGCCACGAGCCCGGGCGTCGTCTTCGCCGCGACCGCGGGAACGTTCGCCTGGTCGGCGGTGCTCGTCCTCGGGATCGCGTCGGAACCCGCCCAGGGGGCGCGCAGTGCCGCGGCCGGCATCGGCGCCGAGGCTCTCGAGGGGTTCCGAACGATCGCGGCGGAGTCGCGCCTCCGCCTGGTCGTCGTGCTCTACGGCGCCCAGACGCTCGTCGCGGGGGCGCTCAACGTGCTCATCGTCGTCGCTGCGCTGGACCTCCTCCACCTCGGAAAATCCGGACCGGGCTTCCTGAACTCGGCCGTGGGCATCGGAGGGCTCGCCGGCGCGGTGGTTGCGCTGGCCCTCGTTGGCCGCCGTCGCCTTGCGTCCGACTTCGGGCTCGGGCTCGTCCTCTGGGGGGTGCCCATCGCGCTCATCGCGGTCTGGCCGCACGAGGCGCCCGCGCTCATTCTTCTCGCCATTCTGGGTGTCGGCAACACGCTCGTCGACGTCGCCGCGCTGACGCTTCTCCAGCGGGCGGCGCCGGACGAGGTGCTGGCACGAGTCTTCGGCGTCATCGAGAGCCTGCTCGTGGGGGCCGTCGGGCTGGGCGCGATCCTGGCGCCGCTCCTGGTCTCGTGGCTGGGCATTCGCGGCGCTCTCGTGGCTACGGGGGCGTTCCTCCCGGTCCTCGCGGCGTTCGCGTGGCCGCGCCTCGCCCGGATCGACTCACTGGTAACGGTGCCCGAGCGCCAGCTGGTGCTCCTGCGAGCCCTGCCGATGTTCGGCCCGCTGCCGGCGGCGACCCTCGAGCATCTGGCAGGAGCACTTCGTCCCGTGAGCGTCCGAGCCGGCGAGGCGATCATCCGCGAAGGCGAGCCGGGCGACCGCTTTTACGTGCTCGCCTCCGGCGAGGTTGAAGTCAGCGCGGACGGCAAGCTCATGAACTCGCTTGGGCCGGGGGACTACTTCGGCGAGATCGCGCTCCTGCGGCCAACGCCGCGCACCGCGACGGTGATCGCCCGCGGCGATGTCGAGCTGTTCTCGCTCGACCGGGACGAGTTCGTCGCGGCCGTCACCGGGCATCCCGAGAGCCGTGACGCGGCCGACGCGGTGATCGGCGCTCGCCTCGGCTCGCTTCGCACGGGCATGGCCTCGCTCTAGGGCGACAGCTGCTCGCGGCTCCAGCCGTCGGCGCGGCGCGTGTACCGAAACCGCTCGTGGAGCCGGTTCGGACGGCTCTCCCAGAACTCGATCGTCTCCGGCGAGAGCACGAAGCCGCCCCAGAACGGCGGACGGGGCGGCTCGCCGTCGTCGTACCGCTCCTCGAGCTCTGCGAATGCCTTGTCGAGCTCCTCGCGGCCGGCGATGGGCTCGCTCTGGCGCGAGGCCCACGCAGCGAGCCGGCTCCCGACGGGCCGGGTGCGGAAGTACTCCTCCGACTCCGCTTCAGGCAGCCTCTTCACAGAGCCCGTGACGAGGACCTGCCGCCGCGGCTCCTGGGCCCAGTGAAAGACCAGTGCGGCTCTCGGATTGGCGGCCAGCTCACGGCCCTTGCGGCTCTCGTAGTTCGTGAAGAAGACGAAGCCCCGCTCGTCCGCGCCTTTGAGGAGCACCGTGCGGGCCGACGGGGAACCGTCCGCTCCCGCGGTCGCGAGCGTCATCGCCTCGGGCAGGTCGAGGCCGCTCTCGTGCGCGGCGGCGAACCACTCCCGGAAGAGCTCCAGCGGGTCGTCTACGGGCACCTACTCCTCGAGCTCCACCAGGACCGCGCCTCCGGCGACGCGGTCGCCCTCGGTGACGTGGACACGCTTGACCAGGGCCTCGTAGGGGGAGACGAGCGGCGTCTCCATCTTCATGGCCTCGAGGAGGACGAGGGGCTGACGCGGCGCAACTCGGTCTCCCTCGGCGGCAAGAACCCGGAGCACGACGCCCGGCATCGGGGCGGTCACCACGCCCTTCCCACCGCGCAGGGAGTCCGTTGCGCCGGCCGTCGCCTCGACCGTGAGCAGGCGCGTGCGCGGCGCCTCCCGGCCGCCGAGCCGCCACGACCGCCTCCACGGGCCCGAGACGCGCGGGGGGCGAGAGAGCGGGGGATAGTCGTCGAGGAAGCGGGTGGTCGTCCGGCCGGCGCGCACCTCGGGATGGCCGACGAGCCAGCGGAGAAAGGAAAGGTTTGTCGTCACGCCGCGCACCTCGGTCTTGCGCAGCGCTGCGGCGAGACGCTCCAGTGCCTCCTCCCTCGTCTCTCCGGCCGCGATCAGCTTGGCGATCAGCGGGTCGTAGGCGACCGGAATCTCGTCGCCGGCCTCGACTCCCGCATCGACCCGGACCTCGTCGGGGAGGGCGAGCGCCTCGACGCGACCTGGCTGGGGAAGAAACGTGCGGGGATCCTCCGCGTACAGGCGAGCCTCGACCGCGTGACCATCCGGCTCGACGGACACAAGCCCGAGCGCCTCGCCCGAGGCGATACGGAGCTGCTCCTCGACGATGTCCACCCCGGTGACGAGCTCGGTCACCGGATGCTCGACCTGGATCCTCGCGTTCAGCTCGAGGAACCAGAAGCTACCGTTCTCGAGCATGAACTCGGCCGTCCCCGCGCCGACGTAGGCCGCCGCCCGCGCGAAGGCGATGGCCGCATCGCCGAGCGCGGCGCGCACGTTGGGCTCGACGGCCGGCGACGGGCTCTCCTCGAGGATCTTCTGGTGGCGCCGCTGGATCGAGCACTCGCGCTCGCCCAGGTGGACGACCGCGCCGTGCGAGTCGGCGAGAAGCTGCACCTCGACGTGGCGAGGCCGCTCCACGTAGCGCTCGCAGAACACGGTGCCGTCACCGAACGCGGCCTGGGCCTCGCGGCTCGCGGCGGCAAGGGCCTCGTCGAGCTCGTCCGGCGAGCGGACAACGCGCATCCCTCGACCCCCGCCGCCGGCGACTGCCTTGACGATCAGGGGGAAGCCGACCTCGTCCGGGTCTCCGTCCGGCACGACAGGCACGCCGGCCCAAGCGGCGAGGCGCTTGGCCTCGAGCTTGTCGCCGGCGGCCCGCAAGGCGGCGGGCGGGGGCCCGATCCACACGAGCCCGGCGGACTCGACGGCGGCGGCGAACTCGGCGTTCTCGGCGAGGAACCCGTAGCCGGGGTGGACGGCATCGGCGCCGGCCTCCCGCGCCGCGCGAACGTGCTCGCGGGCGTCGAGATAGCTTGCGATCTCGACGGTTTCGCCCGCGCGCCGAGTGTGGAGGGCCCCGCGGTCGTCGGGGGCGGCCACGGCGACGGTGGCGATCCCGAGGCGTTCGCAGGTGGCAAAGACCCGGACGGCGATCTCGCCCCGGTTCGCTACGAGGAGCTTGCGGATCTCCATCCCGGCGTGCGCTTCTCGAGGAAGGCCCGCAGGCCTTCTTGCCCTTCGTCACTCGTCCTGCGCGCCGCGGCGATCTCGGCCGTCTCGATTCCCGTCGGCCGGCCGAGCGCGAGCCGCTTCGCGGCGCGCACCGCCTCCGGCCCTCCCGAGACCAGGGCGTCGACCACGGCCACAACGGCGTCGTCGGGAGCGGACGAGACTTCGTGGACGAGCCCGATCCGCAGGGCGACGTCTGCGCCGAAACGCTCGCCCGTCAGGAACCAGCGGCGCGCCGCACCCGGGCCGATCTTGGCGAAGACGAACGGCGAGATGACCGCGGGGATGATTCCGAGGCGCACCTCGGAGAACCCGAAGACGGCGTCCTCGGCGGCAATCGCGATGTCGACGCAGGCCACCAGGCCGCTGCCGCCGCCGAGGGCGTAGCCGTGCACTCGTGCGACGACCGGCGCGGCGCATTCGTCGATCGCCTCGCACATGCGATAGAGGCGCATGGCGTCCTCCACGTTCTCGTCGTACGAGAGGTCGATTGAGGAGCGCTGCCAGTCGACGTCGGCGCCGGCGCAGAAGCTCTCGCCCTCCCCTGCGAGGACGACCGCGCGCGCGTCTCCGACGTCTCCGAAGGCGTCGGTCAGCTCGGCGATGAGCGCGGCGTCGAAGGCGTTGCGCCGCTCGGGGCGGGCGAGAGTGATCCGCAGCACGGGCCCGTCCCGCTCGATCCGGAGCGCGCTCATGGCAGGCAGCTTAAGGTTGCGCCGATGATTCACGGAGCGCTGGCGGCGGCGATCACTCCTCTCCGCGACGACGGCGCGGCGCTCGACGAGGACGCGTTCCAGCCCTACCTCGACTTCCTGGCCGGGGCCGGGCTCGACGGCATCCTTGCGCTGGGAACGACCGGAGAAGGAATCCTGCTCTCGGTCGCCGAGCGGCGCCGCGCGACCGAGCTCTTCATCGCCGCAGCCGGCGAACGCCTCCAGGTGGCTGTCCATTGCGGAGCCCAGACCACTGCTGACACGGTCGAGCTCGCCGAGCATGCCGCGGCCGCAGGAGCTCAGGCGGTGGCGGTTATCGGGCCGCCCTACTTTCGCCTCGACGCCGAGGCGCTCTTCGAGCATTTCCGTCGCGCGGCCGCCGCGTGCGCGCCGACGCCCTTCTACCTGTACGAGTTCGAAGCGGCGAGCGGCTACCCGATCCCGCTCGAGGTCATCGACCGGCTGCGAAACGAGGCGCCCAACCTGGCCGGGCTCAAGGTCTCCGATGCGCCGTTCGAGAAGGTGCGCCCGTACCTCGTCGAAGGGCTCGACGTCTTCGTCGGAGCGGAGGCGCTGCTCGACGCGGGCCTCGCGGCGGGCGCCGCGGGCGCGGTGTCCGGTCTGGCCGCCGCATTCCCCGCCGACGTGGCCGCCGTCGTGCGCGCTCCGTCGCCGGAGGGAGCGAAGCGGCTCGGAGAGCTGCGCGCGGGCATCGAGCGGTTTCCGCGCCATGCGGCGCTCAAGCACCTCATCGGCCGGCGCGGTATTCCGGTCCGCGAGGCCGTCCGCGGCCCGCTTCGCCGTCTCGACTCCTCCGAGCGCGCCGAGCTCGACGAATGGCTCGCATAGTCGTCGCGGGCGCGGGCGCAATCGGGGCGAGCGTCGCCTTCCACCTCGCCCTGCGGGGCGCTCGCGACGTCGTGCTCGCGGACCGGAACGAGATCGCGTCGGGATCCACGGCCAAGGCGATGGGTGGCATCCGGCAGCAGTTCTCGACGTCCGCCGAGGTGCGGCTCGCTCAGGAGAGCATCCGCTTCTTCGAGGAGCTCGGCCCCGACCTCTTCCAGCAAGTCGGTTACCTCTTCCTCGCCACGACCGAGGAAGGGCTTGCGCGCGTCGAGGGACGCCGTGCGCTGCAGGCCGGTCTCGGTGTTCCTGTCGAACGAGTCGCGCCCGAGGAGTTGTCCTCGGTCGCTCCGGGGGTCTTCGCCGGCGACGTGCTCGGAGGGGCGATCTGCCGTCAGGACGGAGTCTCGGACCCGCCCGCGGTCGCGCGCGAGCTCGTCGAGCGCGCGGCGGAGCTCGGAGTCGAGGTGAACGAGCGAACGGCCGCGGAGGATCTCGACGCGGACATCCGTGTCATCGCCTGCGGCCCGCATTCGCCCGAAGCGGCGGCCCACTACGGCGTCGACCTGCCCGTGCGGCCGCTCTGCCGTCAGCTGTTCGAAGCCACGCAGGTGGCCGGGCTTCCAGAGGGGCTGCCGATGGTCCTGGAGGAGGAGACCGGCTTCCACTTCCGTCGGCGCGGAGAGACGCTCCGCGTCGCCATGCACGATCCCGAGCCGCGCTGGGGCTTCGAGGAGGCCGTGGACGAGGCCCTGCTCCCCGACCGCCTCGAGCGCCTCGCCAGGCGGTACCCGGCTGCGGCCGGGGCGCAGGTCGGACGCGCATGGGCGGGCCTCTACGACATGACGCCCGACGCCCATCCGATCATCGGCTTCGTCGCCGAGGGCGTCTACGCGGCCTGCGGCTTCTCGGGCCACGGCTTCATGCAGTCGCCGGCCGTCGGGCGAGCCGTCGCCGAAGAGATTCTCGACGGAACCTCGGAGCTCGACCTGTCTCCCTACCGGCTGGAGCGCTTCGCGGCGGGCGCCGTCTTTCCCGAGGAGGTCGTTCTTTAGTTCAGCGACCCGCTGCTACGAGCGCGGGTCGTGCTCCTCGGACTCCTCGCCCGCCTCGCCGATCTTCACGACGACGAGAAAGTCATCGTGCCGCTCGAGGACTCGCTCGACGCTTTCCTCCTCGTGCCCGGGCCTGACGACGAAGCGATCTCCTTCCGAGCGAATTCGCTCGTAGTCGGCGCGCGAGAGGCTCACCGTCTCGAGGCACTGCTGCCGCCCGCACTCGCACAGGAACTCGACGAGCCCGCCGACCTCGAAGTCCTCGTTTACGTCAGAGATGCGCTCGTTGACCTCGCGGAAGAGCCATTCGTTGCGGACGTATCGTTCGTGTTGCTGTGTCATCGTCGATCCAGGGACGCTGGCCCAGCGGCGGCCCAGTGGGGGTGGCGACATGATAGAGCCCGCCAAGCCGTGTCACACGACGACGAAGGCGCCGAGCCCTGGGTGGATGCGCTCGAGCACGCGCGGGTAGATCACGATCTCGCGGCGCGCGAGCTTGGTGTCGGCGTCTCTCGCGGCGGGGTGAGGGCGACGGTGCGCTCGCCCACCTGCTCGGCTTCGTACGCGGTTCGCTTGAAGAAGCCCAGGAGGCGGCCGGTGTCGGCTGCCCGCGGGACTCGGATTTCGAGCTGGGACTGGTGCATGACGGCTTGTTTTGGGCGCTTTCGAGTCAGAGTCGTGCCCATGCTCGAAACTTACGATTGCGCCTGGTGAGAACTGTTGCGTTTTGGGCATATAGCGAGTATGAGCCCCTCAGTTGGGCAGAGCCGGCGGAGCGACAGCTCCTTCGAGCGGCTCTATCGTCGGCACCGGCGGGACGTATACGGCGCGGTCCTCCGCGACGTCCGCGATCCTGAGGAGGCCGAGGACGTCACCCAGATCACGTTCCTGAACGCTTACCGTGCGATCAGCCGCGGCGAGGAGCCGGCGAAGCCGAGAGCCTGGCTCGTCACCATCGCGCGCAACGTGGTGCGTCGCCGCTACCGCGCGCTGGCGCGCCGCCCCCAGGAGGTCGGCCTCGATCCCGAAGTTGCAGCGGCCGTCACGGACGTCGACGGCCCGACGGGAGGGGAGATCGCCGCCGCGATCCGCAAGCTCCCCACCAACCAGCGCGCGGCCATCCTCTTGCGCGAGATTCAAGGGCGTTCCTACGCGGAGATCGCGACCGCGCTGGGCCTCTCGCTGGCGGCCGTCGAGACGCTGATCTTCCGGGCGCGCAAGAGCCTGAGCGCGGAGCTCGAGGCCGCCGAGCACGTCCCGGCCATCCAGCGGCGCCGCGCCCGCGCCTTCTTCATCCTCCCGCTGCCCGGTTTCGGCAAGCTCGGCTCGCTCGGGCTCTCGTTCAGCCGCGCGGGCATGGCGGCCTTCGTCGGAAGCGTCGCGATCGTTGCTGGGCCGCTCGGCGACGCCGAGAGGGAATCGCAGCCTTCGCACGCCGTCAAGGCGCAGCCGTCGTTCGTGGACACCTCCCCATTCCGGACGGCTCGCACGTTCGCGCCGGTGCGGGACCAGTCAACGGCTGAGCGAACCGAGACGAAGCAGGCCGGAACGAAGGACGCAGCAGGAGGCGAGGCGGCGAGCGGGGACGGGGGATCGGTCGCCGGCATCCCCATTCCTTCCGTGCCCGATACTGAGACGCTGCCGATTCCGCCGCTGCCGATCGAACCGCCGCCGCTTCCGCCCATCCCGGAGCTGCCGCCACCGCCGCCGTTGCCCGACTAGGAGGGCTTGGCGGAACGTCACTCGTCGCCGGGACGCGCTGGTCGTTCCGAGGCAAGGACGCAGGGAGCCCCGTGTCATTCTGAACGCGGATGCGTTGGGGGCGACCGAGGACGCAGCCTGGGGGCGAGCGGCGCGCCTCCGGCGGCACAGATGATGTTTCGTCAAGCCCTCCTGGAGCCGACTCTACATCCGAAAGATGCCGAACGTCGTCTCGGGTATGGACGCGTTCAGGCTTGCGGCGATGCCGAGCGCGAGGACGCGCCTGGTGTCGAGCGGGTCGATGATCCCGTCGTCCCAGAGCCGGGCGGTCGAGTAGTACGGGTTCCCTTCGCGCTCGTACTTCGCGCGAATCTCCTCGGGATCGGCCCGGCCCACGGTCGTGAGAACGGTCGCAGCCTGCTCGCCGCCCATGACGCTGATGCGGGCGTTGGGCCACATCCAGAGCTGCCGCGGGGAGTAGGCCCGCCCGCACATGCCGTAGTTGCCGGCCCCGAACGAGCCGCCCACGATGACGGTGAACTTCGGCACCTGCGCGCAGGCGACCGCGGTGACCATCTTGGCCCCGTCCTTCGCGATCCCACGGGCCTCGTACTCCTTCCCGACCATGAAGCCCGTGATGTTCTGGAGGAAGACCAGCGGGATGCGCCGCTTGCAGGCGAGCTGGATGAAGTGGGCGCCCTTGAGCGCGCTCTCCGAGAAGAGGACGCCGTTGTTCGCGAGGATTCCGACGGGGAAGCCCTCGATGCGGGCGACGCCACAGACGAGCGTCTCGCCGTAGAGCGCCTTGAACTCGTGCAGCCGGCTGCCGTCGACCAGGCGTGCGATCACCTCCCGCACGTCGTAGCCCTTGGCGTAGTCCTCCGGGACGATGCCGTAGAGGTCGGCAGGATCGAGCAGCGGGTCCTCCGGGTCCTCGACGTCCCAGGGAGGATCCGGCCGTGCTTCGTTCAGGTTGGCGACGATCTCGCGCGCGATCGCGAGCGCATGCTCGTCCGAGACCGCGTAATGGTCGGCGACGCCGGAGACGCGGGCATGCACCTCGGCTCCGCCCAGCTCTTCCGCCGTCACCTCCTCGCCGGTCGCGGCCTTCACGAGCGGAGGGCCCCCGAGGAAGATCGTCCCGGTTCCCTTGACGATCACGGTCTCGTCGCTCATCGCGGGGACGTAGGCGCCGCCGGCGGTGCACGAGCCCATCACCACGGCGATCTGCGGGATGCCCTTGGCCGACATGGTCGCCTGGTTGAAGAAGATGCGGCCGAAGTGATCGCGGTCCGGGAAGACCTCGTCCTGCAGGGGGAGGAAGGCGCCGCCCGAGTCGACGAGATAGATGCAGGGCAGGCGGTTCTGCTCGGCGACCTCCTGGGCGCGTAGGTGCTTCTTCAC
>DASXRO010000063.1:0-2920 GCA_036506555.1 Gaiellaceae bacterium
TTTGCGTCCCCGAAACCGGGATCGAACTCCTGCACCTGCGTCGCGCAGGTCTCCGGGCACGGGCGCAGGCTGTCGGTATGCAGGAGGTCGAGCGCCGTCTTCGCGCCGTCCTCCGAGTCGAACTGCATCACGAGCGAGAACAGATGTGGTGCCGTCCTCGTGTGTTGGCCGCTCGGGGTCTCCGGGAAGAACTTCGTCACGTGCAGCGCCCGCACGAAGCCCGAGCTCTTGAACTTCTGAATGTCTTGGGGAGTCGGGTTGATGAAGCGCTCGCCGAGCTTCGAGATGAACTCGTCCGGCCCCGAGACGCTGACTGGCGTCTCCACGGGATCGGCCTTCCACTCCGGCGCGTCCTGGGTCGAGGGCACGCGTTGGTCCATCGTGAGCGGCTCTTTGTTGCCGCCTCCCCCGCAGGCGGCGAGCGCGACCGCAACTGCGGCAGTGAGAGCGAGGGCGGCAACCTTCAAAGCCGGCAGATCTTACGCCCTGGAAGCTGCTCAATCCGGCAGGAGCGGCACAGTGATCCCCGCTGACCGGCCGAGCAGCACGGCCCGCGTGACGGCGTCCGAGCCGAAGCGGCGGCGGATCTCGTCGAGCGCGACGTCGAGCGCCATTCCGCCGTGCCGGTCGAAGGGGAGCACGAGCTGGACGGCGTCGTCGTTCTCGAGGTTGGCGACCGAGATGCCGACGAGCGTGACGCCCCGCCGCTCGAGCGTCGGCATGGTCGCCGCAAGGAGACCTCGCGCGGTCGCGAGGATGGTCTCCGTGTGCGCGGTCGCCTGGGGCAGCGTGTAAGACCGCGTCGCCCTCGAAAAGTCACCGAAGCGCACACGCAGCACGACGGTGCGGCCGACCCGCCCTGCCGCCCTCATCCGTCGCGTAATCCTGTCGACAAGTCCGATGATGACGGTGTCCAGCTCCTCGGCCGATTTCCGCGACCGGCCCAGCGCCCGCTGGGAGCCGATCGAGCGACGCCGCCGCCCGGGATGGATCGGGCGCGGATCACGGTTGTGCGCGAGCGCGTGGAGGTGCCGGCCCGCTGCTCGTCCCAGCAGAGCGACCAATGCCCCTTCGCCCATCCGGGCGACCTGGCCGACGCTCGTGATCCCGCGAGCGCGCAACTTGCGCGCGGTCACGACGCCGACGCCCCAGAGCGCTTCGACCGGGAGCGGGTGGAGAAAATCGAGCTCGCGGTCGGACGGCACGACCAGGAGGCCGTCGGGCTTCGCCACGCCGCTCGCCACCTTGGCGAGGAACTTCGTCCTCGCCACTCCGACCGTGATCGGGAGGCCGACGCTCTCGCGGACGTCGCGCCGCAAACGGACGGCGATCTCAGTCGGCGTGCCGGAAATCCGCTCGAGCCCGCGCACCTCCAGGAATGCCTCGTCGATCGAGAGGCCTTCGACCAGCGGCGTCGCGTCCTCGAAGATGCGGAACATCGCCTTGCTGGCCTCGGAGTAGGCCGACATTCGCGGCGGCACGACGATTGCGCGTGGGCAGAGACGGCGCGCCTGCCGTCCGCTCATGGCCGTGCGGACGCCGTGCGCCTTCGCCTCGTAGCTCGCCGCCAGCACCACGCCGCCGCCGACGATCACCGGCCGGCCGCGCAAGCGGGGGTCATCGCGCTGCTCGACCGACGCATAGAAGGAATCCACGTCGGCGTGGAGGATCGTGGCGACTGCCGGCACGAACATATGTTCGCACTGGCGTCAACGCCGGAGGCTGTAGCCTCGCGTCAGGCGACAGAAAGGGAGACATGACCGATTTCCTTTCCAGTCGCTCACGGGCCCGCTAGGTGGAGCAGATGAGGCTCGTGAAGTCGCTGTGCCGCTTCGTGGAGGTCGCGGAGGTATCCTCGCCCCTCGCCGACGACCACGGAGGTGCGCCATGAAGACGCTGTACTTCGCCACTGCGGGAGAGTCGGATGCGACCCGGGCCTCGTTGGCCCTCCACCTTTGCGTGAACGGATCCGTCGAGGCCGGCCAGGAGACGGCTGTCGTGCTCGCCGGGGACGCGACCGAGCTGCTCTCCGAGGAGGCTGCGAACAGAATCGAGGGGGTCGGCGTTCCCCCGGTCCGGGAGCTCCTGGCGAAGCTCCTCGACCACAGGGTCCCGCTCTACGTCTGAAAGGGCTGCGCGGTCGCCCGTGGGGCGACCGACGAGGACCTCTCCCGCGTCGGCGGAACGTGGACGACGCCGCCAGAGGCAGCCAAGCTCCTCGAGGAGTACGACCGGGTCGTCACCTTCTGACGCACCCTAGGTAGCGTGGAGTAGCGACCCGCGCGATGGACGGATCCAGTGGAGAGATCGATTTCGAGCAGGCGATCGAGGACGCTCTCGACTCGCTCCCTGCCGACCTGCGCGAGTTCATGTCGAACGTCGCGATCGTGGTCGAGGAGGAGCCGCCGGCCGGCAGGCCCCTGTTGGGGCTCTATCAAGGGTTACCTTTGACCAAGCGCGGTACCGGCTATTCCGGGGTGGCTCCCGACAAGATCACGATCTACCGGCGTCCGCTCGAGCGTCTCTGGGGTGCCGATCCCACCCGCCTGCGCCGCGAGATCCGACGGGTCGTCCTGCACGAGGTGGCTCACCACTTCGGCATCAGCGACGAGCGTCTCATCGAGATCGACCGCTATTAGCTCGAGGAGGAGAACTGTGAGCGTCACATTTCCAGGGGAGTCAGCGGAGTACCGGGCGGCGCGCGATCGGCTACTCGCCCAGGAGATCGAACTGCGTCGCACGATGGAGGCGGTGGCCGCCGCGAGGCGGAAGCTGCCGGCCGGCGGGGTTGTTCCCGAGGACTACGTCTTCCAGGGTGTGGGTGCGGACGGTGCCCCGACCGACGTGAAGCTCTCGGAGCTGTTCGAGCCCGACCGTGACTCGCTGGTGATCTACAGCTTCATGTTCCCGCGCGATCCGG
>DASXRO010000064.1:0-3912 GCA_036506555.1 Gaiellaceae bacterium
GCCGTGCCGAAGGACGGGCCGTCGGCGGGCATCGCGCTCGCGACGGCGCTCGCCTCGCTCGCCCTCGGCCGCCCCGTCTCCGAGGACGTCGCGATGACGGGCGAGATCACGCTCACCGGCCAGGTGCTCCCCATCGGAGGCGTGCGCGAGAAGGTTCTCGCCGCGCAACGGGCCGGGATCACGACCGTCGTCCTCCCGAAGGAAAACGAGGGCGACCTCGAGGATCTCCCGCGCGAGGTGCGCAAGAGCATGAACTTCGTTCCCGCCGACTCGATCGACGAGGTCCTCGAGGCCGCGTTCCCGGGCGCGAAGGTGCTGGAGTTTTCCTCGGCGGCCCAAGGGTAGATACTTCCTCCAAAGACGCGAAGAAAGGACGAAACGAATGGCGAAGGCAAAGGACAGGGTTAGCGGCGCCGTGGACTCCGCCCGGCCGTACGTCGAGCGGATCGCCCGCGACGAGGATCTTCACGACAACGTCAAGCGCGCCTACGAGTCCGCGCGGCGCATCTACGACGAGCTCCTGGGCGATCGCGGCACGACCGGCATGGCATTCAAGGTCGCCCGCGACAAGGACGTCCAGAAGGAGCTGAGGAAGGCCGTCGAGGAGCTCCGCGAGGCGGGCAAGCGCGTCCAAGGCGGCAAGGAGTCGCACACCGGCCGGAACGCGACGTTGCTGCTTACAGGCATCGCGCTCGGGATTCTCTTCAATCCCGCAACGGGCCCCGACACGCGCCGGTGGCTGAAGGACAAGCTGTTCGGCCCCGAGCAGCCGTTCGAGTCCTACAGCCAATCGAACGAAAGTTAGCGGCTAGCCAAACCCAAGTTTGGCGCGGACGATTCTGGGGCCGGGCGGGCCCTCGCCGAAGAGCGGCCCAACGTCGAGGAGTGTCGTGAACGCCTCGGGGTCGAGGCCGCTCATCGTCGAGATGTCATCCGCCTGCAGCAGGACCGCGGCGGGCGGCGGGGCCTTGCCGGTGGGCGGCGTCCACCCGGATGCCCCGAAGTCGAGGTCGAGCAGCTTCCGCCACGCGAGCAGGTACGGGTACGGGTTCACGACGCCGTCGTAGCCCATCCACAGAAGCTCGACGGGGTGGATCTCGAAGTGCAGATGGGTCGGAGTCGTGGCGGCATCGCCCGTGTTCCCGACGAAGCCGATCACGTCGCCCGCGTGGACGTGCGCGCCGTCATGCGCGAGCGGCGAGAAGGCCGAGAGGTGCGCGTAGTAGAACTCGTTCCCCTGGAGGTCGCGAAGCCACAGACGGTTGCCGCCCAGGCTGTTCCAGCCGACGAGGAAGAGCGTCCCGTCGGAGACGGCCAGAAGAGGGGCGCCGAGCGGAGCGAAGATGTCGTTCCCGTGGTGCCAGACCGTGTCCGCGCGGGGGGCGCCGAAGTCGTCGCTGAAGGACGAGGGTCCGTAGACGGGAAAGACGTACCCCTTCGCGGTCAGCTGCGGGTGGACGCCGGCCGGCGGCGGGTGCACGGTGGGAGGCGGTTGCGTACTCGGAGGCGGCACCGGCTCGTGATGGGTCGGCGGAGGAGGCGGGGGCGACGACTGCGTCACCGCCTTCGGAGCCGTCGCAGCGGCCTCTGCATAGCCGACGTAGATCTCCGTTCCCGCCGGCAGGCCGCCGTGATCGGCGGTGAGGTGGACGTGGATGCCGGTGACGAAGCCGCGGTGGCCGCGACGCGTGCTCGTCGCCTGCACGACGATCGCCTGCTCGAGGAGGACCGCGTAGCCCCAGTCGGCGAGCGGCACGCGGGCGTTCACACCCGGGGTCACCGGCGCGCCGAGGACGACGACGTTGGTCAGCGTCGAGGCCGAGAGCTTCCCGTCGGCCGCAGTGGGACCGGCATGCGAGAGCGCGCGAACGTCGACCGAGTCGGCCGTGATCTCGCCGCCGAAGAGCGAGACGGAGGCGACCGAGCTGCTCGCCCGTCCGACCGAGCGCCCACCGTCGACCGTCGCCTGCGTCGCGGCCGAGATCGCTCCAGTCGAGACGGCGCCGTCGCCGTATGCGTAGCCGACGAGCGAGGCCGCCGCCTGCGGGGGCGACGAGATCGTCCCTGCCGTCACCGCCGGCGCGCCAGGCTGGATGATACGCACGCCGAACGCGCTCGCGGAGGCCGCCGGCGCTGATGCCGCCCCGGCCGACCCGCCCGCGGCCAGCGCAGCGCACGCCACGATGACCCCAAGGCAGAGCCGCACTCGCACGGGTGAGAGGTTAGCGCTGCGCACGGCCACTTTGCTATCGGTCATATTTCTCCCCTTATGGAGACCGAGCATGCACAGGCCGCGATCGAGGCGCTGCTCGAGGAACAGCGCACGTTTCCCCCTCCGGAGGAGTTCCGCGCCGGCGCGATCATCGGCGACGACGGCGTCTACAAGCGCGCGGAGGAGGACTTCGAAGGCTTCTGGAGCGGACTTGCGCGCGAGTTCATCTCCTGGTTCAAGGAGCCGACGCAAACGCTCGAATGGGATCCGCCCCACTGCAGGTGGTTCGCAGACGGCGAGCTGAACGTCTCCTACAACTGCCTCGACAAGCAGGTCGAAGCCGGCCGAGGCGGCAAGATCGCCTACCACTGGGTGGGCGAGCCCGAGGACGAGACGCGCGACCTGACCTACTACGAGCTCCTACGCGAGGTCTCCCGGCTCGCCAACGGCCTTCGCAACCTCGGCGTCGGCAAGGGCGACCGGGTCGGGATCTACATGGGCATGGTGCCGGAGCTGCCGATCGCCATGCTCGCGTGCGCGCGCGTCGGCGCGGCCCATGTCGTCGTCTTCGGCGGCTTCTCGGCCGAGTCCCTCGCCGAGCGGATGCGCGACACCGGCGCGAAGGTCCTCATCACGCAGGACGAGGGCTGGCGGAAAGGGGCCAAGGTCCCGCTGAAGCGGAACGCAGACGACGCCGCGGCGCAGGCGCCCTCGCTCGAGCGGCTCGTCGTCCTACGCCGGACCGGCGGCGACGTACCCTGGCAAGAGGGTCGCGACGTCTGGTGGGACGACGTCGTGGAGGGCGAGAGCGCCGAATGCGAGCCTGCGCGAATGAGCGCCGAGGACGTCCTCTTCCTCCTCCATACGTCGGGGACGACGGCGAAGCCGAAGGGAGCACAGCACACGACGGCGGGCTACCTCCTGCACGTCTCGGTCACGCACAAGTGGATCTTCGACATCCACGACGACACGGTCTGGTGGTGTGCAGCTGACGTCGGCTGGATCACCGGGCACAGCTACATCGTCTACGGGCCCCTCAACAACGGGACGACGAGCGTCCTCTATGAGGGCGACCCGGCCTACCCGGACTGGGACCGCCACTGGCAGATCGTCGAGCGCTACGGGGTCAACTCGTACTACACGGCGCCGACTCTCATCCGCTCCTTCGTGAAGATGGGGCCCGAGTACCCGGAGCGGTACGACCTCTCCTCGCTGCGCCTGCTCGGAACCGTCGGCGAGCCGATCAACCCTGAGGCGTGGGTCTGGTACTGGAAGTACATCGGCGGCGAGCGCTGCCCGATCGTCGACACGTGGTGGCAGACCGAGAACGGCGGCATCCTCATCACGCCGCTTCCTGGGATCACGACGCTCAAGCCCGGCTCGGCGACAGTTCCCTTCCCGGGCATCAAGCCCGAGATCCTCGACGAACAGGGAAATCCGGTGCCTCGGGGCGAGGGGGGCTTCCTCACGATCCGGCGTCCGTGGCCCGGCATGTTCAGGACCCTCTGGCAGGACGACGAGCGCTACGTGCAGACCTACTTCTCCAAGTACGGTCCGGGCACGTACTTCACCGGCGACGGGGCCAAGCAGGACGCCGACGGCTACTTCTGGCTCATGGGGCGCATCGACGACGTCATCAACGTCGCCGGGCACCGCCTCTCGACCACCGAGATCGAGTCGACGCTCGTCGAGCACGACGC
>DASXRO010000065.1:0-7343 GCA_036506555.1 Gaiellaceae bacterium
GTCCCGCCCGTCGCGAAAGCGCACCCAGCCCTTGCCGCCGCCGTCGTAGTCGGGTGACCAGGCGACGAGGGTCGCCTCCTCTCCCGAGACGAAGCAACGCTCCTCGCCCTCCAGGTCGAGACCCCGCCAGATACGGATGAAAGGGTTGTGCTCCCACTCCCAGCCGATCGTGGTCTCGTCCGTGTGTCCGGGATAGACGCGGATGTCGTGCGACAGCCCCATGAGGACGTCCATGACGGAGCGGCGGACGTCGTCGAACGAGTCCCGCGTGCCGCCGACTGAGCCTGCGAAGAGAGTGTCGCCCGTGAAGCAGGCCTCGTCGCTCACCACGAACGAGAGCCCACCGGGGCTGTGCCCGGGTGTGCGCAGCGTCTCGACTCGCAGGTCGCCCACCTCGAGAACCGCGCCGTGCGAAAGCGGCTCGGCGCCGGGCACCCCCTCGGCCGGGTCGGCGAGCACGGCCACCCCGAAGCGGCGCTCGAGCTCGTCGTGATGAGCGATGTGATCCCCGTGGCCGTGCGTCGTGAGCAGGTAAGGAACGTGCAGGTCGAGCCGCTCGACCGCTGCGACGAGCGGCTCGAGAGGCGCCCCGCTGTCCACGAACACCCCTGTCCCGCCGGGCCGGTCGGCGACCACGTAGGCGTTCGACAGCCAAGAGGGATCCATGCTCCTTTCCACGATCACGGCCCGGGTAGGATGCCAGGGACCGACTCCAGGGAGGGACTAGATGGGGCTGATGAGCCGCACATCGAACGTGATCAAGGCGTGGATCTCGAAGCTGCTCGACCGCGCTGAGGATCCCGCCGTCACGCTCGACTACTCGTACGAACGCCAGCGGGAGACGCTCCAGAAGGTCAAGAAGGGCATCGCCGACGTGGTGACCGCGAAGAAGCGGCTCGAGCTGCAGACGCAGAAACTCGAGGTCGAGATGCCGAAGCTCGACGAGCAGGCCCGCCAGGCCCTCTCGGCCGGGCGCGAGGATCTCGCCCGCGCCGCCCTCGAGCGCAAGGCCTTTGCGCAGCAGCAGCTCCAGGGGCTCGACCAGCAGATTGCCGACCTGGTCGCGCAGCAGGACAAGCTCTCCGAGAGCGAGAAGCGGCTGTCCGCCAAGGTCGAGGCATTCCGGACGCAGAAGGAGACGATCAAGGCGCAGTACTCAGCCGCCGAGGCGCAGGTGCGGATCGGCGAGGCCGCGACCGGCATCGGCGAGGAGATGGCCGACACCGGCCTCGCCATCGAGCGCGCCCGCGACAAGACCGAGCAGATGCAGGCCCGCGCCGCCGCGGTCGACGAGCTGGTCGACTCCGGCACGCTCGAGGACTACACGAGCACCGGCACCGAGCTCGACCGCGAGCTCGCGCAGGTCTCGGCCTCCCAGCAAGTGGACGCCGACCTCGCCCGGTTGAAGGGCGAGCTGGAGGCCGGCGACAAGAAGCAGTTGGAGGAGAAGAAGTCTTGATCGTCCGTCTCATGGGAGAAGGCCAGTACCGGATTCCCGACGACGCCCTTGCGCGGTTGAACGAGCTCGACGACGAGGCGCACGCCGCGGTCGAGTCCGAGGACGAGCCAACGCTCGACCGTCTCCTCGACGACATATGGGAGCTGGTTCGAAGCGAGGGCAAGCGTCTTCCCGACGACGATCTCTCCCCCTCGGACGGGGTCGTCCCGCCGAGCGACATGACGCTCGAGGAGACCAAACGTCTCTTTACGCACGAAGGTCTGATCCCTGACTTGAAGTAGCAGGCTGAGGTAATCCGCCTCAAGCCCGATCCGTGCGCTGCCGAAGTAAGCGGCTCAGGTTCCCACGCCGTTGCGTGCCGGGACCCTCGTATGCGCCTCGGCTGCCCCCTCCTCCTCGCGCTGGTCCTGCTCGCATTTCCCGCGGCCGGCGCCGCCGAGCCGGCGCGGCTCGTCTCCAATCAGGTCGAGCCGGAGACGCTGTCGGTCGAGGTCGAGCACACCCTCCTGACCCAGGATGCCGCCGAGGAAGCTCCGCAAGCGAGGCCCGCGGGGTCGGAGCGGGCACGGGCTGCGGTCGCGGTGGCCCTCCGCTACCGCGGGACCCCCTATCGCTGGGCGGGCTCCTCGCCGTCCGGCTTCGACTGCTCCGGGTTCGTCATGTTCGTGTACGGGCGTCTCGGGGTGCAGCTGCCACATAACAGCGCGATGCTCTGGGGCTACGGCCGCCCCGTTTCGCGCGCCCAGCTCGAGCCGGGCGACATCGTCTTCTTCAACGGCCTTTCGCACGTAGGGATCTACATCGGGCGGGGGCGATTCGTGCACTCGCCGCACTCCGGCGAGGTGGTCAAGATCTCGCGGTTCTCCGAATCGCGGTACCGCTCGACGTTCGACGGCGGGCGTCGTCTCTAGGCGTCCGGAAGGTTTGCTCCGCGACCCGCCGAAGTAGGCCTGCGCTAAGCTCCTCGGCTTCTCCGCGAGAGAAGTCCCGCCATGCGCCACGGCCTGCCGCTCATCGCTGCACTGGCCGCCGCACTCGCGGTCGTCGCCGCGGCTGCCGCGGAACCCGCGCGCATCACGTCGAAGCAGGCCGACGCTCAGCACGTCCTCGCCGAGATCGACGCGATCGACATGCAACTGGACCGCGCCGTCGATGCCTACAACAGCGCCACGGTCCGCCTGCAACGGATCGAGAGTGAACTGGCGAGCAACCAGCGACAGCTCACGATCGCGCGCGCCAATCTGGCGAACGCGCGAGGGCGCGTGGCCAACCGGGTCGTCGCCCTCTACACCTCGGAGGAGCCCGACACGCTCATGGTGCTCTTCGGAGCGTCCAGCCTCGGCGACCTGATCGACAGGCTCGACTCGGTCAGCCGCATCTCCAGCGAGGACGCGCGCATCGCCGACGAGGTGACCCGCTACCGGAACGAGGTGCAGGCTCGCCAGCGACGCCTCGAGCAGGCCCGTGCGGCCCAGACGCGGGAAGTCGCGGAGCGGGCCGCGCGGAGAGCGGCGATCGAGCAGCAGCTCGCCAAGCGTCAAGCGCTTCTCGCCTCGATCAAGGACGAGATCTCGAAGCTCCAGGCCGCCGAGCGCGCACGGCAGGCGCGCCTGGCCGCGCAGGCACGCGCCCGAGCCGCGACGATCCATCCCGCCGCGCCGACGCAGGACTCGAGCCAGCCGCCCACAGATCCGAGCCCGCCGCCGCCGAGTTCCCCTCCCCCTGCCTCGAGCCCGCCCCCGGTCGGCCCCCCGCCTTCGGGGCACAGCGGCGTGGTCGCGATCGCGCTTCGCTACCTCGGCGTCCCCTATCGCTGGGGCGGCGCGTCACCCTCGGGCTTCGACTGCTCCGGGCTGGTCATGTACGTCTTCGCCCAGGTCGGCGTCTATCTCCCACATAGCTCGTACATGCAGTTCCACCTCGGGCGGTACGTCGCGCGGAGCCAGCTCCAGCCCGGCGATGCCGTCTTCTTCAACGGCGCTTCGCACGTAGGGATCTACATCGGCGGCGGCCAGTTCGTGCACGCGCCTCACACCGGCGACGTCGTCAAGATCTCGAGCCTCGGCGAGGGCTGGTACAGCTCGACGTACGCCGGCGCGCGGCGCTATTGATCTTCTAGAGGCGCGTCGAAGAGCGCGAGCCAGCGCGTGAGGTCGGGCTCCATCGGGAGCTCGCTCTCGAGCTCGTTCTTCAGCCGCAGCTCCTCGGCGTTGTCGCGCTCCTGCTCCTTGCCCGTGGGGATGAACGGCCAGAACGTCCCGCGCTTGTAGCCGTAGACGAGATAGACCGGGTGCTCCCCGCCCTTGAACGCGAAGTCGGCTGCGAGCAGCTGGCCCCCGAACCCCCGGTCGGTGAGCTCCGAGCTGACGAGGTGGGTGGTCGTCACCAGATCTTCGAAGTCCGAGTCGCGGATCACGAGCCATTCGAAGCCGAAGCTGTCCGAGCGGCGGCGCACCTGCGAGCCCGAATCGCGAGCCGCGACGCCGAGCAGCTCGTCGATGTCGCGCTCGGCCTGGCTGAATTCACCCGCCGAGAGCGGCTTGAAGACGACGGCGGCCACGCCGGCCGGTTTCAGGCCGAGCTCGGTCTCGAGCGTGATCTGGGCGGTCGAGAGCGCGAAGAGCTTCTCGAGGCTGGCGCCCTTAAGCTTCTTGCGTCCGAACAGGACGTCGCCGAGCCCCAAGACCTACGAGACCGGGCGGCCCATCTCCTGGGCGATCGCGGCGAGCCGGGCGAGCCGCTTCTCGAGCGGTGGGTGCGTTGAGAAGAGCTCGGCAGCCGAGGACTTGATCGACGTCGGGATGATGAAGAACGCGTTCATGCCCTCGACCTCGCGGAGATCGCGCTGCGGGATGCGGATGATGTCGCTGGCGATCTTCTGCAGCGCGCTCATCAGCTGCTCGGGGGCGCCCGTGATGAGCGCCGACCCGCGGTCGGCCGCGTACTCGCGGTAGCGCGAGATCGTCCGGATGAGGACGAAGCTGATCACGTACGTCGCGAGCGAGACGAGAAAGATGATCAGCCAGACTGGCGTTCCGCCGTCCCGACTGCGTCCGCCGCCGAACATGCCGCCGTAGAGGCCGAAGCGCGTCAAGAGCGCAGCGAGCATCGCGAAGAAGCTCGCGAGCGTCATGACGAGCACGTCGCGGTTGGCCACGTGGGAGAGCTCGTGCGCGAGCACGCCTTCGATCTCCTGAGGCTCGAGCCGGCGCCAGAGGCCTTCGGTCACCGCGACGGCGGCGTGCTTCGGGCTGCGGCCGGTCGCGAAGGCGTTCGGGACGTCCGTCGGGATGATCGCCACCTTCGGCTTCGGCAGGTCGGCCATCGCGCAGAGGCGCTCGACCATCGCGTGCAGCTCGGGCGCCTCCTCGGGAGTGACAACCTTCGCGCCGGACGCCTTGAGGGCGAGCTTGTCGGAGGTGTAGTACTGGAAGACGGCCAGGCCGATGACGATCAGAAGCATCGGAGCGAGCCCGACGTTCAGCACCTGGAAGAGAACGATCGCGAAGACGACGTAGAGAAGACCGAGCAGGAAAGTCGTCAACACCATGCGTGCAGACAGCCCGGCGTCACGTCCATAGGCCTTGCGTTTCATAAAGATTTCTCAGCTCCTCGGGAGGGCGATGGTCGCTCTGAATTCTACCCTCAGGAGCTGTCCTTGCAGACGGCATTATCGTGGGCGGCGAGGGCGATCTGGAGCTTGAACGAGCCAGCTCGCGAGAAGCGGAGCTCTGTCATGCCGTCCGCTGCCTCGTCGACGCAAAGCCCGCCGACTTCCAGTCGCCAGTACGGCGTATAGCGCAAGGCCAGGCGGTAGATCCCGGGGGAGGCTACTGTCCCCGTCACGGAGTCATGCTCGAGCTCAGTCACGCTCGCGGCCGAGGCGCCGGTCAGCAGCGGACGCGGATCCGGCACTCTGTAGATCTGCCAGTCGGATGTGCGGAAGACCTCCCGCAACCCTGAGCGCCCTGACCGGAGAAGGTCTGCTTCCCGCTCCTCGCCCGCGCGGCCGATCTGCGCGTTCGGCAGGAGGACATAGTTCACCGACCAGCGCCTGAGCCACCGCCTGTAGGCGGTTTCCGTGAGACGGTCCCGGTAGAAGAGCGGGTTCAGCGCATAGTCGACCTGGCGGTACCAGCCTCGCGCGAGCGGAAAGCCAGCGCGCGGGAGCCAGTAGGCCTCCCAGTGGTCGCCTGTCGGCACGACCTCGACCCGGTAGTTCGGATCCTCGTGCGCCCGCAGGAAGTCGAGTGCGGGAGTCCAGAAGGCCTCGCTCGCCGGACGCCGGTCGCCCTTGTAGGGGATGACCCCGAGGTAGGGGATCGTCGTGTACGCGAAGGCGGCGACGAGGGCAGGCAGCACGAACCAGGCGGGCCGGAACCGCACCTGGACGGCCAGCAGGAGGATGAGCGGAAAGAGGAAGCCACGCAGCCGCGTGACGTTCTCGCCCACGGGCGTCGAGAAGGTGAACGCGAGGAGGGCGACGAGGCCCCAAAGCGCCAGGAAGGCGGCGAGGACCTGGCCCCGCGGGCTCCTCAACGCCAGGATTGTCCCGAAGATCGACGCTGACAGAACGGCGATTAGCTCGCCTACGCGAAAGAACGGATAGGTCGCGTCATGGGCGAAGACGGCCAGCGCCGTCGCCTGGACGGCGCCCGCGACGCCTGCCGCGCCCGCCATGACCAGGACCGGCCGGTCGAAACGGCCTCGCACGAGCGCGACTGCGAGCAGGGCGAGGCAGAGGAACAGGAAGGCGAGCGGGCTGAACCCGACGGTCAAGATGGTGCAGAGGGCCGCGAGCCAGGTCCGGCCGACCTGAAGCGCGACCAGGACTCCGAGCAGGCAAGCCATTCCCACCGCGAAGGGATACGTTCCCGTGAAGAGTGGCGCCGCGGAGACTACGGCGAACACGAGGGACGGCCAGTAGGCGTCACCTCCCCACTCCCGCCGGGCTATGAACGCGAAGAGGGCCGCCGTGGCGATGACCGCGGCCACTGCGAGGCGAACGTTGCCGATGACACTGGCCGGGAAGTAGTAGAGGAGGCTGTACGAGGCGAGTGGGTAGTGGCCCCCGAACCAGAAGTTGTCCCAGATGAAGACGCCCTGGCGCACGAGGTACGTGCGGTAGAGGTGGGCGGGCTCGTCCCCTCCCGGCGGACCGAGAGTCGCGAGCGCGATAGCGACGAGACCCGCCAAAGACGCCGCTCTCGCCACCGTCCCGAAGGCGAGCAAGCCTAGAGTTCCGGGCATGGCCCGGACCGTCGCGCTGGCGTTCGTCCTCTTCGTGCTCACGGCGGCCGACGCGCAGGCTACGGCGTTTCGCGTGGTCGTCGTGCCCGGTCTCGGTTTCGAAGACCTTCCGGCTCTCGCCGAGCGCGGCGCGGTCGGCCTGCTCGTGCCCGGGAGCGGTCCGGAGACGAGCGGACTTGCAGCGCGAGCCGCGCTCGTCCGCGGGCAGGTGACGAACTCCTTGCGAGGGATCACTACAGGGCCCCGCCTCATCTCCTTCGAGACCAGCAAGACGATCCCCGACGGCCCGGCGATCATCGTCGGCCTGCCGAGCGGCCCGGCTCAGGCCAACACCCGCCGCTATCCCGTGGCGGTCATCGGCGGCGGCTACGAGGGCCTGCTCACGTCTGCTTCCACCCGGATCACCGGACTCGTCTCCATCGTCGATATCGCCCCCACGGCGCTCGGTCGCGAGGACGGGCTCGGCTGGACTCCGGACGGTAACGGAGCGGCCCGTGTGTCGGCCCTGGACGATCGGATCTCGGCGAACAACCAATATCGGATTCCAGCGACCTTTCTCGTCGTCGTTCTCGTCCTGGTGCTGACGCTCGCATGGCCCCGCGCGGGCCTCCTCGGCTTCGGTGCGGTCCTTGGG
>DASXRO010000066.1:0-1637 GCA_036506555.1 Gaiellaceae bacterium
AGCCCGGCGGAGGACGTAGTCCACGGTCGGGCTGAAGAAACGGGATTGCCGGCGCCAGCGCGGCGAGGATCCGAGCAAGATGAGGTCGACGCTGTCGTTCGAGGCGCTCTCGACGATCGCCTCGCCGATGGCGCGGGCACGGACGATCTCCCCCTCGACCTCGACGCCGTGCTCTGACGCGAGGAGCTTGGCGTCGGCGAGCGACGCCTCGGCACGCTCCTCCTGGTCGAGAAGCTCCGCGTCGAGCGGCATGTCGAGCGGGACGCGGATGACGTGCAGAGCACGCACGGAGCAGGAGCGCTCCTCGGCCAGCCGGATCGCGGTGGCGAGCATTTCCTCCCCGATCGGGCCGAGCTTCAGCGGGACGAGGATGCTCCGGTAGACGCCCTCCTCTTCGGGAACGAGATCGGCTTCCACCGGCTCCACCTGTTGCAGTAAGCGCGCGTTCTCGCTCCGGCGCACGAGGACGAATACACCTGCTCCGACCACGAGCCAGATCGGCCCCGCGATGCGAGCCGCGTCATGGGTCACGAGGGCCGCGATCCAGAGCGCGAAGGTGAGGGGAGCGCCGACGAGCGCGGCCACGGGGACGGGAACGCCCCGAATGCTGATGTTTCCGCGAACGCGGAACGGGCGCCCCAGGTCGGGCTCGCTGAAGCGAAGCCGGATCACCGCCAGCTGGGCAGCCGTAAAGGCGATCAGCGCGCCGAAGCTGTATAGGCTCGCAAGGAAGCGGACCTCCCCGCCCGCGAAGCTCGCCGCGACGAGCAGAGCAACGCCGATAGCCGCTCCGCTTGCGATCGAGACAGGCGCGATGAGCGTGCGCTGGTTCAGCCGCCCGAACGCGCGGGGAAGCATCGCGCGCTTCCCCATGGAATAGGCGAGGCGCCCCGCGCCCGAGAGCGAGGTCGAGACGGTGGCGATGAGGATGATCCCGCCGGTGACTCCGAGGAAGATGCGGAGCGAGTCCACTGCCCACGACGGCAGCTCTCCGCCGAACGCCTCTGCGATGCCGACAATCGGCGCGTGCAGCCAGGTCGTGCCGAGATCGCTCGCGAAGCCGCCCGGCCCGGCTGGATCGGGATGGGCCGGATACGCCGAGATACCGATCGCGGCGATCGCGACCGAGACTGCGACCACCGCCCCGATGCCGGCGAAGACGCTGCGGGGAAGGGTCCGGCCCGGCTCCCGTGTCTCGGCGGCGAGGTTCGCCACGGTCTCGAGGCCTGTGTACGCGAGCGTCGCCAGCGCGAGCGAGAAGAAGAGCGCGTTCCAGGTCGGAGCGGTCCCGAGGTCAAGCCCACGCGACAGCCCATCGGTCGAAAGGAGGAGCGTGAAGCCGAGAACGATCAGGACTAGGTGCGAGACGAACGCCAGCACGGCGATGAGCTCTGCAGCCCGGTAGAGCTGCGCGCGGCGGAACAGGCGCACGACAGCGAGCACGACGATCACCGCGATACCCGCGACAACGTCCCAGGGCTCGTCCGTGACGGCGTCCCAGCCGATGGCCGTGCCGAAGTAGTGCGGGACGAACAGAGCCGCCAGGGCGATCACGATCAGGTAGTCGAGGAAGAGCGCCCAGCCGGTCACGAAGCCGGCCGGGTCGTTGAATGCCCGCCGGACGAACGTCGCTGCGC
>DASXRO010000067.1:0-2272 GCA_036506555.1 Gaiellaceae bacterium
GACGAGAGCCGAGTCCGGGTGCTGGTTCGCGAGCGCGCGAAGCTTCGCCAGCGTGCCGTCGGGCCAGGCGACCACGGCCGCTCCGACCGCAGCCTCGAGGGAGCCGGGATCGGCCGAGAGGAGCGCCTGGAACTGCCGGCGAGCGGCCGCGCGATTCCCTCGGTCGTAGGAGCGCTCGGCCGCCCGCAACCCCTTCGCCTCGCTGTCGTTTCGCAAGAGGACGCTCAGCTCGAGGCCCGGCGCCCCGCGCTTTGCGGCGGGCGCGCCGGGGCCGGCATCCTCGCTCCCGCCGATGAGCGTGGCGCCGACGGCAATGCCCGCAGCCGCCAGGGCGGCCACGCCGACGAGCGCCCGAACGCGGGTGCGAGGGGACACGCCCACGAGCGTAGCCCTCGCCGCGCCCCCACTGCCGTCCTTGGGGAGTTTCAGGCGTAGCTGGGGCCGGCCTGGGACGGCGGGGTTGCTATATTCGGTAAAGCAACCTAAATGGCGACGTACAGAGACCTTCTCCAGCAGGTCAAGGGCGAGATCGACGAGGTCGACTCCACGCACGCGCGTGAATTGATCGCTGAGGAGTCGCCGGCCATCGTGGACGTTCGCGAGCGCGACGAGTGGGACGAGGGCCATCTCCCCGGCGCGGTGCACGTGCCCCGCGGCCACCTGGAATCGCGGATCGAGAGCGCAGCCCCGGACAAGTCGCGGCCGGTGCTCGTCTATTGCGCCAGCGGGAACCGCTCCGCCTTCGCCGCCAAGACGCTCGAGGAGCTCGGCTACGACCACGTCGTCTCCCTCGCGGGTGGCTTCACGGACTGGAAGCGCAACGGCAACCCATTCGAGATCCCAGAGGCGCTCGACGAGTCGAAGCGCCGGCGTTACAGCCGCCACCTCCTCATTCCCGAAGTGGGCGAGGAAGGCCAGCTCAAGCTGCTGCAGTCGCGCGTGCTCCTCATCGGCGCCGGGGGACTCGGCTCCCCCGCCTCGCTCTACCTGGCCGCGGCAGGCGTCGGCACCATCGGCATCGTCGACGACGACACCGTCGACGAGACCAACCTCCAGCGCCAGATCGTCCACTCGACCGAGCGGCTGGGCGACTCGAAGGCCGACTCCGCCAAGCTGACGATCGAGGCGCTGAACCCCGACGTGACCGTGAAGGTGTTCAAGGAGCGCCTGACTTCCGAGAACGTCGATCGCATCCTCGGCGAGGGTTGGGACGTGATCATCGACGGGGCGGACAACTTCCCCACCCGTTACCTCCTGAACGATGCGTCCGTCTGGCACCGCATTCCCGTCGTGCACGGCTCGATTTACCGCTTCGAGGGCCAGGTGACCGTCTTCAAGCCGCACGAGGGCCCGTGCTACCGCTGCCTGTTCCCGCAGCCGCCCCCGCCCGAGCTGGCTCCGAGCTGCGCCGAGGGCGGCGTCCTCGGCGTGTTGCCGGGCGTAATCGGCTCCCTTCAGGCAAACGAGGGCCTCAAGCTCGCCCTCGGGATCGGAGAGCCGCTCGTAGGGCGTCTGCTCATGTTCGACGCCCTCGCGGGCGCGTTCACGGAGATCCGTTTGCGCCGCGACCCCGAATGCCCGGTTTGCGGCGAGAACCCGACCATCACCGACTACATCGACTACGTGGAGTTCTGCCAGGGCGGCAGGACGCACGTCGCGTAGTGGCTCGCGTCCGCATCCCGCCCACGCTCCGCGACGCGGTCGGCGGCGCGCGCGAGGTCGAGGCTTCCGGCACGACGGTTCGCGACCTGCTCTCCGACCTGGGCGAGCGTTTCCCCAACCTCGGGCGGCAAGTGCTCGACGGCGGGAACGGGCTCGCTCCCTTCGTGAACGTCTACGTGGACAACGAAGACGTGCGCACTCTCGGGGGCCTGGATACACCTCTCCGGGAGGGCGCGACCGTCATCCTCCTTCCTGCCATGGCCGGCGGGGAGCGCACGCTGACTGCGTCGCTTCTGGCCGCGGTGGGATCGACCCCGCTGGTCGAGCTCTCGCGCCTGGCTCCTCACGAGGGCGTCCGGCTCTACGCCAAACTCGAGGGGCAGAATCCGACCGGCTCGCTGAAGGACCGCATCGCCAAGGCGATGGTCGAGGCGGCAGAAGCCACGGGCGACCTCGAGCCCGGCCGTGAACTCCTCGAGCCCACGAGCGGCAACACGGGCATCTCGCTGGCCATGGTCGCGAAGCTGAAGGGCTATCCGCTCACCTGCGTCATGCCTGAGAACTCGACGCCGGAGCGGATCAAGCTGCTCGAGCTCTACGGCTCGCGGGT
>DASXRO010000068.1:0-13469 GCA_036506555.1 Gaiellaceae bacterium
GAAGCCCACGAGCTGATCGAGAGCCTGCTGGGCGGGTCGCGGCTCGAAGAGGAAGCGCGCGCACGAATCCGGCGAGTGGCTGAGGGAAACCCGCTCTTCGTCGAGCAGTTGCTCGCGATGCTGGCCGAGGGCGGCGAGGCCGACCGTGTCCCATCGACGATTCAGGCACTCCTCGCCGCCCGCCTCGACCGGCTCCCCGACCATGAGCGGGATGTGCTCGAGCGCGCCTCCGTCTTCGGGCTCGAGTTCGAGTGGGAGGCGCTCGGGGCGCTGGCTCCCGACCGGCATCGGCCTCCGGGAACGCAGCTCGCGGCCCTTGTCCGCAAGGAGCTGATCCGTCCGCACGAGGCAATCGAGGACACCTTCCGCTTCCGGCACATGCTGATCCGCGATGCCGCCTCCGAGCGCATCCCCAAGGAGCTCCGCTCCGACCTGC
The DNA here is from genome assembly GCA_036506555.1 of Gaiellaceae bacterium. Lineage (GTDB taxonomy): Bacteria > Actinomycetota > Thermoleophilia > Gaiellales > Gaiellaceae > JAIBJP01. The sequence continues at coordinate 437 of DASXRO010000068.1, forward strand.
ACGAGCGCGTCGGGGACTGGCTCGACAGCAGGGGCGAGGAGTTCGATGAGATCGTCGGCTACCACCTCGAGCAGGCCTATCGCTTTGTTACGGAGCTCGGGCCGCCGAGCGACCGGGCCCGGGCGCTCGCGGGGCGGGCGGCGGAGCGCTTCTCCGCTTCGGGGCGGCGAGCGCATGCCCGCGGCGACACCTCGGCGGCGACGAACCTGATGGAGCGCGCGATCGCACTCCTTGCGGTGGACGACCGGCGCCGCCTGAGCCTCCTGGCTTCGCTCGGTCGAGCGCTGTTGGACGCGGGTCAGTTCGAGCGGGCGAATCCGGTGCTGTCGGAGGCGGTCGAGCGTGCGCGGGCAGCGGGCGAGCGCGCCGTGGCCACCGACGCCGCCGTCGCGCTCTCCTACCTCCGGCTCCAAACGTCCGCGCACAAGAGTTTCGGGGAGGTGGAGGGCGAGCTGGAGGACGCGATCAGCGTCCTCAAGGAGCTCGGTGACGAGGCGGGGCTGGCGCGCGCGCTCGGCGTCGCTGGAACAGTCAGGCTTTGGCGAGGCGAGACGGCCGCCGCGATCGAGGATCTCGAGCGGGCGGCACGGTATGCACGCGAGGTGGGCGACCGTGCCCAGGAGGCCGACAGTCTCGAATACGTGCTCGTGGCCATGCTCTGGGGCGCGACACCCGTCGATCAGGCTCTCGAGCGAGTCGAGGAGCTCCGCCCGCGCGCCCAGGGAAACCGGAGACTCGAGGTTGACCTCCTGCGGGCGCGGGCGCAGCTGGAGGCGATGCAGGGACGTTTCGACCCGGCCCGCGAGCTGATCGCGCAGGCGAAGGCGCTGGCGGAGGAGGTCGGCCTCGCGCTGACCCTTGCCAGCGGCGTCGCCGACCAGGCGGGCTACGTCGAGCTGCTCGCGGGCGACGCCGCCGCGGCCGAACGCGAGCTGCGCCCGGCGTGCGAGGCGCTCGAGCGGATGGGGGCTTGGCCTAACCTCTCCAGTCTCGCGCCGTGGCTCGCCGACGCTCTAATCATGCAGGGACGCGAGGAGGAGGCCCTGGGGCTGATCGAGCTCGCAGAGCGCTCCACCATTTCCGACGATGCCGACGCCAAGATCAAGTGGCGTCGCGTGCGGGCGAAGCTGTTGGCGCGCCTGGGCGACGTCGAGGAAGGCGAGCGCCTCGCCCGGGAGGCAACAGCGGTCGCCGCGCGCACTGACCTCCTCGATGGCCGCGCCCGGGCGGTTGCCGATCTCGCCGAGGTTCTTCGCCTCGCGGGCAGGCCGGAGGAGTCGGCGGCCGCCGTGCAGGAGGCGATTCGACTCCATCAGCAGAAGGGGAACGTCGCCGCCGTAGCGCGCTTGGCCGGCGCCCCAGCCTCATCTCGCTGAGCCGCGAGGCCTAGCCGGGCGAAACCGAGCTGCCTAGCGAACTCCGGCAGCGGGCTTCGGCAGCGCCTCGATCGCCTTGAGCGCCCGCTCGATCTCATCCTCGGGCAGGGCGATGTCTTCGAGCTTGCCGGCGAGATAGGCGTCGTACGCGCCGAGGTCGAAGTGGCCGTGACCGGAGAGGTTGAAGAGGATCGTCCGCTCATGTCCTTCCTCGTCGGCGTCGGCAGCGACTCGGAGGGCGCCGTGGATCGCGTGGGCCGCCTCCGGCGCGGGGATGATCCCCTCGCTCCGGGCAAACGTGATGGCCGACTTGAAGATCTCGTTCTGCGTGTAGGCCTCGGCCCGGATGAGGCCGTCGAGAACGAGCTGTGAGATGAGCGGGGCGACTCCGTGGTAGCGCAGGCCGCCCGCGTGTATGGGCGCCGGGATGAAGTCGTGTCCCAGCGTGTGCATCGGCACCAGGGGAGTCAGCTGCCCGGTGTCGCCGAAGTCGTACGCGAAGGGGCCGCGCGTGAGGGTCGGGCAGGCCGCCGGCTCGCACGCGAGCACGTCGATCTCCCGCCCGGCGATCTTCTCCCGGAGGAACGGGAAGGCGAGGCCCGCGAAGTTCGAGCCCCCTCCCACGCATCCGATGACGACGTCGGGGAAATCGCCTGCCTGCTCCATCTGTGCGAGCGCCTCCTGGCCGATCACCGTCTGGTGCGTGAGCACGTGGTTGAGGACGCTGCCCAGGGAGTACGCCGTGTCCTCGCGCCCGGCGGCGTCCTCGACCGCCTCCGAGATCGCAATTCCGAGGCTGCCCGGGGAGTCGGGGCTCTCCGTTCGGACGGCTCGGCCCGCCTTAGTGTCCTCGGAGGGGCTCGGGACCACGGTCGCGCCCCAGGTCTCCATCATCGAGCGCCGGTAGGGCTTCTGCTCGTAGGAGACCCTGACCATGTAGACCTTGCATTCGAGCCCGAACAGCTGTGAGGCGAGCGCGAGCGCGCTTCCCCACTGCCCGGCTCCGGTCTCGGTCGCGACCCGGCTGCGGCCCTCCTCCTTGACGTAGTACGCCTGCGCCACTGCCGTGTTCGGCTTGTGGCTCCCCGCCGGACTGACGCCCTCGTACTTGTAGAAGATGCGCGAGCGCGTGCCGAGCTCTTGCTCGAGCCGGTGCGCCCGATAGAGCGGAGTCGGGCGCCAGAGCCTGTAGACGTTGCGGATCGGATCGGGGATGGCGATCTCCCCGTCGCTCGAGACCTCCTGGAGGATCAGCTCCATCGGGAAGAGCGGTGCGAGGTCGTCCGGTCCGACGGGCTGGCCGGTGCCCGGATGGAGCACCGGCTGTGCCGGGTTCGGCATGTCGGCCTGGATGTTGTACCAGTGCTCGGGGATCGCAGATTCGGGCAGGAGAAACTTCGTCTCGGTCATGACCGGTGAGGATATTCCTTTCGGGAACCAGGAGCCAGCACCGGCGCTCAGGCGGCGCTGAGGGCGGAGACAGCGCTCTCGAGACGCTCCATCGCCGCTTCGAGCTGGGCGTCCGAAAGGTACGGCGCGGGGCCCAGCCGGAGGAAGTGGCCGCGGGCATCGGTCAGGACCCCGGCCTCCGCCAACCGCTTCGCTACGTCTGGCGCTCGAGGGCACTCGAGCGCGAGAAAGCCTCCAAACTGGTCCAGTGGCACCGCCCGCTCGCGCCGCAGCACTCGCTCCGGTGCGTCGAGCTCGTCGATGCAACGCGCGAGCACCCCGGTCTGATGCAGGTACACGGTGCGCAGGAACTCCGGCGAGAGGCCGCGCTCCTCGAAGAAGTCGAAGACGCGCGCTCCGCGGTAGTGGCTCGTCGGATCGTAGGTCGAGCCCGCGAAGCGGGTGCCCCCGGCTCCGTATGCTACCGAGCCGTCGGCTCGTTCCGCGGCGAGCTCGTCGAACTCGGCGAACCAGCCGGTGAGCACCGGCCTCAGCGCCTCGGCCTGCGGCGGCAGACGGAGGAAGCAGTTGCCTTCGCCGAGCTGGAGGTACTTGTAACCGCCGCCGACGACCCACGCGGCCTCGAGCCCGAGCTCGCCGATCTCGAAGGGGAGCGCCCCGAGAGCGTGGTACGCATCGACGAGGAGCTCGGCGCCCGCCTCCGAGCAAGCCCGGGCGAGCGCGTCGAGCTGCGGCACGATCCGGCTGGTCTCGAACAGCACTGCGGAGACGAGCACGGCGCTCGTGCGCTCGTCGAGGTCAGCCGCCATCCGCTCGGCCAGCGTCTCGGCGGCCCCGGCGCGCAGGCGGACGACCTCGAGCCCTTCCTCGCCGAGCCTCGCGAGCTGCCGGCGAAGCGTGTGGAACTCGCCGTCCGACGTGATGAGCCGGGGACGCCGGCGGAGATCGAGGGCGGAGAGGAAGCGCGTCACGAGCTCGTGCGTGTTCTGCGCGAGCGCGATCTCCGCGCCGGGATCCCCGAGCAGGCGCCGGAAGCCCTCTCGCACACGCTCGGCCTTCGCGAAGGCGCGCTCCCACTTGTCGTCCACGCAGAGCGCCGCGTCCTCGAACGCCTCCAGCTGGCCCTCGCGGGCCACGTCCGGCCAGGCCTGATGAGAATGGCCCGTGAGGAGAAGCCGATCGGCCACGCCGAACGCCGAGTACTCGGCGGCCAGGGCGTTCGGCGTCCGGCGCAGGTCGTCGAGCTCGATCACAACTCGCTGCGCACGGTCCAGAGGTCGGGGAAGACCGGCTGGGAAAGCGTCGTGCGCAGGTAGGGGGCTCCCGGCGAGCCGCCCGTGCCCGCCTTGTCGCCGATCGTCCGCTCGACCATCTTGACGTGGCGGTAGCGCCACTCCTGGAAGCCCTCGTCGAGATCCACCATCCGCTCGCAAACCATCGCGGCCTCTCCGTCGTCGCGATACGCAGCGAGGATGGCCGCGTGGACACCCTCGGACTCCTCGGCCGGCAGGGTCACGTCGCGCTCGAGCCGGTCGTCGGGGACGTCGTAGCCGCGCACCGAGAGGTAGCGCAGAAAAGAGTCGTAGAGTGAGCGCCGCCCGAGCGCGGCATCGATCCGGCGGTGCGTGTCGCTTCCCTCCTCGTAGGCGTGGAGCACCGACCGCTCGCGCCGGCCGAGAGCTGCCTCGAGCTCCCGGAACTGCGCTGACTGGAAGCCGCTCGCGGACTCGAGCCGATCGCGGAAGCTCAGGAACTGCACAGGCGTCAGCGTCTCGATCACGTCGATCTGCGCCACGACAAGCTTCAGGATCGTGAGGATGCGCTTGAACGTGTTCAGCGCCTGCGCGCCGCGTCCGTCTTCGAGGAGTCGCTGGAGGTACGCGAGCTCGTGGAGCAGCTCCTTGAACCACAGCTCGTACACCTGGTGGACGACGATGAAGAGGATCTCGTCGTGCTCGTCGGAGCGTGGCCGCTGCGCGCCGAGAATCTCGTCGAGCGCGAGGTAGGACGTGTACGTGAGAGCCTTGGACTCGCTCAAACCGTCTCCCTGAAGAGCTCGCGCGCGATGATCTCGCGTTGCACCTCCGACGCGCCCTCGTAGATGCGGGGCGCGCGCACCTCGCGGTAGAGGTGCTCCAGCAGGTGTCCCCTCTCCAGTGCCCGCGCCCCGTGAACCTGGATCGCCACGTCGACGGCGTGCTGGGCAGTCTCCGTGGCGAAGAGCTTCGCCATGGCGGATGCCTGGCGGACCGGGCGGACGCCCGCGTCGTAGGCGGCCGCGGCGTCGTGGACGAGGAGGCGCGCCGCCTGCACGTTCACGGCCACGTCGGCCAACTGGTGCGCGACGGCCTGAAACTCGGACAACGGGTGGCCGAAAGCTTCGCGGCGCGCGGCGTACGACACCGCCGCGTCGAGCGCGGCCTGAGCCATTCCGACTGCGAAGGCGCCGACGCTCGGACGGAAGAGGTCGAGCGTCTTCATAGCGACGTTGAAGCCCTTGTCGACCTCACCGAGCACCTGTTCCGCGCCGACGAGGACGCCGTCGAAATCGAGCCGCCCGATCGGATGAGGGGAGAGGAGCTCGAGCGCCTCGCCCGAGAGGCCTGCACTCTCGCGAGGGACCCCGAACGCAGTCACCCCGTGCGCCCCGGCGCCGCCGGTTGTCCGCGCGAAGACGCTGTACACGTCGGCCTCAGGCGCGTTCGAGATCCAGGTCTTCGTGCCGGTCAGGCGAAACCCGTCGCCGTCGCGGTCGGCCCGCAGGGAGAGCGCGGCCGCGTCCGAGCCCGCCTGTGGTTCGCTGAGGGCGAACGCGGCGACGGCATCTCCCTCGGCGAGCCGCGGGAGCCAGGACTCGCGAATCTCGGGCCGTCCCGCGCGCAGGATCGGGTAGCCGCCGAGACCCTGGAGGGCGAGCGCCGTCTCGGCCTCCGTGCATCCGTGCGCAAGCCCCTCGCGGAGAAGGCAGAGCTCGACGGCCGAGCCCTCGCCCTCGCTCGGAAGGACCCGCGCGAGCAGTCCGTGCTCGCCGAGGGCGCGCACGAGCGGCCGGTTGATCCGGCCGGACACGCCCTTCTCCGCGAGCGGCTGGAAGACGTCGCGCCCGAGCTCGCGGGCGCGCGCGAGCAGCTCCCGCTGGGTCTCGGAGAGATGGCTGTGCTCAGTCATCCGGAACGACCGCGACGCCCATCAGCTCGACCCGAGCCATCGGGTCGAGAAGCGCGGAAACCCCGACGAGCGCCATCGCGGGGTAGCGGCGCCCGAACTGCCGGCGCCACACGTCTCCGAGGTCGCTCAGCGAGGCGCGGTACTCGTCGAGGTCGGTCGCGTAGACCACGAGGGACACGAGGTCGTCCGGTTCCCCGCCCGCAGCACGAAGCGCCGCGACCATGTTCGCCGCCGCGGCGTCGAATTGCTCGACGACGGTCTCCCCGGCGCCGATCTGTCCGCCGAGATAGACGGTCCGCCCGGGCGCGGCGACGACCGCGTGCGCGTAGCCGACCGGCTCGGGTAGCCCCGGCACGTCGACGATCCGGTGCTCGGCGGTCATAGGCCAGCCTTTGGCCTATGAGCGTGTGGAGGGGGTGTGGGGGAACCGGGAGGTTCCTCCACCGAATCAAAGAAGGGGGCTCGTGGGGGAAACATGGTTTCCCCCACGGGAGCGAGCCGAGGGCGAGCGACGCTCATCGGCCTGTCCAGGCGGGTGGGCGCCCATCCGACCAGGCGGCGTAGAACTCGCGGTGATCTTCGCTCTGCATCATGAGAGCCTGGCCGAGGGCCTCCAGCTCGATCGCGCCGGCGAGATCGAGGTCGAGCTCCCGTGTGAGCAGGACTTTCGTCGTCGAGTAGGCGAACGCCGGGCCGTCGGCGAGGCGGCGGGAAAGCGCTTCGGCCGCGGCGGGAAGCTCCCCGTCCTCGACGACCTGCGTCGCGAGGCCGATCTCGAGCGCGCGTTCTGCCGAAACATCGTCGCCGAAGGTCAGCAGCTCCATTGCGCGGCCCAGGCCGACGAGGCGCGGCAGGAGATATGCGGAGCCCATGTCGGCGCCGGCGAGCCCGACCCTGGTGAAGAGAAACGCGAACGACGCCGAGCGCGCCAGTAAGCGGAAGTCGCTCGCGAGCGCGAGCACCGATCCGGCCCCGGCGGCGACGCCGTTGACGGCGGCGACGATCGGGAGCGGGCAGTCGCGCATCGCCCTGACGACGCCGCCGCTCATCCGCGTGAAGGCGAGCAGGTCGGCCGCCGGCATCCGCTGGAGCTCCCCGATGATCGCGTCCACGTCGCCGCCGGAGCAGAAGCCTCGCCCCTGTCCGGTGAGGACGAGCACCCGCGCGTCGCCGCGGTGGGGCAATTCGCCGAGCAGGTCGCGCAGGTCGGCGTAGACCTCGAAGGTCAGCGCGTTCAGCTTCTCGGGTCTGGAGAGCGTCACGGTCGCGACGCCGTCTGCGACGGCGAAGTCGAAGTTGTCCCAGCGTTCGGTGATGCCCGCCGATCCCCGGAACGGACTCATGCGCGCCCCTCGCCGCCGGCGGCTCTGGCCGGGCGAAGCCCGGCTCCTACGCTGTCGCGTCTAGTTACACGCAGCGGCAGGAGGCTGCGGCCTCCGGGGCTTGGCTCGTGTCTATCTGGACGCGTCAGCGTATGCGCACCGCCAACTTGTCTCCTTTGCCAGCGACGCCCGAGGAACGCGCATGCGGGCGGGGTTAACAAGGGGCGTTTCATGACTGGATCCCTCCGCCGTCGAGCACGAGCGTCTGCCCGTTGATCGCACCCGCCGCGGGGTCGGCGAGGAAGGCGACCGCGAAGGCGACCTCGTCCGGCTCGAGCAGCCGACCGAGCGGCGACGTGGCCACGAGCACAGCCTCGGCCTCCTCCTCGCTGCGCTCCGTGGCGGCGACGATGCGGGCGATCGAGCGGCGCGTCAAGTCCGTCCGCACGTATGTCGGGCAGACGGCGTTCGCAGTGACTCCCGTGCCGGCGACCTCGGCGGCGACTGCGCGCATCAGGCCGACCGCGGCATGTTTCGACGCCGTGTATGCAGCCGTGTAGCGAGCGCCGGCGAGGCCGGCGGTCGAGGCGACCGTCACGATGCGTCCATTCCCGCGCGCGATCATGCCGCCGACCGCCGCCCGTGTGCAAAGAAACGCGCCTGTCGCGTTGACCTCCAGGTGCGTGCGCCACTCGTCGAGAGTCGTGCGCTCGAGGGGAGCGCTCGTCGCAACGCCGGCGTTGTTGACCAGCACGTCGATCGTGCCCAGGCGCTCGAAGAGCGCTGCCACCTGGTCTTCGTCCGTCACGTCGCAGACCTCGGCCTCCGCGGCCCCGGCCGCCTCGAGCGCCTCCCGGTCGCGTCCGACGGCGACGACGTGATCGCCGGCCGCGGCGAAGCGCGCGACGACCGCCCTGCCGATGCCCTTTCCGCCGCCCGTGACGACGACAGCGCGAGCGAGGGTCATGTAACCGCCTCGAGCTCGGGGCGCAACGCCCGCCGGTCGATCTTGCCCGAAGGCGTCTTCGGAAGCTCCGCTACGAAGCGGACGTCGCGCGGGTACTTGTGGGGAGAGAGGTGGGCGCGGACGTGATCCTGCAATGCACGAGCAAGCTCCTCGGACCCGGCGACGCCCGCGCGGAGGACGACGTGAGCCCGAGTCAGGGTCAGCCCCTCCTCTTCGTAGCCGACGACCGCGCACTCGACGACGTCCGCATGTGTGATCAGGCAGTGCTCGATCTCGGCCGGGGCGACCCAAATCCCGCCCACCTTGATCAGCTCGTCGCTCCGGCCGCGATACCAGTAGAACCCCTCTGAGTCACGGACGAAGAGGTCGCCCGTGTTCACGAGGTCGCCGTGGAAGGTTTGCTTCGTCTTCTCGTGCTCGTTCCAGTACAGAAGCGCGGCCGTGTCTCCCTCGATCCAGAGCGTTCCGACTTCGCCGTCGGCCACCTCCTGCCCCTGCTCGCCGAGAACGCGGGCGCGGTAGCCGGGGACGACCTGGCCGACGCTGCCCGGGCGAACGCGTCCGGGACGGTTCGAGATGTAGATGTGGTACGCCTCCGACGAGCCGATGCCGTCGAGAACCTCGACGCCGAAGGCCGCCCGCCAGCGTTCGTAGAGCTCACGCGGGAGCGCCTCGCCGGCCGACGTGCAGAGGCGCAGGCAGGAAAGATCCTGCTGCGCGGCGTCGGGATGAGCCGTCATGGCGGCCATCATCGTCGGTACCTGGACGAGGATGCTCGGCCGGTGTTGCGCGACGAGCTCGAAGATGCGCTCGGGCGTCGTTCGCTCGGGGAAGACGATCCCCGTGGCTCCGACGCCGAACGGGTACAGGGCGGTCAGATCGCGCGCGTAGCCGAAGAAGAGCTTCGGGACCGGCAGCACGATGTCGTCCTCCTGGATGTCCAGCACGCCCCGCGCGTACCAGTCGAAGCTGAGCAGCGGGCTGTGCACAGGATGCACCGCCGCCTTCGGGAGGCCGGTGCTGCCGGTCGTGAACTTCCAGATCGCGATGTCGTCGCGAGTGGTCGGAGCCGGCTCGAGCTCGTCGGGCGCAGCGGCGGCAAGAGCATCGAAGGAAGCCTCTCCAGCCCGGAGCTCCACGTCCGCGCCGACGACGAGCACTCGACGCAGCCAGCGGCTCGAGGCCGCCGCTTCGCGCACCCGCTCGAGCGTCGTCGCATCCGCGACCACGACGCTCGCGCGCGTGTAATCGAGGTAGTAGGCATAGTCCTTCGGCTGGAGGAACGTGTACGCCTCCGCCGTGACGGCGCCGATCTTCTGCGCTCCGTACCAGAGCGCCACGAACTCGACGCTGTCCGCGAGCACGAGGAGGACACGCTCCTCGGCGCGAACGCCGAGCTCGGCGAGAACGTTGCCGCTCCGGTTCGTCAGCGTCGCAAGCTCGGCGTACGTGGTTGCGCCGCCCGGCCCGATGAGCGCGGTGCGGCCGCCGCGGCCCTCCTCGACGTTGCGGTCGACGAAGTAGCTCGCCAGGTTGAACGCGCGCGGAACCTCGTCGTAGGTCAGCACGTCGCCACCTCGCGGACGAGATCGACGAGGAGCTTCGTGAGGATCTCGAACGTCCGCTCGCCCTCCTCGGCCGTTGCCTCCTGCGGCGCGCCGCAGTACGCGCGGTCCATTCCCATGGCGATGAAATCCGTCTGCCCGGCGGCGATCGCCGCCGGCATGTCGATCATCTTCGATTCGAGGCCCTCCATGCGCTCGCGGTGGACGAGCGTCGGCTCGTCGGCGAGGACGAGGGACGTCTCGTAGCTGCCCGCGTGGCCCGAACCGGAGCGGAATTCCTCCGTGAGCTGCTCTGCGATCTGCTTCCGCGTCACGTCGAACAGACGGACGGCACCGCCCAGTCCCTCGGCGGCCTGTCGCAGCGTCTGCACGTGCTCGGGCTCGAGGTGGTTGTTCACGAGCACGATCCGCCCGAAGCCCTGCGCAGCGAGCGAACCGCAGATCTCGACGACGAGCCCGAGCAGCGTCGCCTCGCCTATCGACACGGCGCCCGGGAACGTGGCGCCGTAACGGGTCACGCCGTAGGCAAGCGGCGGCAGGACGAGCGCGCGGACGTCCGGGTCGCTCTCCAGCCGTTCTGCCGCCCGCCTGCAGATGCCCAGCGAGATGAGCGTGTCCGTCTTGAGCGGGGCGTGGGGCCCGTGCGGCTCCGTCGCGCCGAGCGGTAGGAGGAGCACCGTTGGCCGCTCGTCCTCCCGCAGAGCCCCGACGTCGGGATAGGGGAGGTCTGCGAATTCGGTCACGACGGGACGACAGCACGCTCGGCGGGGACAGACGCCTGAGCGAGCTCGCTCTCGAGGTCGGATGGAGGAAGGTCGAGGATGCACAGGTCGGCTCGACCGGCGCCGACGATCGTGTTCACGTCGTCGAGGGTGGTTAGGTGGCCGCCGACGAGCGTCGGGACTCGCGCCTCCGTGCGGACGCGGTCGCTGAGCGCGGTCAGGAACCCGCGGCGGTACTCGGGTCGGTCCTCGGCGATCGTCTGCCCGGCGACCGTGTGCACGAGGTCGCAGCCGTGCTCGCCCATCGCGTGGGCGATCGCGATGCCCTCATCCACCGAGACTCCGCCGCGGGCCCAGTCGGTGACGGACAGGCGCACGGCCAGGACGCCGTCCCACACCCGGCGCACGTCGTCCAGGACCTCGATCGGGAAGCGCAGCCGCTCCCGGCCACAGGCGTCGGTCCGGCGGTTGCTGAGCGGCGAGAGGAAGCTCGCGAGCAGGTAACCGTGGGCGAAATCGAGCTCGAGGATGTCGACGCCGAGCTCGGCCGCCCGCGCCGCCGCCGCGACGAAATCCGCCCGCACGGCAGCCATCCCTTCCTCGTCCAGCTCACGGGGGACGGCGCTGAACGGGCCGTAGGGAAGAGCGGACGCCGACACGAGCTCCCACCCGTCGTGCAGCGGGATGTCTACGCCGACCGACCGGGAGCAGCAGGCCCCTCGCCGGCCCGCGTGCCCAAGCTGAAGGGCGACGGGACGCGCTGCCGGCGTCCAGGCGTCGATCGAAGGCGTCTCGGGCGTGATCCGACCCTCCCGCGAGACGGCGACGAAGCCGCTGAGGACGAGTCCGGCACCAGCGGAAAGGGTGTCCGGTCCGGCGACTGCGCGATTTTTCAGCGTGAGCCCCCGCAGCTCGAGGGGCGCGAACAGGGGCGGCGGCGCCACGACCGCCGCCGTGCGCGCGAACCAGCCGTCGAGTGCCCGCGTGAAGGCCGGGTCGCGAACCGTCAGGCTCGCGTGGGTGATGCGACCGCTCCGCGTGAGGAGGTTGAAGGCGAACTGAATCGGCTCGAGCTCCCGGTAGCCGGCGACGCGCGCAAAGTAGGCCGCGCTCTCGCTCGCCGCCTGCTGCGTCCGCTCGACGACGGGCTGGCGCTCGAGCTCGTAGTCGACGAGCGCGGCCTCGACGTCCCAGGCCCGCCGCAGGAGCGCGTCCCTGAGCGCGATCGCGTCGTCCATAGCGAGCTTCGTGCCGGAGCCGATCGAAAAGTGCGCGGTGTGGGCGGCGTCGCCCAGGAGCACGGTCCGGCCGCGGTGCCAGACCTTGTTCGTGACCTTCGGAAAGTCGAGCCAGAGCGAACGGTTCGAGTAGAGCTCGCGGCCCCTCAGGTCGCGCGCGAAGAGCTGCTCGCAGAACGACAGGCTCTCTTCCTCGCTCAGCTCGTGCAGGCCGGCGCGGCGCCAGGTCGGCTCCGGGCACTCGACGATGCACGTGCTCGTGTGCTCGTCGAACGGGTACGCGTGCACCTGGAAGAGCCCGTGCTCGGTCTCGCGGAAGATGAACGTGAAGGCGTCGAAGACCAGGTCGGTGCCGAACCAGGCGTACTTGCAGCCCTCGGGCACGACCGACGTGCCGAACTGCTGCTCGTAGGCGCGACGGACGAAGCTGTTCGCGCCGTCCGCCCCGACGACGAGATCGGCGCCCCCGGGAACGTCGTCGACTTCGACGCCGAACGCGAGGTCGACGCCGAGCGAGAAACACCGGCGCTGCAGAATCTCCAGCAGTTGCTTCCGCGCGATGGCCGAGAAGGAGTGGCCGCGTGACCTGAGGATGCGCCCGTGGTAGTGGATGTCCACCCGATCCCAGCGTGCGAACGTGTCTGTGATCTCGAGGTACGTCTCGTGGTCTGCGTCGCGCAGGGCGCCGAGCGTCTCCTCGCTGAAGACGACACCCCATCCGAAGGTCGCATCCGGAGAGTTGCGCTCGACGAGTCGCACGTCGATGCCGGCGTCCGCCTTCTTGAGGAGGATCGCGAGGTAGAGGCCCGCCGGCCCCCCGCCGATGATCGAGACGATCATGCGCCGACGACCTCGGCCAGGCGATCGAGCTCTGCTGCGTCCGCGGAGGTAGGAAAGAGCACGAGCTCGTCGCAGCCGGCTTCCTCGTAGCCGCGGAGGAAGTCCTTGATCGCCCTCGCGCTCGTCAGGTTGGCGGCCACGACCCGCTCGGCGAACGGGCCGGCGAAGGCGTAGTAGTCCCGGAGGTAGGTGTTGCCGCGCTCCACGTCTCCGAGGGCGAAATAGCCCTGGCCCCAGAGGCGCGGCCGGCCGGGACGCCCGAGGTCACGCCAGGCCGCATGCGCCCGGGATGCCGCACCGGCGAAGGCTCGCGGCGGCCCGCCACCGTGCGCATAGCCGTCGGCATAGCGAGCCATCCTGGAAAAGGCCTGACCGCTTGCACCCCCGACGAGCAGCTCGATCCCCTCGCGTGCCGGGCCGACCCG
>DASXRO010000069.1:0-4025 GCA_036506555.1 Gaiellaceae bacterium
ATCTCCGGAATCGGGCGGGAGGGCGGCGACTACGCGCTCGACTTCTACTCCGACTTAAAGACGCTGCAAATTCTGGAGGACTCGACGCGATGACTGTGCTCGACGGCGGCCCGCGGCTCGAGGACGTCAGCCTCGAGAACGACGATTTCGCCGAGCGCGTCCCCCACGAGACCTTTGCCCTCCTTCGGCGGGAGGCCCCGGTCTGGTGGTACGACTGGCCGCTCGGCCGGGGCTACTGGTGCGTGACGAAACATACGGACGTGGTCGCCGTCTCCCGCGACACGAAGACATTCACCTCCGAGCAAGGAGCGAACCTCGAGGACCTCGACGAGGAGCAGCGCATCGTTCGCCAATCCATGCTGGAAACGGACCCTCCGAGGCATACGCGCCTGCGTGGACTAGTCGGCCCGTCGTTCACGCCTCGCGCGATCAAGGCGTACGAGCTTGCGCTCCGTGAGCTGACCGCGGCGGTGCTCGACCACGCTCTGCCGCTGCGGGAGTTCGACTTCATCGAGGAGATCGCGAAGCAGCTGCCCATCCGCGTTCTTGCCCGCCTCCTCGGCGCACCCGACGAGGACACGGATCGGCTGATCGACTGGGGCGACCGGATGATCGGCAACACCGACCCGGAGCTCGCCGACGTGCTCTCCGACAGCCCCGAGAGCGAGCAGTACCGCATGCTCCCGTTCCGGAGCCCTGCCTCGCTCGAGCTCTTCGAGTACGCACACCAGATCGCATCTGCGCGCCGGCGCGCGCCGGAAGAAGACCTCGTGAGCAAGCTGGTCCAGTCCGAGATCGACGGGGAGCGTCTCACCGAGCAGGAATTCGACACGATGTTCCTGCTCCTCGTCGTGGCCGGAAACGAAACGACGCGCCAGGCGATCGCGCACGGCATGCTCGCGCTGGCCGAGCATCGCCACGAGTGGGAGCGTCTCGCCGACGATCCGAAGCTCGTCTGGACCGCGGGAGCGGACGAGATCCTGCGCTGGTCGTCTCCCGTCCTGCACTTCCGGCGTACCGCAACCCGCGACGTCGACCTCGGCGGCCAGACGATCAGGGCCGGCGACAAGGTCGTCGTCTGGTACGTATCTGCGAACTTCGACGAGGAGGTGTTCGCCGACCCGCTTCGCTTCGATGTCGGGCGGCGGCCTAACCCTCACATCACCTTCGGGGGCGGCGGCCCCCACTACTGCCTCGGCGCGCACCTGGCAAAGCTCGAGGTGCAGGTGATGTTCGACGAGCTCCTTCCGCGGCTCGCCGACATCGAGCTGCTCGGACCCGCCGAGCGGATGCGAACAAACTTCACCAACGCGCTCAAGCGGATGCCCGTGCGCGTAACGGAGGCGTAGGAGAGCGCGTCGATGTCGGAGGCGCTTGTCAGCGCGTTCCGCGGCTGCGTCGGCGAGTTCGCCACGGGGGTTACCGTCGTCACGGCCGAGTATGAGGGGCTCCCGGCCGGAATGACCCTCAACTCGTTCACGTCGGTGTCGCTCGAGCCGCTGCTCGTCCTCGTCTCCCTCGGAAGCGGCTCGCGCACCCTCCACGCGACGAGCGCGAGCGGACGATTCGCGGTCAGCATCCTCAGCCGCGGGCAGCGGGACGTCGCGCTCGACTTCTCGGAGGCAGGCGCGCCGTTCCCCGCCGGGCATGTGGCTCGCGACCGCGAAGGGTTCCTGCCCGTTTCCGGCGCCGCGGCGGTCCTGCGCTGCCACGTCGAGCGGATCGAGCCCGCGGGCGACCACGCTCTCGTGATCGGCGAGGTCGTCTCGATCGCGCACGGAGGCGGCGAGCCCTTGATCTTCCACCGGGGCCGGTTCGGAGGCATCGAGCTCGACGCCATCGTGCCGGCGGGGCACCCGATCGCGATCGACGAGGGAGCGGGGTGGTGAGCTTCGAGAGCGATGTCCGCCCGTTGTTTCGGCCGGACGACGCCGAAGCGATGTCGTGGGCATTCGATCTCGCGTCCTACGAAGACGTCAGGGAGAACGCCGAGGCCATCTACGAGCGTCTCGCCGAGGGCTCGATGCCCTGCGACGAGCCCTGGCCGGACGAGCACGTGCAGGTCTTCCGGGACTGGATCGACGCAGGGATGCCGGCGTAGGGCGGAAGACCCGCCTCAGTCACGACCGGCGGCGGCGAACGCATCCAGAGCCGCCAGCGTGGCCTCGACCTGCTCGGGTATAAGAGGAATCTGTCTCACGAGCGGCGGGAAGAGGACCCACACCACCGAGCCGCCCATGTGGCGAATGACCGCCCGTCCGTCCGGGTCGACCCGAATGCGCTCGAAGTGAACGAGGCCCAGCCGCTCGGCGAGGCGAGCGTCCGAGCCAAGACGTTCCGCGAGCTGCCTGCCCGCCGCATCCTGGCGCTTCGCCCGAAAGCGCACGCCCTGCATTCGGACGAGGCCTTTCCCGCGTGCGGACAGCCCTCGAGTCCGGGGAAGCACGGGGTCGTCGGTCGAGATCTCGAGCGCGTAATTGCCGCCCAGGATCTTCCCTTCCTGCGACATCTGGAGGCGTACGGGCGACCGGCCGGTCGCCGAGCCAAGCCGGGCCTGGAGCGGGCTCAGCCGCTCGGCTTCGGAGTACCCGGCCCTGCCGAAACGATCGATCGCGTCATCGAGTACGGAGACCGCGCGCTGGCGCGCCGGTCCCTGGAACTGCGTCCACCGGCTACTCATCAGACGATGCTCCAGTTAGAGAGCGTCGGCGTACTCGCGCAGCTCCCAGTCGGTCACGGCGAGCCGGAAGCGCCGCCACTCGTTGCGCTTGATCGTGACGAAGGCCTGCACGAACTGCTCCCCGACCGCCGCGCGCGTGAATGAATCGGCCTCGAATGCATCGAGGGCCTCACCCAGCGAGAGCGGCACTGTCTCCCGCTCGACCGGCGGCTCGTACACGCGCTCGGTGGGGGGTCCCGGATCGAGCCGCCTCTCGACTCCGTCGACGCCCGCGCAGATGTGAACGGCCGACGCGAGGTACGCGCTCGCGCTGCCGTCGGCGAGGCGCGACTCCAGCCGCGCCGCCTCGCCTCGCTCGGCGGGAATTCGCACGCAGACCGAGCGATTGTCCGTACCCCAATCCACGAAGTAGGGCCCGAGCTCCTGCGCGACGAAGCGCTTGTATGCGTTCACGGTGGGAGCGCAGACGGCCGTCATGCCGCGCGCGTGCGCGAGGAGGCCGCCGAGAAACGCATGAGCGTCGTCGGAGAGGCCTAGCTTGCCTTGCGGATCGTCGAAGACGTTCCTGCCTCCCTCCCAGGCGGAGAAGTGGAGGTGATAGCCCGAGGTCCCACCTCCCTCCGTCGGGCGGCCGATGAAGGTCGCTACGAGGCCGTGGATCGCAGCGGTCTCCTTGATGGCGAGTTTCAGCAGGTGAGCCTCGTCGGCTGCTGTGAGCGCATCCGCAAAACGCGTGTTGATCTCCCACTGCGAGGGGTCGTACTCATGGTTCACGCAGACGAACGGGAGCCCGAGCCCACGGACGTTGTCCTCCATCTGACGGACGACACCGACGGGATCGGTCCGCGCGTCCATGCGGTAGACGAGCCCGGGCGTGGCCTGGTAGGGCTCCAGCCGGCCTTCCGGAGTCCAGCGCAGCAGGAAGAACTCGAGCTCGTGTCCCACGGAGACGCGAAGGCCCTTGTCCTCGGCGGCGGCGATCGCTCTGCGCAGGATGTTGCGGGGGTCGGCTTCGAGGGGCTTCCCGTCGAGACGGCAATCGGCGAGGCAGATGGCCGTCTCTCGCTCCCACGGAACGATCCGGAGAGTCTCCAGGTCGGGAACCACCTGCATGTCGCGGAAGTTGACCTCGTCCCGGATCCCGGTCCCGTCGGGCATGACCCCCGCATGGTCGATGGCGAAGACCGACACGCAGAAGTTGAGCCCTTCCTCACACGCTCGCTGGAGCACGTCCAGCGGAATGACCTTGGCCCGCGTCGTGCCGATCAGATCGGTGTAGTGGACGCGGACGCGAGTGACGCCCGCCTTCGCGAGTTCGCGAAGCCGGTCGTCGGCCATCAGCGCA
>DASXRO010000070.1:0-7478 GCA_036506555.1 Gaiellaceae bacterium
ATGGACCGGACAGACGACGGCCTGGTAGGCCGTCGCCACCTCCTGGAAGGGACAGCGCTTCAGCACGATCTCCCGCCCGCTCTTCGCTCGCCTGAGCTCTGGCCTGAAACCGAACTGCTCATGGAGACGAACGACCTCGTCGATCGTCTCCTCCTTCGAGATCGACGTAAACGGTGGCGGCTTGCGGACGAGGTGCGCGCCCCATGCCCGTCCAGCCTCCTCGGCGCGAGCGCTGGGGTCGCGCTCTGAGCCAGCGAGGTAGCTGGCGAGGATCTGCGCAAGGAGGCGATAGCTGGCGAGCGCGCGTTCGTCGAGCGGCTCGGCCGCGGCCTCGTACAGGATGCGCGGCCGGCCGGGGCGGGTGCGCTCCTCGCGTCGTGCCAACACGAGGCCTGCCTCGGCAAGGACCCGAAGGTGCGAACGGACGGTGTTCAAGTGCAAACCGACGCGCGCTCCAAGCTCACGGGCGCCGAGAGGCGCCTCAGCCTCCTGCAAGACTTCGAGGATCCGGACACGGCTTGGGTCGCTCAGTGCGCGATGGAGCGGCGCACCTTGAGCGGCTGCCTGGCTCGTCGTCCTTGTCACGATCAGATCGTAATCCACGCCATCGGTATGAACTGATATTAACCGTTTCTACTGTACAATCATCGCAAATCTGAGAGGACGGCGCGGGCGGCAAGTGGATCCGTGCCTCGCTTATCAGCAGCTGGGAGGTGAAGCGTAGTGGCCACCACCGAGACCCAGGTCGTCGCCGAGATCGGCAACGAGTACCGCTACGGCTTCCACGATCCCGAGGAGTACTTCTTCAAGTCGGGGCGAGGGCTCAATCCCGAGGTCGTGGCGATGATCTCGGAGCACAAGAACGAGCCCGACTGGATGCGCAAGTTCCGCCTCAAGTCACTCGAGTACTTCCGGGCCCGGCCGCTCCCGCAGTGGGGCGGGAACCTGAACGAGATCGACTTCGAGAACATGTACTACTACATTCGGCCGACCGAGAAGCAGGCGACCAACTGGGAGGACCTGCCGGCCGACATCAAGAACACCTGGGACCGGCTCGGGATTCCGGAGGCCGAGAAGAAGTACCTCGCGGGCGTCGGCGCGCAGTACGAGTCCGAGGTCGTCTACCACAAGCTCAAGGAAGACCTCGAGGCCCAGGGCGTGCTCTTCCTCGACATGGACTCCGGCCTACGCGAGCACGAGGACCTCGTGCGCCAGTACTTCGGCACGATCATCCCGCAGAACGACAACAAGTTCGCGGCGCTCAACTCGGCCGTCTGGTCGGGCGGCTCGTTCATCTACGTGCCGCCGGGCGTCAAGGTGGAGATGCCGCTCCAGGCCTATTTCCGCATCAACGCGGAGAACATGGGCCAGTTCGAGCGCACGCTCATCATCGTCGACGAGGGCGCCTACGTGCACTACGTCGAGGGATGCACGGCCCCGATCTACACGACGGACTCGCTCCACTCGGCGGTGGTCGAGATCGTCGTCAAGCCCGGCGGGCGCTGCCGCTACACGACGATCCAGAACTGGTCACAGAACGTCTACAACCTCGTCACCAAGCGCGCAGTCGCCTACGAGGACGCCACGATGGAGTGGGTGGACGGGAACCTCGGCTCGAAGCTGACGATGAAGTACCCCGCCATCTGGCTGATGGGCGAGGGCGCCCACGGCGAGGTGCTCTCCATCGCCTTCGCCGGCGAGGGGCAGCACCAGGACGCCGGCGGCAAGGCGGTGCACGTCGCGCCGCACACGTCCTCGGTGATCACCTCGAAGTCGATCTCCAAGAACGGCGGCCGCGCGAGTTACCGCGGCCTGCTCGAGGTGGCCAAGGGGGCGGTCGGCGCACGCTCGAAGGTCGTCTGCGACGCGCTCATCCTCGACGAGGACTCGCGCACGGACACCTATCCCTACATCCGCATCGACGAGAACGACGTCAACGTCGGCCACGAGGCCACGGTCTCGAAGATCGGCGAGGAGCAGCTCTTCTACCTCATGAGCCGCGGGCTCACGGAGGCCGAAGCGGCCGCGATGATCGTCTCCGGGTTCGTCGAGCCGATCACGAAGGAGCTCCCGCTCGAGTACGCGGTCGAGATGAACCGGCTCATCCAGTTGCAGATGGAAGGCTCAGTCGGCTAGTTCGTGCGGGTAGAGCAGGTCGACTTCATAACCGTTCCGACGCGTGACGTGGACAGGGCGACCGCCTTCTACCGGGACGTCCTGGGGCTCGCACCGAGCCTGCACGGCGACAGGGAGGTCGAGACGTCGAACGTGACGCTCTCCTTCTGGAACCCGGAGAGCCAGGGCGAGCAATTCGCTCCGAACGTGGCGGGCTTCGCTCTTCGCGTCGACGACGTCGCAAGCGCGGTCGACGAAGTCCGCGCCGCCGGCGCCGAGGTGCTCGGGATCCACGACACCGGCGTCTGCCACATGGGCTTCGTGAAGGATCCCGACGGCAACACGGTCATCCTGCACAGGAGGTACGCGCCCCGTGAGAGCTGACGCGCTCGCGCGCTACCGGGAGCTTCCGCTTCCCACGACCAAGGACGAGCACTGGCGCTTCACGGACCTCAAGGGCTTCGACCCTGAGAGCTTCAGCGCCAACGGCGCGAAGGCCGTCGAGCGGGCGGGCTCCATGCTCGAGATCGAGACGGCGGCGGTGGCGCACGTCTCGGAGGCCGGCATCGAGATCGAACGGGCGCCCGAGGGCGTCGTGTTCGAGCCGCTCGCCGAGGGTCATGAGCTGCTCGGCACGCTGATCGGCTCCGACGAGAAGTTCGCGGCGCACAACGCCGCCGAGTGGAAGCACGGGCTCCTCGTCCGGGTCCCGCGCGGCATCGAGCTCGAGCAGCCCCTCTACATCCGCGTCACGGGCTCGGTCGCCGATGCCGCGCTCTTCTGGCGCCTCCTGGTCGTCGGCGAAGAGGGCAGCCGCTTCTCGTTGATCGAGGAGCACGCCTCCGCCTCGCCCGACCTCCCCGGTTATTCGAACTCGGTGACGGAGCTCTTCGTGGGCGACGGCGCGAAGCTCGAGTACGTCTCGATTCAGAACCTCTCGCGCGAGACCTGGCATTTCGCCTCGCATCGTGCGCGCGTGGGCCGCGACGCCGAGCTCGACTGGGTCGCGGGCGGCTTCGGCTCCAAGAAGGGGAAGATCCGCATCGAGAACGATCTCGCCGGACAGGGGGCGACCTCCCGCGTCACCGGCGCGTACTTCGCCGACGGCGCTCAGCACCTCGACTACGACACGCTCCAGTCGCACCTCGCCCCGAGCACGACGTCGGACTTCGCCTTCAAGGGCGCCCTGCGAGACAAGGCGACCGCCGTCTGGCGCGGGATGATCCGCGTCGAGAAGGACGCGCAGAAGACGAACGCCTACCAGGAGAACCGCAACCTCCTGCTCTCACCGAACGCGCACGCCGACTCGATTCCGGGCCTCGAGATCGAGGCCAACGACGTCCGCTGCACGCACGGCGCGACGGTGAGCCAGGTCGACCGCGACGAGCTCTTCTACTGCATGGCCCGCGGCCTCTCACGCGGCGAGGCCGAGCGCCTCATCGTCCGCGGCTTCTACCAGGAGATCTTCGACCGCATCGAGCTCGAGCCGGTGCGGAACGCGCTCCAGACGGCACTCGAGGCGCGCATCCCCGAATAGCGTCAGCTCGGCATCGCGCCGGGCGGGCCCGAGTATCTCGATCCCGTAGCGCGCGGAGATCTCGGTCAGCGCCTCGGGGCCGACCTCCGAGCCGGCCGCTGCGACCTCGCGGACGAAGGCCTCGAAGCCGGCAGGGGTTGCGAGTGCGAGCCAGCGGGCCTCCTCGCTCTCGACCCGGTAGACGTGCGGGATCCCGCGAGGCGCGAAGACGGAGTCGCCGGCGTGGAGCTCGAGTTATGTCAAGAAACGAGCTCACGCCTTTCTCGTACACGATTCTCACGCTGGTCGGCGAACGGGGAGCAGGGCCCTACGACATCGTCCGGATGATGCGGCAAGTGCGGCAAGGCCGGATCTACTGGACCGCCGCCGAGAGCCATTACTACGCCGAACCGAAGCTGCTCGCGAAGCTCGGTTACCTGGCGGCGCGAAAGGAGCCCGGCCGGACACGCGAGCGAACGCATTACACCCTGACGGAGAAGGGGCGCGAAGCCTTGCGCGCGTGGGTGGCCGAGCCGGCGACCTTGCCGCGCATCCAGCACGAGGCGATCGTCAAGCTGCTGGCCGCCGACCTGGTTGACGACCGTGTCGTGCTCGAGAGCCTGCAGGCGATGAGGGCCGATATCGCCGACGCATCAGCTCGTCTGGACGTGGCGGAGGCGGTGGCAGAGACGTTGCCGCACCGCAAGCGCTACCTCCGCCTCGTCCACGGTCTCGGCCGCGCGTTGCTCGAAACCCATCTCCGCTGGCTCGAGGACGTCGAGCGCCCGCTGCGTCCTGCAGAGAGGTCCAGCAGCCGCTCGGTACCATAGGTCCGTGGCGGTCACTGCCGAAGCGAAGCTCGACGCGCGCAGATTGCGCGCCGACTTCCCCATCTTCGAGCAGGAGATCCACGGGAAGCCGCTCGCCTACCTCGATTCGGCAGCCTCCTCGCAGAAGCCGCGGCAGGTGCTCGATGCGATGACGTCCTTCTACGAGACGTCCTACGCGAACATCCACCGGGGTGTCTACGACCTCGGCGAACGCGCGACCGAGGCCTACGAGGGGGCGCGCGAGAAGGCCCGCGGGTTCGTCAACGCCGAGTCGTCGCGCGAGATCCTCTTCACCCGCAACGTCACCGCGGCGCTGAATCTCGTCGCCTACGCGTGGGGCCTCGACAACCTCGGCCCGGGCGACGTCGTGCTGGTGACGGAGATGGAGCACCACTCCAACTTCGTCCCCTGGCAGTACATCGCGGGACGTACGGGCGCGGAGTTCCTCGCGATCCCGGTCGACGACCAAGGCGAGCTCCAGCTGGACGAGCTTGACGCGCTCGCCTCGCGGGGGCGGCTCAAGATCGTCGCCTGCACCTATGTCTCGAACTCGCTCGGCACGATCAATCCCATCGAGCGTTTGACCACCTGGGCGCACGAACACGGAGCGTTGATGCTCGTGGATGCCGCGCAGGCGGTTCCACACAGGCCGGTCGACGTGCAGGCCCTCGGCTGCGACTTCCTCGGCTTCACGGGGCACAAGATGTGCGGTCCGACGGGGATCGGCGTGCTCTGGGGCCGGCGCGAGCTTCTGGAGGCGATGTCTCCCTTCGAGCTCGGCGGCCACATGATCCGCAAGGTGACGCTCGAGGAGACGACCTGGAACGAGGTGCCGCACAAGTTCGAGGCCGGCACCGCTCCGATTGCCGAAGCGGTCGGGCTCGGTGCCGCGATCGACTACGTGAGCGAGATCGGCCTGGACGCGCTGGAGCGCTACGAGCACGAGCTGCTCGACTATGCGCTCCCCCGCCTGGGCGAGATTCCCGGTGTCCGCCTCTTCGGCCCGGCGGCCGAGCGCCGGGCGGGCATCGTCTCCTTCGAGGTCGAGGGCGTCCACCCGCACGACGTCGCGCAGATCCTCGATTGGGAAGGGGTCGCCGTTCGGGCGGGCCACCACTGCAACCAGCCGCTCATGCACCGCCTCGGAGTGCCGGCGACGACGCGGGCGAGCTTCTACGTCTACACCATTCCCGAGGAGATCGACCGCTTGGTCGAAGGGCTCCACAAGGTGACGCAGACCTTCGCATGAGCGAGATGGACTCCCTCTACCGCGAGGTCATCCTCGACCACTACAAGAACCCGCGCGGCCACGGCGTGATCCAGGACGCGGACGTCGAAGCCGAGGGGATGAACCCGCTTTGCGGCGACGAGGTCTCCATCTTCGTCTCCTTCGACGGCGACAAGATCGAAGACGTGAAGTTCCGCGGCCGCGGTTGTGCGATCAGCCAGGCGGCGACGTCGATGCTCATGGAGATGGTCAGGGGCCGGACCGCGCAGGAGGTCGCCGCCCTCGATCGGGACGAGCTGCTCGAGGAGGTCGGGATTCCCCTGACCCCCATCCGCCTCAAATGCGCGCTGCTCGGGCTCGGCGTCCTCAAGCTCGCCCTCCACAAGGGCAAGGGCACGCCGCTCCCGGAAGAGTGGGCGGGGCTCGCCGAGGATCTGGAGCTCAAGTAGCCGACCTCACGGTCTGCCCCGTGGAGGAACTGCCGCCCGGGGAGGTGAAGATCGTGCGCGCGGGCGAGCTTGCGATCGGCGTCTACAACCTCGGGGGTGAGTATTACGCCATCGAGGACCGCTGCTCGCACGACGACGGGCCGCTGGCCGAGGGCGACTTCGATCCTGAGCGCCTAGTCGTCATCTGTCCGCGCCACGGGTCGGAGTTCGACCTGCGCACGGGCCGACCGCTCTCGCTTCCCGCGTACCTGCCCGTGGACACCTTCGAGGTGGTCGTCGAGGAGGGCTTCGTGCGGGTCAAAGTCCCCTAGAATCGCGGCTCGTGGATTCGAGGCAGCAGAGGGTCGCCGAGAACGAAGCGCTTTTCCGCAAGGTGAACGAGCGCATCGAGGAGGTCAACGAGGAGCTCGGCAGCGGCTCGCTCTCGGACTTCCTCTGCGAGTGCGGTGACGACGACTGCACGCAGCCGGTGAGGCTGACACTGGCCGAGTACGAGGAGGTGCGGGCCGAGCCCACGCACTTCGTCATCGCGCCCGGGCACGACGTGATCGGCGTCGAGCGCGTCATCCGTGAGACCGACCGGTTCGCCGTCGTCGAGAAGTTCACCGGCGAGGCGGAGCGCATCGCCGTCGAGACCGATCCTCGAACCTGACGTGCTCGACGATCGGGTGCGGCGGGTGCTCGACCGGCTCGCGCGCGCGGACGCGGAAGAGCGCGAGCGCGGCCTTCCGTCCGAGCAGCGCATGCGGGCGGTCGCGCCGACGACCGGACAGTTCCTCTTCTCCCTCGTCGCGCCCCAGACCGCCTGTGAGGTGCTGGAGATCGGGGGCTCGCACGGCTCCTCGAGCATCTGGCTCGGCGCGGGCGTTCGCTACCTCGGCGGCCGCGTCGTCTCGATCGAGCGCAACCTGGAAACAGCGGCGAAATGGCGCGAGAACGTCCGTGAGGCGGGTCTCGAAGACTGGGTCGAGGTCCTGGAGGGGGACGCGGTCGAGCTTCTTCCCATGATCGACGATGTCTTCGACGTCGTCTTCCTCGACGGCGAGAAGGATGACTACGAGCGCTATTTCGAGCTAGCCCGTCCCATGCTCGAGCCGGGTGGGCTGGTCGTGGCGGACAATGTTCTCTCCCACCCCGAGGAGCTCGAGGCATACGTCCGAGCCCGACAGAGCGACCCGACGCTCGTCTCGACGACGGTGCCGCTCGACCGCGGTTTGGAGCTTTCGGTCGTCCTGACCGAGCCGCTATAGTCGGACCACCACGGAAAGGAGGTGGTCCGATCTTGAGCAAAGATTCTTCGGGCAGTGGAGGTAGTCGCAGGTAGGGGCGCGTCCCCAGGA
>DASXRO010000071.1:0-2584 GCA_036506555.1 Gaiellaceae bacterium
GTCGGTTCATCACAGGTACGGGGCCGATCGTGGCTCGGATGTAGCCGGGCATCCCGAAGTCGTGCCCCGGACGGATCAGGAGCCCTCGGCGAACGAGCTCCTCGGCGAGTGCGAGATCGTCCGTGTCCACGCGGACGAGCAAGAAGTTCGCCTCGGAGGGAATCGTTTCGAGCCCGAGCCCGCGTAGACGGCGGGCGAGCGTCTCCCGGGCGTGCTCGTTTTCCAGGCGCCGCTCGTCCACCAGTTCCGGCTGCCGGAGACTCGCGCGCCCGGCGGCGAGCGCCGCGCGATTGACGTTGAAAGGCTCCTGGACGACGTCGAGGAAGGGCGCAAGCGACTCGTCGACGACCGCGTAGCCGAGTCGCAAGCCCGCCAGGCCGAAGATCTTCGAGAAGCTGCGCAGGACGATCACGGGCCGGCCGGCCTCGACATCGGCCTCGCGGCGCAGCCTTCTCTCCGGGTGGACGTATTCGGCGTAGGCCTCATCCACGACAACGGCACAGCGCTCCGGCAGCTCGGTGAGAAGCGCCTCCCATTCGTCACGGGTCACCAGCGAGCCCGTCGGGTTGTTCGGGTCGCAGAGCCAGATCAGCCGCGCTCCGACCCGCCCGGCCGCGTCCGCGAGGGCTTCGACGTCGTGGCGATGCGCTCGGCCGGGGACTCGCTCGACCCGTGCGCCTGCCGCGGTGGAGACCTGGGCGTAGAGGCCGTAGGTCGGGCTCGGCACGACCACCGCGTCTCCGGGATCGAGAAAAGCGTGCGCGACCGTGGTGATGAGGGCCTGGATCCCGTGGCTCGGGACGATCAGCTCGGGTCGCGTTCCGAGCCAGGCGGCGACGGCCTCTCGGAAGTCCGAATAGGCGTGCTCGGGGTACATCCACGCCCGGTCGAGCTCCCCGAGCACCGCGTCTCGAACATTGGGAAACGGGCCGAGCAAGCCCTCGTTCCAGTTCAGCTTGACGAGGTCCTGCAAGCCGTAGCTCTCTTTCAGCTCGTCGACGCTCGGGCCGGGACGGTACGGATCGACCCCGAGGAGGGAGGGTCGCACGAGCTGGCTCCAGTCGGTCACGAGGTGGGGGCCCACATGCGCAGCAGGACGGGAAGATGGACGAGCCCCGGTCCCTCCTGAGCGAACGCCCGCTCGAGCGCCTCGCCCAGCTCCTTGGGAGTCGTCCGCTCGGCCGGTACGCCGAAGGCCTCCGCCACCGCGACGAAGTCCGGCTCGGCCAGGTCGACGGCGGTCGTCTCCCCGAAGGAGTCGCGCTGGTACTCCCGCAGGATCCCGTAGCCGCCGTCGTCGACCACGAGCACGACCGTGTCGAGGCCGTGCTGGCGCGCCGTCGCCAGCTCCTGGATCCCGTAGAGGAAGCCGCCGTCGCCGACGACCGCGAGCGTGGGCGAGCCGGCCGCCGACGCCCCTAAGGCCGCCGGCCACGCGTAGCCGAGCGTGCCGGATCCGAGGGGGTAGAGGAAGCGCCGCGGCTTCGTGATCGGGAAGTGGGCGGCCGCCCAGTAGGCAAGGATGGTCATGTCCCAGGCGGTTACGGCTTGGGGGGGAACCGCGGCGCGGATGGTTTCTAGGAGACCGCGCTCGAGCTGCCGGTCCTGCTCGGCGAGGCCGTTCTCGATCCGCTCCCGGGCGAGCCCGGCCCTCGAGGCCCCCTCGCGGGCGTTGGGCTCGACGTGAGGGAGGAGCGCGCTCAGCGTCCACTTGGCGTCGCCGACGAGAGCGAGCGCCGGGTACGTCGAGCCGATGCGCTCCCTCGCAGCGTCGATTTGCACAAGCTTCCCCGACAGGGCCAGCTGGTATTGCGCAGTCGTCTCTGCGCCCAGCTCCGTGCCGACCGCGAGAACCACGTCGGCGTTCTCGAGGACCTCCTTGAAGGCGCCCTCGTCGCATGCGGAGCCGAGTGAGAGCGGGTCGTCGGCCGGAAACGCCCCCTTGCCCATGTAGGTCGTGGCCACTGGAGCATCGAGCGCCCGCGCGAGCTCCGCGAGCTCCTCCCACGCATGGGAGCGCAGCACGCCGCCTCCCGCCCAGATCACCGGCCGCTCGGACTCGTTCAGTAGCCGTGCCGCCTCTTCAACTGTGCGAGGAGGAACGGCCGGGTCCGGTGAAATCGCGGCGAGCGCCTTCACCGAAGAGACGTCAGTCTCTTCGGTGAGCAAGTCAACAGGGATCTCGACGAACGCGGGCCCGCTCGGCGGACGAAGGGCCGTGGCCCAGGCGTTGCTCAGCAGCTCGGGAACCTCTTCGGCGGACGTTGCCCGGGCGGCCCACTTCACGACCGGGGAGAACGACGCAAGCTGGTCGTCGAGCTCGTGGAGATAGCCGCGGCCTTGCCCGATCAGGTCGCGGGGGATCTGGCTTGCGATCGCAACGACGGGGACGTGGGCGCTCGCGGCCTCCATGAGCGCCGCAAGGGAGACGAGCGCGCCTGGGCCCGTCGAGAGCAGGAGCACGGCGGGCGAGCCCTTCGTGCGGGCGTATCCGTCGGCGGCGAAGCCGGCGTTCAGCTCGGTACGGAATCCGATCGTCCGGATCGAGCTGTTCCGCAGACCGTCCCAGACAGCCAGCGCATGG
>DASXRO010000072.1:0-4607 GCA_036506555.1 Gaiellaceae bacterium
CTCACCGATCTGAGAGACCGTCTCACCCTCGATGAAGACGTCTGCGACGCGATCCTCGTCGGCGGTGACGACGCGTCCACCCTTGATCAGAACGGACATCCTCCCTCCTTGGCTCGGAAGGGTCATTGTAGGGGCGGGGCAGGCCCCGCCCCTACCAGCATCGTGCGCCTATTCGCGCCGGCCTCCCCGAACGCCTTGTAGCCCTCCCAGACGGCCCAGAGGCCGGCGAGGACGCCGAGGAAGGCGAGTGCCCGGCGGAGCATGCTATTCACTAACACATTCGGAGCCGAGTTCGCGAAGGGATTTGCAGAGGACGTCGACGTTGAGCCCGAACCAGCCGGCGAGAGGTTCCGGCACAGGCGGCTGTAATCCGTCTCGGGCTGCGACGAGCGCTTTCGCGATCGCAGCCAGCACCGAGGCGGCGTCGGTGAATTCCCCTCGAAGCTCGACCAGGACCCAGCTCCGGAAGTGGGCGACCGGGTATTCCTCCAACGCGGCAGACGAGAGTCTCGTCCGTCCGGTAGGGATGGCGACGAAGATCCGGGCGACGGGGTAGTCGAGACGGTCGAGAGCGTCGAGGATCGGGCCTGACTGAGCGCGCGGTAGCGCGGTTGCCTTCCCTGCTTCGGGCAGCGCCGCGAGAAAAACCGACGAGTACGGGTAGAGCACCTCATTCACCTGGACGCGCGCCCTCAGCCAGGCC
Source organism: Gaiellaceae bacterium (assembly GCA_036506555.1). Classification (GTDB taxonomy): domain Bacteria; phylum Actinomycetota; class Thermoleophilia; order Gaiellales; family Gaiellaceae; genus JAIBJP01. The sequence goes on from DASXRO010000072.1 coordinate 704, forward strand.
GAGGGCGCGGCGAGCGCTTCCTCGGTGCCGAGCGTCGCCGTGTACGTGATCGAGCGGGGGTCGTGGATCCCCTGGGGCGAGATCCCGGCGAGAACGGCGACGGCGACGAGGACGACCATGCGGGCGGGCGCGCGGGCCACCGCCGTCCCGATGAAGGCCGCCCAGAATGGCAGCGCGAAGATCAGGTGGCGCGGCGAGAGATCCGGAGCCCTTCCCGTGTGCACGAGGCTGGAGAGGAGCGGCGGCAGGATGAGCGCCGCGAGTCCCCACGCGACGAAGGCCGGCCGCCGGCGCGCAAGCAAGAGGGCCCCGGCGACCGCGAGCACCAGGAAGACTCCGAAGGTCCAGCCTGCCCCGCCGGCGAATCCGCGGACTGCGTCTGTGAGCTGGTTCCACGCCTCGTCGCGCGTGGCGAGCCGTCGGGAGGAGCCGGAGCTGACCTCGAAGCGGTTCGCCAGGCGAAGGTCCGCGACCGCGAAGGGCAACATGGCCAGGCCGATGACCAGGACGGGGATCGCCGCCCGCAGCGGACGGCCGCGCCAGAGCGCCAGCGCGATGACAGCTTCGATTGCGACGACGATCCCCCCATAGGGATGCACGGCAGGGAGGAGCCACGCGGCTGCGGCCGCTGCGGCCACCGCGCGTGGCGTCCGCAGGTCGAGCGCGCGGACGAAGAGGTCGGCCGCGAGCGCCGCGGCGAAGGCGAGGAGCGCGTACATGCGCCCGAAGCTCCCGTAGACAGCCAGCATCCCGGAGCATGCGGCCACGACCGCAGTCGCCACCCCGGCCACGCGTCCCTCGAGCCGCCGTCCCAGGTCGTAGCAGAGCCCAACGGTCGCGAACGCGAAGACGACGGAGAGCCACCGAAGAGCGCTCGGGGATTCGTCGAAGCTGAAGGCGACGTGCACGAGGAGGAAGTGCAGAGGCGCTCCGCCGCGGTCCCAGAGCGTCGTCACGAGGATCTCCCACGGAGGCCGCGCGCCGATCAGGCCCGACACGGCCTCGTCCTCGAAGAGCGGCTTCCCGTGGACGTCGGGCGCGAGGCGCGCCAGGAGGAAGGCAGCAGCCCCGACGACCGCCGCGGCGGCGGCCAACCGGGGCGCGGCAGGCGGAAGGCGCGATGCCCCCGAGCCCAGCGAAGCGCGCGATTTGAGCAGCCGCACGCGGTGGTTCTACCTCGTCCCGACCAGCCGTGGCTAAATCTGCCACCGGGGTCTGACCCCACACAGCGTCCGAGGCGGCCACGTCAGTATGCAAGCTCGCTCTCGGGCGGGGCGCGGAAATCGGCTCACCATCCCAAAGCCTGTTCCGGGACATGCCCGCCCGGGACACGCCGGGGTCTGACCCCGACGGTGACTAGCTTGGCCACGCCCAGGTCGCTTCTGGACATGCCAGCGCCGGACGCGGCGGGGTCTGACCGCGACGGTGGCCGGCTTGGTCGGTTTCCCGCCAGCGACGGCCGGCGCGGGCTAACCCGCGACCGCAGGGCCTGCGCGGTAGACGCGGCCGGGAAGCGGCCGGCCCAGGACGCCCTCCAGCCATTCGGCCACGCCGACAAGCGCGTCGAGATCGATGCCGGTCTCGAGGCCTTCACCGTGGAACAGGTAAACGAGATCCTCGGTCGCAACGTTCCCCGTGGCGCGCGGGGCGAACGGACAGCCCCCGAGTCCGCCCACGGAGGCTTCGAACACCGTGGCGCCCGCCTCGAGCGCCGCGTAGGCGTTCGCGAGGGCGGTGTTCCTCGTGTCGTGCAGATGCAGGCCGACCGGCACGCCCAGCCCGCTCGCACCCCCGAGGAGCTCCCGTACCTGCCGCGGAACCCCCACTCCGATCGTGTCCGCGAACAGAACCTCGTCGGCGCCCGCTTCCGTCACACGCTCCGCCAGCCGCAGAACCCTCTGAGGATCGACCTCACCTTCGAACGGGCAGCCGAACGAGACCGAGATGGAGACGCTCACGGGGCTGTCGGTCCGGATACGCGCCAACTCTTCGACCGACTCGTCGATCGAGCGGTTCGCGTTACGCCGGTTGAAGGCCTCCGTCGCCGCGAGGGTGAAATGGAGCTCGTCGAGCCCGGTGGCGGCGAAGCGCTCGTAGCCTTTCTCGTTGAGGACGAGGCCCGCGTACGCCACGCCGTCGCGCCGCTCGATCCCCGCGACGACCTCCTCCGCTCCGGCCATCTGGGGCACCCGCTCCGCGCTGACGAAGCTGACTGCCTCGACCTTCGGCAGCCCGGCGGCTGCCAGCCGGTTGACGAGCTCGGCGCGCACCGAAGGATCCAGCGTCTGCTCTTCGTTCTGAAGGCCGTCGCGCGGCCCGACGTCGCAGATGGTGACGGCCGCTGCCATGATCCTCGCTCGTGAGCGTACCGTTCCTCGCTGCCGCCAACGTCGACGCCGCTCTCGACCCGGCAGCCGCGCTGGAAGCCGTGCGTGGGGCGTTTGTGGCCCACGCACGCGGCGAGTGGTTCATGCCTTCGAAGGTGTACCTGCCCGCGCCGCCCGACGGAGACTTCCGCGCCATGCCCGCGTCGGGCGCCGGCTACGCCGTGCTGAAGTGGGTCACCTCGTTTCCCCGGAATCCTGAGCGCGGACTGCCGACCGTGGCCGGGGTCGTCCTCCTCTCCGACGCGGCAACGGGAGAGCTGCGGGCGATTCTGGACGCAGGAGCAGTCACTGCCCTGCGCACGGGCGCAGCCGCCGTGCTCGCCGCGGAGACGCTCGCGCGGGGCACGCCGAGCCCGGCAGCCGTCGTCGGCTGCGGCGTCAACGGAAGAGCGGTTGCGCGCACGTTCAGCGCGCGAGGACGTCCGGTCCTCCTCTGGGATGCGCGCCCGGGACAGGCGGACGCTCTCGCGGCGGAACTCGGCTCGAACGCCTCTGTCGCCTCGAACCGGGACGAGGCGCTCGGTGCAGACATCGTGGCGACCGTCACGCCGGGCGGCGAGATCCTCTTTCCCCCGGGATCGCTCCGCCCCGGGCAGCACGCGAGCCTCATGGGGGCCGACGGGCCCGGAAAGGCCGAGATCGCGGTCGAGGAACTGCTGCGCGCCCGGGTCGTCTGCGACGAATGGGAGCAGGCGAGCCACAACGGCGACATCGGCCGCGCCGCGGTCGACGGGACGCTCAGGCGCGAAGATGTTGCAGAGCTGGGCCGGGTTCTCCTGGGCGAAGAGGAAGGTCGACGCGATGACGACGAGATCACCGTCTTCGACTCGACCGGTCTCGCCGTGCAGGATCTTGCCGTCGCGGTGGCCGTCTACGAGGATTGGCGGGCTAACCGCGAGCGCGCGGCATTCGTCGGAGTTACAGAGATCACGCTCTAGGAAAGGAGCCGCTACATGGCAGCACGCGTCGTTCACGTGGAGTTCCCTGCTGGTGATACCGACGGAGAGCAGAGCTTCTTCGAGTCGCTCTTCGGCTGGCAATTTTCCCAACCGATGGAGGGGATGGACTACCGCATGGTGGACCTGGGTGAAGGCCAGGGCGCCGCGATCTTTTCGCCCGAGTCCGACGCGCGAGGCCTGAGAGTCTATTTCGGCGTCGACGACATCGATGCACAGGTCGCCAAGGTGCGCGAGCTTGGAGGCCAGGCGGAGGACAAGATGCCGGTGCCGAGCATGGGGTGGTTCGCGGCCTGCAAGGATCCCGAGGGGAACGCCTTCTCGCTCTGGCAGACGGACTCGTCCGCGGCCTAGAGCTCCTTCTCGAAGATGTCGTAGGTTCTGGTCTTCCGCATTCCCTCGCGCTCGTAGAGCCGCCAAGCGCGGGAGGTGTTCAGCGAGTCCGTCTTCAGCGTGACCTGTGGAAAGCCGCGATCCTTGAAATACCGAAACGTGTGACGCAGGAGCGCGGTGCCCAGCCCTCGGCCGCGCTGCGAGGGATGAACGACGAGATCCTTGACG
>DASXRO010000073.1:0-19156 GCA_036506555.1 Gaiellaceae bacterium
AGACACGGAAAGAAAGGCAGAACAGAAATGAACTCCACGGAGGCAGACGCTCCCTGGACGGGGCAGCGCTGGGAACACAGGATGATCGACGTGCGCAAGCTCAGTGAGGATGAGCTAAGAACCCTGGGCGAATCAGGCTGGGAGCTTGTAGCCGTCAGCGATATGACCGCGTATTTCAAGCGCCCCGTGCTAGTCGTTTAGGGACTGATTGCGGACTCGAAATCCGTGACGCGTCTCGGAAGCGAAAGACGAAAGCCTCGCAACTGCGGGGCTTTCTCTTAGTCGGGGCGCCCGGATTTGAACCGGGGACCTCCAGTCCCCCAGACTGGCGCGCTAACCAGGCTGCGCCACGCCCCGTGCGACACCGAGTGTAGCGCCTATCCGCGAATGCGCTTGTAGAGGCAAGGGCTCGCACTATCGCCGAGAACTGCATCGAATCCGAAAGCGGTCGAGACTGCTTCCCCGGCCGCTATCCGGAGCCCGCCCCTGCAGATCGTCAAGCGTCGAGGGGAGGCGTACGGCGCGTTGGCGGCGTTGCCGCTCGGCGGCGATACCATGCCCGGGCGGCGCTCTTCAAGTGCGCGGCCTCAACGAGCACGGCCATCAGATCGCGCTCCCGCTCGCGCTCCGCCCAGCCCCCGGCGTCCGCGTCGAACACGTACAGATACTCATCGTCGTGGCCAGACTTTTCCACGCCTCCCCAAGCGGTAGTGATCGCTCTCACTCTTAGAGGCCAGCGCGGCCGGATTTCTTGCCGGTGTCCTTCTTAGCGGCAGGTAGCGAAGCGCCGCCGGGACACGCGCGGGACACGCGACCGATATACGTCGACGCGACAACGCAAATGCCCCCGCGGCGCTGTCACGCCCGGGGGCGCGGCATAGGAGGTTCAGCTCCCATGCAGTTCCAGCCGACCGGCTTCGTCGTGCGGCGCGGCTGGCACAGGAGATGGGACCCACGGGTCCTCCTCCCACTGAGCGGGCGGCTCGTCGTCAACTCGATCAGCGGCGCCCAGAGCGGCGACCTCATCAGCAGCCTGAACACTCAACTTCGTGGCCCGAAGCTTGGCACGAAGCAGAAGCCGTCCCGGGGACAAGGACACGCCCACCTGACGCACGTCGACGCACGGCTTGCGCTCGCCGTCATCTGCGCCAAGCCAAACCTAGAAAGATTGGCCCCGGCACTCGGAGCCGGGGCCAATCTCCTGCTTTCGTTACTAGAGCCGCGGGTTGGTTCCCCCCGCGCAGGTTCCGTGGCCCGCGTCCCCAGGAGACCCCTGGTTATGCGGAGTTTGAACGAAGCTGTCGATTTGACCCTGGTCCGGGTTCATGTCATTCAACCCGTTGAAGGCGCAGATCGAACTGGCGTGTTCGGGTGCCCCGGTGCTTTTGCCGGAACCGGAAAAAGCAACGCCCGGAGTCCCCGGAGGGCCCGCCACCTCGCCGGCGAGAGCGGCGCCGGTACTCAGGCCCGCGACAACGGCTGCGCAGATCGCAGCCGCGAACTTCTTGCCCATTGTGTGCCTCCCCTTGTTGATCGGACGCCCCGATGGCGTCCGGCCGCAAAGAGGAGCCTAATTTGGCTGACTAAGCGTCGTCAACCGCTAGCGATGGCTGCGCCACGCCCCGTGGCAGTGTGAGTCTGGCTAGCTCCTGATGCGCTTGTAGAGGCGGTCGACGAGGTCGGGCATCGCCTCGAGCCGCTGTGTGATGACTCGGATGCGGTACTCGCGAAAGTGCTCGGGCTCGACCCGCAGCGCCTTCGAGAGGGTGGCGATGACGTCGTTCGAGGGCACCGGGCGGTTCCCGTGCACGAGGTGGTTCAGGTAGCCGGCCGAAAGGCCGGTTCGCTCCGCCAGCGCCCGGTACGTCGTCCCGCGCTCGGTCATGAGCGCCTGGATCGTCGTGCCGAAGGGCTCGTTCGAGAATCGCCGCTTACGAGCCATGAAAGACCAACTCTTTCACGCGCGCGCCCATTTTGCCCACCTCAATGCGCTCCTCGTCTCGACCTCTGCGGACGAGGACGTCGACGGCCCCGTCATCGAGCGTCTTCTTGCCGACGGTGACGCGCACCGGGCAACCGATCAGATCCGCGTCCGCGAACTTCTCCCCCGCCCGCTGGTCGCGGTCGTCGAGAAGCACTTCGAGGCCCTCGGCACCAAGCGCGTCGGCGACGCGATTCCCTTCGTCCTCGAGACCTGGGAGAACGACAACGTGGACGTCGTACGGCGCGATCCCCTGGGGCCACCCGGCGATGCCGCGCTCGTCGTAGTTCTGCTCCACGGCTGCGGCGAGAATCCGGCCCGGGCCGATGCCGTAGCTGCCCATGAGGATCGGTTTCTCCTGTCCGTCCTCGTCGAGGAAGCGCGCGCCGAGCGGCTGGGAGTAGAACGTCCCCAGCTTGAAGATGTGGCCGACTTCGACCGCCACCTGGAAGCGCAGGCGCCCGCCGCACTTCGGACAGCTGTCTCCTTCCTTCGGCTGGCGGATGTCGGCGAAACGAGCCTGGAAGTCACGGCCGTGCTCGACACCGCGAAGGTGGTGTCCGGTGCGATTCGCGCCGGTGACGAACTGCCCATCGCGGAGCGTCTCGTCGGCGAGGATCTCTCCCGAGAAGCCCACCGGCCCAATCGAGCCGGGCTCGGCACCGAAGGCACGCTGGATCTCGCCCTCGGTCGCGAGGCGGAAGCCGGCGCCCACCACCGCGGCCATCTTCGCCTCGTCGAGGCGGTCGTCTCCGCGCACGAGGCCGAGGACGAGCGTGCCGTCGCCGTTCACGACCGGCATGGCCTTCGAGGTCGCGGCGGGGTCGACGCCGAGGAACTCGGCCAGCCCCTCGATGGTCGTCACGCCGGGAGTCTCCACGTCCTGGGGAGCGTCCAGCCGCTCGGGGAACTCGGGCGCGCGCGGGACGCCGCGGGCGATCTCGAGATCCGCCGCGTAATCGCCGTTCTCGCACGTGACGAGCGTGTTCTCCCCGGAGCCGGAAGGGGCGAGAAAATCGACTGACTCGCTCCCACCCATCATTCCCGACTCCGCCTGCACCGCAATCACTTCGAGTCCACAACGGTCGAAAATCTTGTGGTAGGCCTGCTCGTGGAGACGGAAGCTCCGCTCGAGCCCCTCCTCGTCGCGGTCGAACGAGTACGAGTCTTTCATGACGAACTCTCGGACGCGCAAGAGGCCTCCGCGGGGCCGCGGCTCGTCACGCACCTTCGTCTGGAAGTGGTAGAGCATCTGCGGCAGCTCGCGATAGGACCTGATCTCCCGCGCGTGGAAGGTGACCGTCTCCTCGTGCGTCATGGCGAGGACGAACGGACGGCCCAGGCGGTCCTCGATCTTCCAGAGCTCGGGGATCCGGTAGCGGCCCGACTCCTGCCAGAGCTCGGCCGGCGTGACGACGGGCATGAACATCTCCTGCGCGCCGATCGCGTTCATCTCCTCGCGGACGATCTGCACGATCTTCTCGTGCACGCGCCAGCCGAGTGGGAGGAACGTCCAGAGGCCGGCGGCCACCTGGCGGATGAAGCCCCCGCGCACGAGCAGGCGATGACTGATCGCCTCGGCATCGCCGGGATCCTCCCGCAGGGTGGGAATGAAGAGCTCGGAGGCTCTCATATGGTTACGACGGGCGCTGGGCCGCTTCGGCCATGAGAAGCGCCGCCGGCTTCGCCAGCTTGAGCCGCTTGGGGCGCTCCATCCCGCCCTCGATCCACTGGTCGATCTCGTGGAAGAGCTCGTCGACGAGGATGTCGGAAGAGACTTTCTTGAGCACGCGCCCGTGGGCGTAGATGAAGCCCGTGTCGCGCCCGCCGGCGATCCCGAAGTCGGCGTCGCCCGCCTCACCGGGCCCGTTCACGGCGCAGCCCATGACGGCGACTTCAAAGGCCTGCGGATAGGTCTTCAGACGCTGCTCGACGACCTCGGCGAGCTTCTCGACGCCGACGTTGTCGCGCCCGCAGGAGGGGCAGGCGATCATGACCGGCCCGCGCTCACGCAGACCGAGCGCCTTGAGAATCTCCCAGGCGACCTCGACCTCCTTCACCGGGTCGGCCGTGAGTGAGATGCGGATCGTGTCGCCGATCCCGTCCATGAGGAGAGAGCCGACTCCGATTGCGCTCTTGACCGATCCCGTCGCGGGCGGCCCGGCCTCGGTGACCCCCAGGTGAAGGGGATACGGAACCCGCTGCGAGAGCATCCGGTAGGCGCGGATCATCGTCGGCACCGAGCTCGACTTGACGGAGATCTTGAAGTCGTAGAAGTCCAGCGACTCGAGCAGGCGCACCTGTTCGAGCGCCTCCTCCACGAGGGCCGCCGCCGTGTCCTGCTGGGCCAGCTCGATCAGGTGTTTCGGCAGTGACCCCGAGTTGGCACCGATCCGCATCGGGATGCCCTTCGCCTTCGCCGCCTTGACCACCATGGCCACCTTGTCGGGGCCGCCGATGTTGCCGGGGTTGATCCGCACGGCGGCCACGCCGGCGTCGATCGCCTTCAGCGCGAGCGAGGCGTTGAAATGGATGTCCGCGATCACCGGCATCGGGCTCAGATAGACGATCTTGCCGAGGGCCTCGGCGTCCTCGTTCTTGGGGACAGCTACGCGTACCACCTCGCAGCCGGCCGAGGCCAGGCGGGCGATTTGCTCGATGGTCGCGTCGACGTCGTGCGTGTACGTGAGCGTCATCGACTGGACGACGACGGGCGCTCCGCCCCCGATCGGGACGTTGCCGACCTTGAGTTGACGCTCGCTCGCCATCGGAAGGAGTCTAGCCTCCCCTCAAGCGACCCACGTCGTTCGAAAGGCCGATGAAGAAGAGGAAAAGGACGAGCACGATGCCGATGGCCGACGCGCGTTCGTAGGCCTCCCGCGAGATGGCCCGCCCCCGAATTCCCTCCGCGAGCGAGAACGCGATATGGCCGCCGTCCAGGGGGAGGAACGGGAGCAGGTTCAGGAGAGCAAGCGAGAGGGAGATGAGAGCGAGGACGCCCAGGTACTCGCGGAAGCCGACCTCGAGCGTCTGGCTCGAGGCCTGGACGATCCCGACCGGGCTGGCCACGTCTTTGCGCCCGGCCCCGGTGACGATGCGGCCGAGTGAGGCGCCGATGGCCTTGGTCACCTCCCACGTTCGCCCGCCGGCGAGCCCTATCGCAGCCAGCGGGCCGTATTTCTTGTACTCGAGCGAGAGGACGAAGCCGAGCCGGTACGCGCCCTCGCTCAGCACAGGCTTCGCTTCAATCGTCACGCGGCGGGAGTCGCGGATTACGGTCACGCTCAGCGTGCGACCCTTGCTGGCGCGAATACGCTGCGCGATCTGTTCCGGTGCGACGGCCTTCCCGTCGATCGCAACGATTCGGTCTCCGGGTTCGAGGACAGCCGCAGCCGGCGTGCCCGGGTCGACCTTGCTGATCGTCGGCAACACTGCATTCGGGACGCCCAGCATGAAGACGACGGCCAGCAGCGCGATGGCGAAGAGCAGGTTCGTCCCCGGGCCCGCGAGGATGACAGCGACGCGCTTCCAGACGGGCGCGCGCCAGTAGGCGTCGGCCGAGAGACCGTCGTCGAGCTCGGTGAGCGTCCGCTCGGAGGCGCGGCGGGCCGGCTCGGAGAGCGTGGCGCGCTCGACGGCGGCGCGCAGATCGGCCAGCCCGGCTCGCGCCTCCTCGAGCCTGCCGCCTTCGAGGCTCGCCTTGACGGGCTCGATGTGGCCTTCGAGCCACGGCGCCTCCTCGAGAGCACGCCCCAGCCCGCTTTCGACGTCGCCTGCCGCCGGCTTGTGCATCCCCGGGATCTTCACGTAGCCCCCGAGCGGGATCGTCCCGATCCCGTATTCGATGCCCTTGCGGACCCGCTTCACGAGCGGCGGCGGGAAGAAGATGTAAAAGCGCCGCGGGCGCATCCGCACGGCGAGCGCGACGACGAAGTGGCCCGCCTCGTGGATGACGATGAGGAATGCGAGCCCGCCGATCGCAACGGCGATGTTCAATGCACGAGCTCCCGAGTCAGGGCCGAGGCGACCCGCCGCGCCTCGGCGTCGACCGCGGTCAGCTCGTCGAGATCGTTTGCGCGGACCGCATCGATCGCGTTGAGCGTGCGCTCGACCACCTCGGGAATGCCGAGGAACGGCAGGCGCCCGTCGAGGAAGGTCGCGACCGCGACCTCGTTCGCCGCGTTCAGGATGCAGGGCACCGTGCGGCCCGCCTCCCCGGCCGCGCGCGCCAGCGCGAGGCACGGGAACGCGTCTTCGTCCGGTGCCGAGAACTCGAGGATGAGCCCGGAGGCAAGGTCGAGCGGAGCAAGCGGCGTAGCTGCGCGCTCCGGGTAGGTGAGCGCGTAGGAGATCGGCACGCGCATGTCGGGGTAGCCGAGGTGGGCCAGTGCCGCGCCGTCACGGAAACGGACCAGCGCGTGCACGATCGAGCTCGGGTGCAGGACGACCTCGATGCGCTCGTAGGGAAGGCCGAAGAGAAAATGGGCTTCGATCAGCTCGAGACCCTTGTTCATGAGCGTCGCGGAGTCGACCGTGATCTTCGGCCCCATGTTCCAGGTCGGGTGCGCGAGCGCCTCGGCGGGCGACACCCCGGCGAGGTCGGCGCGCGAGCGTCCACGGAAGGGCCCCCCGGACGCCGTGAGAACGAGGGAGTCGACGCTCTCGGGCTCCGTTTCCTCGAGGAGCTGGAACGCGGCCGAGTGCTCGGAATCGACGGGTAGGATGCGCCCTCCTCCCCGCTCCTGGGCCGCGAGTGCGAGCTCACCGGCGGCCACGAGGCTTTCCTTGTTCGCCAAGGCCAGGTCGACCCCGCGCTCGAGCGCCCAGAGGGTCGCCGGTAGGCCGGCAAAACCGACGACCGCGTTCAGGACGACGTCGGGCTGCGCCTCCTCGAGGAGGGCGGTCAAATCGCCGCCGACCTGCGTAAGCGGCGCGAGCCCGTCGATCGGCTGCGAGCCGGATGCCGCCGCCGCCAGCTCGAGCTCCGGATGCGCCGCGATGATCTCGAGCGCCTGGCTGCCGATCGACCCGGTGGCGCCGAGAAGTGCAACCTTTTTCATCAGATTCAGTCTAGAGGCGCCACTCCCCCGTCCTCGCCGGCCATGGCCGGGGTCAGACCCCGGCTATGGCCCTTCCGGACGGCGGGGACATGTCCGGTGCCTAGCACCGGGACATGTCGTTTCCGGCCAAGCGCCTACGCCGTGCAACCCAGGACTCCCGCTACGCGTGCGCGATTCGTGGCTGGAGCCGTCCGTTCGGGCCGCGGCTCGGTGCCTGGCACCCGGACAAGGCCTCTTGGGACATGACCGGGGTCTGACCCCTGGCATGTCTGTTCTAGACGTGGCCGAGGGCGAGGAGGGTGAAGTAGGCGGCCGGGGCGGCAAACAGGAGCGAGTCGATGCGGTCGAGGACACCGCCGTGGCCGAGGAGGATCCGCCCCGTGTCCTTCGTGCCCAGATCCCGCTTGACGAGGGATTCGAACAGGTCGCCGAGGGTCGCCGCAGCGACCACCACCGCGCCGAGGACGAGCGAGCGCCAGGTCTCGTCGAAGAGTTCCTCCTTGTACAGGGCGAGAAAGCTCGTGAAGACACCCGCCACCGCCCCGGCCGCGAACCCCTCCCACGTCTTCCCGGGTGAGACCACCGGCGTCATCCGGTGCCGCCCCGCGATGCGCCCGGCGAGAAACGCGACGCTGTCTGACACGAACACGATCAGGAGGACGGTGATGGCGGCGAGCCGACCATTGGGATCGAATCCGCGGATGAGAATCAGGTGCCCCAGGCCGAGCCCGATCCAGCCGGCGCCGAGGATGGTGGCCGCGATCGCAACCGTCGTCGACTGGCGCGTCTCCGAGACCGCGGCGAAGACGAATGCAAGCACGAACGTGAGCAGATACGCGCCGAGCATCCACGCGGCCCCGCCGACCTCGGCGCCGAGAAGTCCCGCGATCGCCCCACCGTATCCGGCCAGGACGAGCGGGCGCAGTGGACGCGCCAGGCGGTAGAACTCGTGCAGGGCGACCAGGCCCCCCGCGGCGGCAAGGGCGAGCAGGAACCAGCCCCCCAGGTACGCGCTTCCGAGCACGATCGGAAGCCCCGCGGCGACGACGGCGATGCGCGAGAGGAACGGGCTCATCTGCCGCCGAAGCGGCGGCGGCGGCCGGCGTACTCCGCGAGCGCCTGCCGCAGGTGGCGCTCGCCGAAGTCAGGCCAGAGCGTGTCGACGAAGACGAGCTCCGTGTACGCGAGCTGCCAGAGGAGGAAGTTGGAGACCCGTAGCTCCCCCGAGGTGCGGATGAGGAGGTCGGGCTCAGCCATCTCGGGCGCGTAGAGCCGCGATGCGATCGCGTTCTCGTCGACGTCCCGCGAGTCGAGCCCCTCCTCGACGATACGGCGGGTCGCTTCGACGATTTCGGCCCGTCCGCCGTAGTCGAAGGCGATCCAGAGCTGCAGTCGCTCGTTTGTGCCCGTCTCCTCCTCGAGGGCGGACATCTTCGCCTTGAGCTCGGGTGTCGCACGGTCGCGGCGGCCGATGAAGCGCGTGCGCACACCCTGACGCTTCAGATCGGGCAGCTCGCGCTCGATCGTCTCGACGAAGATCGCCATGAGCGCGTCGACCTCGTCCTCCGGCCGCGACCAGTTCTCGGTCGAGAACGCATAGACGCAGAGAGACTCGACGCCGAGGTCGATGGCGGCTTCGACCGTGCGGCGAAGCGCGCGGGTACCGGCCCGGTGGCCGGCTGCGACCGGGAGGCGCCGCCGCCGCGCCCAGCGCCCGTTCCCGTCCATGGTGATGGCGATCGAGCGCGCGACCTCGGGCAGCTCACCCTCGGGGAGGGGCCGCAGCGCTCGAAAAGTCCTCAGTTTTGTCAGGAGGCTCACGGCGAGGAGGCCTCTCAGACCTCCATGATCTCCGCTTCCTTGCGCTTGAGGATGTCGTCGATCTTCGACACGTGCTCGTCGGTGAGCTTCTGCACGCGCTCCTCCGCGCGCCGCTCTTCATCGTCGCCGACATCGCCGTTGCGAACGAGCTCCTTCAGATGGTGCATGGCGTCGCGGCGGACGTTACGGACGGCCACTCGGCCCTCCTCGGCGAGCCCACGGACGACCTTGACGAGCTCCTTGCGCCGTTCCTCGGTGAGCTGGGGAATCGGGAGGCGGATGATCTTGCCGTCGTTCGACGGCGTCAGGCCGAGATCGGACTCCTGGATCGCGCGCTCGATCGACTTGATCGATCCGGGGTCGTAGGGCTGGATCGTGAGCATGCGCGGCTCGGGCACGTTGATGGTCGCCAGCTGCTGAAGCGGAGTCAGCGTCCCGTAGTAGTCGATCTGGACGCGATCGAGAAGCGCGGCCGAGGCGCGGCCCGTGCGCACGGTGTTGAACTCGTGCGCGGCGGCCTCGACGGACTTGTCCATCTTCCGGTTCGCCTCCGTGACGAAGTCGTCCATCGCCGTCATGCGTTCCTCCGTGGAGTCGAGATGATCGTGCCGATGCGCTCACCTGCGACGACGCGCTCGATGTTGCGCTCGTCGTCGAGCCCGAAGACGTAGATCGGCAGCCCGTTGTCCATGCAGAGCGAGAGGGCGGTCGTATCCATGATCCGGAGACCGCGCTCGAGCGCCTCGCGGTGGGTCAGCTCGGGGAGGAACTCGGCGTCGGGCTTCTCGTCGGGGTCGCCGTCGTAGACGCCGTCCACCCCGTTCTTCCCCATCAGGATCGCCTCCGCGCCGATCTCGAGAGCGCGCAGAGCGGCGGCGGTGTCGGTGGTGAAGAACGGGTTCCCCGTCCCGCCGGCGAAGATGACCACGCGCCCCTTCTCGAGGTGGCGAATCGCGCGGCGGCGGATGTAGGGCTCGGCCACCTCGCTGACGGTGATCGCCGAGAGCACGCGGGTGTGGACGCCGAGCTGCTCGAGCCCGTCCTGGACGGCAAGGCAGTTGAGGACGGTCGCGAGCATGCCGGCGTAGTCGGCCGTCGCCCGGTCCATGCCCTCTGCGGCCGCTTCGATCCCGCGGTAGATATTTCCGGCTCCAAGGACGAGCGCAGTCTGCACCCCCCTGGCCTGAACGGCCTGGATCTCCCGGGAGAGCCCTTCGACCCTGGCGAGGTCGATGCCGTACTGCTGCCGGCCGAGCAGCGCCTCCCCCGAGAGCTTCAGGAGGATGCGCCCGAACGCAGCTTCACCCTCGGGCAGCGGGGCAGCAACCTCGCTTTCGACCTCGGCGCTCACTCGCCCGGCTCGCCGGAGGATTCGGCCACCGCATAGCGCACGAACTCGCGCACCTCCGCCCCGTGCTCGCCGAGGGCCTCGCCGACTGTGCGGCCGGGATCGTGGATCCACGACTGGTCTTCGAGGACGGTCTCCGCGAAGAAGCGCTTCGACAGCATCCCTTCGACGATCTGCGGTCGAACCTGCTCGGGCTTCGAGGCCACGTCCGGCAGCTTCTCGTAGATCGCACGCTCGGCGGCCACGATCTCCTCGGGGACCTCGTCGCGCGTCAGGTAGCGCGGGTTGGCGAAGGAGATGTGCATGGCGACGAGGCGCGCGAGCTCGGGAGAGCCCGTCGCGCGCACGAGGACGCCGATCTTCTGCGCGGGAGGGTGGATGTAGGACGCGAGGGTCTCCCCCTCGTCGGCCTCCATGCGAGCCGCTCCGACGATCTCGATGTTCTCTCCGAGTCGGGCGACGAGCTCCATCCGCTCGTCCTCGAGGTTCTCCGCGGCCGCCGGGCCCTCGACCTCGACGACATCGAGTACGTGCTGGACGAAGGCGAGGAACTCCTCGTTCGAGGACACCGGCTCCGTCTCGCAGCCGACGGCCACGATCGCGCCGCGCCCGTCGTCGATCCGGGCGACGACACGTCCCTCCTTCGTGCTGCGCCCGGCTCGCCTGCCCGCGGCGGCGAGGCCGCGCTCGCGGAGAATCCGCCGCGCCTCTTCGACGTCGCCGTTCGCCTCGACGAGCGCGCGCTTGCACTCCATCATCCCCGCGCCGGTGAGATCACGCAGCTCCTTGACGAGGGAGGCGGGAATCGTCGTGCTCACTCGGCCGGCACCTCCTCAGGCACCTCGGCGAGGGTTGCGGGCTCCTCGACGGCCAGTGGCTCCTCTTCCGGCGCCGGCACCTCCGCAGGAGGCGCCATCTCCTCGGCCGTCACCTTGCTCTTCCCCGCCTCGATCGCGTCGGCCAGCACACGCACGATCAGGCTGCACGAGCGGATAGCGTCGTCGTTGCCGGGGATGACGTAGTCGGCATCGTCCGGATCGCAGTTCGTGTCGACGAGGCCCACAACGGGCATCCCGAGCCGGCGCGCCTCGCGAATCGCCAGCTGCTCCTTGCGCAGGTCGACGACGACCATCGCGTCGGGCAGGCGCTTCATGTCTGTGACGCCGCCGAGGTTGGTCTCCAGTTTCTCGAGCTCGCTCATCATCGCCATCCGCTCCTTCGGCGGCAGGAGCTCGAGCTGGCCGTCGTCCCGCAGGCGCTTCAGCTCGTGGAGGCGCTCGAGGCGCTCGGAGATGGTGCGCCAGTTCGTCAGGAGGCCGCCGAGCCAGCGGTGATTCACGTACGGCATGCCGACGCGGGCCGCTTCCCCGGCGATCGCATCCTGGCACTGCTTCTTGGTGCCGACGAAGAGCACGGATCCTCCCCGCTCGGCGACGTTGCGGACGAAGCTCGCAGCCTGCTCGACGAGGTCGAGCGTCTGCTGCAGATCGATGATGTAGATGCCGCCGCGCTCCGTGAAGATGTAGCGGCGCATCTTGGGGTTCCACCGGCGCGTCTGGTGGCCGAAGTGGACTCCGGCCTCCAGGAGCTCGCGCATCGAGACGACAGGCAAACTGATCCTCCTCGGTTGAAGTTGTCTTGCTGCCGACGGATTCGGGTGGAACCGGGCAAGCCCGGCACCGCCACCCGGTTGGAACCGCCGGGTTGGGTACAAAAACCGCTGCATTCTAGCCGATGCGGCGAGTACCCTCAGCCGCCGTGGCCGGGGTCGTGAAAACGTCGGCGTGGGATCTCGCTGTCGAGTGCGTCGAGCGCGCGCTCGAGGAAGGCGTCGCGCCCTCGCTCACGCACCTGGGCCGCCTAGGTCAGCTGGGGAGCCTCCCCTCTTTCGTCGCAGCCCTCGGAGGCGACGACGATCCGACGGCCCTGGCGGAGGACTTCGCCCGCGAGCGCGAGAGCCTCGGACTAGCCCCCAGCGAGGTCGCCGGCGAGCTGCTCGTCCTCGGACGAGTGCTCGACAGCCATGGCGAGACCGAGGCGCGCGACGCGCTCGACCGCTGCCTGACCGCCTACGTCGCCCGCGTCACAGGCGAGCTCGCCGATCGCGCGCGACGTGACCCGCTCACCGGGCTCCTGAACCACGAGGCCTTCCACGCGCGGCTGGCTGCAGAGGCGGCCCGGGCACGCCGTTATCGCGGCCGCCTCGCGCTCGTCCTCCTCGATCTCGACAGCTTCAAGGAAACGAACGACGGCGCGGGTCACCAGGAGGGCGACCGCCTGCTACGCGCGTTCGCAGCCGCGCTCGCGGCGACGGCGCGAGAGACCGATGCGGTCGGCCGCCTCGGCGGCGACGAGTTCGCGGTCCTTCTGCTCGAGGCCGAGGCGGGGACGGTCGCTGCGTTCCTCGCCCGCCTGCGCATGCGCCTGCCGGACGGCCCCCCGGCCAGCGCGGGGACGGCCTTTCTGCCGGACGAGGGCGCGACCCCAGAACAGCTCCTCAGCCTTGCGGACAGGCGGCTCTACGCGGACAAGGCCGCGAGAGCCGCCTGAACGAAGAGCGCCTGCTTCCGGCTATCAGCGATACCAGCGCGCTTCGGGCGCGCGGGCAAGGAAGCCGACCAGCCAGAGGACTGCGACGATCGCCGCGATGATGAAGAGCCACTTGACGGCGAAGCTCAGCCCGAAGAGCAGGGCGACGAGAAGAAGCACGAGTAGAAGTGCCAGCATTCGTCCTCCTTTTCCACCCTAACGCCCGGAAAGCGTGTCGGGATACGGCTTGTCAGCCGCGCGCGCGGAAAAGCGCCTCCTCCAGATCGGGCGGCAGCGGCGACTCGACTTCGACCCGCGTGCCCGCCAAGGGGTGCTCGAACGCAAGCCGCGCCGCGTGGAGAAACTGGCGCTCGAGGCCGAGGTCGCCCGGCACGCCGTAGACCGGGTCCCCCGAGACCGGCAGATCGATCGCCGCCAGGTGGACGCGGATCTGGTGCGTCCTTCCCGTCTCCAGACGCACTCGCAGGAGGGCGTGGTGCGGGAGAAGCTCGAGGAGCTGGAAGGTCGTGACCGCCCCCCGCGGCGTCGCCGTGTCGAGGGAGATTCGCGTCGGATCCGTGCGGTCGCGTCCGATCGGCGCCTCGATTCGTCCTCCCCGGGAGCGCGGCCGCCCGCGCACCAGCGCCAGGTACTCACGCTCGATCTTTCGATCGCGCAGCAGCCGCTGCAGACGCCGGTGAGCGTCTTCGGAGCGCGCGACCACGAGGAGCCCCGACGTGTCGCGGTCGAGCCGGTGGACGATGCCGGGGCGCTGTGGCTCGGCGCCCCCGGCTATCGCATGGCCGAGCAGGCCGTGGACAAGCGTGCCCGACCCGTGGCCCGCGGATGGATGGACGACGAGCCCGGCCGGTTTGTCGACGACGAGGAGGTGCTCGTCCTCGTAGGCGACGCGCAGATCGAGCTGCTCGGGCTGGAGCGCCGACGGCCGTCCCGACGGTACGTCGAGCTCGAGCTGCTCGCCGCCTTCGAGCCGGTAGCTCTTCGCGCGGACGGCTCCGTCGACGAGCACTCTCCGCTCGCCGAGGAGACGCTCCGCAGCGGCGCGCGAGCCGACCTCCTCGAGACCCGCGAGGAAGCGGTCGAGCCGCTTGCCGGCCGCCGTAGGCGGCACGGCGATGGTGTTCCGGCCGGTCACGGTGCCGGAGCTCTGGCGCGCGAAAATCGATACGCGTCCGCGTTCAGACTGACAGGAGAGCCCGCGTGATTCTGGACGCTCGCAGCCCGGGGGCGACCGAGGACGACGCCTAGCGACGATTTGCAGTCGCTCAGAGCCCGGTGGCCGGTCGGGACACCTTCACGTCAGGCACTCGTCTTGGGAGCCGGCCGGCCTGTGTGAGTGCGGCGGATGCGCGGCTGGCGCTCTGCTGCGATGAGCGCGAGCAGAAGCGATGCGACGCCGACGACGATGAAGGTGTCGGCGAGGTTGAACGCCGGCCAGAAGCGCAGGTCGAGGAAGTCCGTGACGTGGCCGATCCGGAGCCGGTCGACGAGGTTCCCGAGGCTGCCGCCGACGAGCAGGCCGAGCGCCACGGGCAGGATGGGATGGCGCGCGCCCGATTTGGCGAAGTAGAAGAGCATCCAGAGCACCGCTCCCGCGGTCAGGAAGGTGACGGCCGAGGCCCAGCTCGAAAAGAGGCCGAACGCGATTCCCGGGTTGTTGACGTGCCGGATGGAGAGCGGGCCGACGACGTGGACGGACTCCCCGAGGGAAAGCTGCGTCACGACGATCTGCTTCGTCAGCTGGTCGGCGGCGAGGCCGGAGATCGCGACCGCCAGTAGGCCGAGCCAATGGAAGGGGCCCGCGGACAGGGGGCGTTCCGCCATCGAAATGGGCACCCGTCCGTCCGTGGCCGATCCGACGCGAACGTCGATCAGCCGCGGAGCCGGGTTGGTCAACCCCTCTCTTCTAGACGCTTGCAGTCGATGCACCTATTCGCATACGGGATCGCCTCGAGCCGTTCCTCGGCGATCGGTTTGCCGCAGCGTCCGCAGGTCCCGAAGGTACCCTCCTCGATTCGCTGCAAGGCTTCGTTGATAGCTCGAAGGACGTGCTCGGCGTTCTCCTCGAGCGTGTAGTCGATCTCCCGGTTCAGCGTGGCGGTGGCCGAGTCGGCGAGGTGGTTGTCGTACGTCTCCTCCTCCGTCTCGTCCTCGAGCGAGCCCGAATTGTTCTCGTGGAGATGGTTGATCGCGGCGCTCACACGGCCGCGTTCCTCCATGAGGATGTCCCGGTAACGATCAGTGTTCACGGGTGAGCCCCTCGAGCCACGCACTGAGTATAACCGTGCCCCAGAGCGGTCTCAGGCGGCCTGACCGGGTGCCTGGCGCTCCTCCGTATCCCCCTCGAGGCGGTCGAGAGCGGAGACGAGAAAGGCCCGATATTCGGCGCGTACGTCCACCTCGAGCGTGCGCAGCCGGCGGATCTCCGCATGAACGCGCTCACGCTCGGTCTCGGCGCCGGAGACGATGTCGCGGGCGCTCGCCCGCGCCTCCGCCACGATCACGTCGGCCTCCCGGCGGGCCTGCGTGCGGACGTCGTCGGCCATGCGCTCCGCCGAGATCAGGGTGTTGCGAAGCGCTCCTTCGATCTCCTTCTGGCGCGCCAGCTCGGCCTCGATGCTCTCGAGCTCGTCACGCAGGTCGGCACGCTCGCGCCAGACCTGCTCGAAGCTCGTGACGATGTCCGCGAGGAGGCCGTCGGTCGCCCGGCGGTCGTAGCCGAACATGCTGCGGCCGAGCTTCACGTGCCGGATCTCGACAGGGGTCAACGACATCGCGGCTGGCCTTCGCCCTCGAGCCCCGGATTCCTCTAGCGCAGATTCCTCTAGTGCAAATAGTCGAGTAGGCGCTGGACGAGGGCGTTCAACGCGTACAGCACCACGATGGCGAATATCGGCGAGAGATCGAGCCCGAGCCCGCCCAGCGACAGCTGGGGAATGAAGCGGCGGAAGAGTCGGAGATAGGGATCGACGACGTCGTAGAGGAAGCGCTGGATCCGATTCAGCCAGACGTTGTAGGGGAGTGGTATCCATGACGTGATGATGTACGCGAGGATGCAGAGCAGGTAGACGAGGAAGAGCACCGAGACGAAGCTCTTGGCAGTGTCGACTGCGTCCGCGAGCAGCATTCGCGGGAACGGTAACGCGCCGCGCGGCTAGCTTTGGTTGAAGAAGCCGCGGTCGATGAGCCGTGCCCGCTCCTCGGCGGAGACTTCGACGTTGCGCGGCGTGAGCAGGAAGACCTTGTCCGCCACCCGCTGCATGCTGCCACTGAGCGCGTACGTGAGCCCGCTCGAGAAGTCGATCAGGCGCTTGGAGAGCTCCGTGTCGGTCGTTTGCAGGTTGACGATGACCGGCACTGCTTCCTTGAACTTGTCCGCGATCGACTGCGCGTCGTTGAAGCTCCGCGGGACGACGAGATGGACCCGGACGGAGGCGGAGGCAACCGCTTCGAGCGGGCGCCGGCCCGGCCCCGGGCGGATGACGGCCGTGCGCGCTCCCGCTCCCTCGGGCTCCGACCAATCCTCGAACTCCGGGCCGCCGCGGCGGGGGGAGAGACGGCGAACGTTCGCCCGTTCGCGGTCCGCGTACGTGCGCTCGAGCTCTTCTTCAGCCGCGTAGGCCTCCTCGTCCCAGTACTCGTCCTCCTCGACGATGCCGAAGTAGACGAGCGCACGGCTCCAGACGTCTCCAACTCCCATGGCGACGGGCGAATCTTAGCGGCCGAGCAGAACGGAACCCACCCGAACGAGCGTTGCGCCCTCTTCGGCGGCGACCCGGTAGTCCTGCGAGGTTCCCATCGAAAGCTCGGAGAGACCGTGCTCTCCGGCAAGCTCGCGCAGCTCTCGGAAGTACGGACGCGAGCGCTCGGGGTCGCCGGCGAGCGGCGGCATCGTCATCAGCCCGCGTACCTCGACCCCGAGGGCCGCGACCTCGTCGAGGAACGCGGCGAGGCCTTCGCGGGGAATTCCCGACTTCGCCTCCTCGCCGGAGAGGTTCACCTCGACGAGCGCCGGAAGTGTGAGCCGTTTCGCGGCCGAGAGCGAGCTGAGGGAGTGGACGAGCTCGCAGATCTTCGAGACGTCCTTCGCCTTGCGCGATTGCAGATGGCCGATGAAGTGCCATCGAAAGCGGTCGCCGAAGCGCTCGTGCTTGGCGGCGAGATCCTGGGCGCGGTTCTCGCCCACCACCTCGACGCCGGCCTCCGCCAGGACCGCCAGGTCCTCGAGCCCCGCGTACTTGGTGGCGGCCACGACTGTGACGCCCGGGCCGACCTCGGACCGGATCCGCTCGTAGTTCTCCCTAACGGATGTAGGCAACGACGCCCTGGCGCCCGGTCCGGCCGCGATCCCGGCGGTGTGAGAAGAAGAGCTCCGGCTCGCAGGCGGTGCAGTGGCCCGTGCGCTCGACCGTTCCCACCCCGGCCTCGCGCAGCGCGCGCTCCGTGGCCTCTGCGAGATCGAGGCGGCCGTCGGCAGCGAGATAGACGCCGAAGCGCTCCGTGAAAGGGCCCGCCACCTCCTCGCCCACCTCGTAGCAGCACGGGCCGATCCCCGGGCCCACAGCCGCCGCCAGCGGACCGTCGCCGAGCGCGGTGACCCCGGACTCGACGATGCCCTCGAGCAGCCCCCGCCACCCGACGTGGAGGACGCAGAGCCGAGGCTCGCGGTTCGCCCGCGCGATCGCGACCGGATAGCAGTCGGCGGTGAGGAGCATCATCGCCTGCCGCGGGCGATCGCTCCAGAGCCCATCGCAGCGCTCGTAGACGGTGCGCTTGACGATCCCGCGTGGCTTCGCCTCGGTCACGGCGCTCCCGTGCACCTGCCAGGCCATCGTGGCGCTCTCGGGATCGGCCCCGACGACCCCACAGAGCCGGATGCGGTTCTCGACCACGCGCTCGGGCTCGTCCTCGGTGAGGATGCCGAGATTGAGCGACTCGAAGTCGCCCTCGCTCACGCCGCCGACCCGCGTCGCGAAGGCAACGCGGTACGGGCCCGGTGCGTCCCACTCCAGCAGCTTCACGTCGTCACCTGCAGGCCCATGATCCCCGCCACGAGGTCGAGCGTCCGGTCGAAGACCTCCTGGAACTGGTCGCGGAACACGAAGATGAGCCCGAACAGGACGATGAAGCCGTACTGGTCGAAGGAGAGCCAGCGCGTATAGGTCGTTCTGCTCATGAACACGCCGATGACCCGGGAGCCGTCGAGCGGCGGAATCGGGATGAGATTGAAGACGCCGAGCACGACGTTGACGACGAACGCCGCGGCGAGCACGTCATACGTCTCGCCGGTCACGTCGAGGAAGCGGATGGGCGCCAGGCAGCCGAGCGCGAGGACGAAATTGGTCGCGGGGCCCGCGGCGGCCACGATCGCCATTCCTTCGCGGGCCCGTCTGAAGTAGCGGGGATTCACCTGCACCGGCTTCGCCCAGCCGAAGGCGAAGGGCGACGCGACGAGCGTCACGACGAGCAGCGTCGTCCCGATCGGGTCGAGGTGCGCGAGCGGGTTCAGCGTCAGGCGTCCTTGCTCGCGCGGGGTCGGGTCCCCGAGAACCGTCGCCGTGATCCCGTGAGCCAGCTCGTGCAGCGTCAGGCTGGCGAGCAGCACGGGCAGGAGCAGGACGAGCGTCTGGAGGTCGATCATGCTCGGAGAAGCTCCTTCGCAGCGGCGATCTCCGCCGTGCGGCCGTCCAGCTCCCCGTTCAGCTTCCGGCGCAGGAGCTCCTCGAGCACGGCGCCGACGCGCGGCGACTCTCCGAGCCCGAGCTGGGCCAGGTCGCCTCCCGAGATCTCGAGCCGCACCTGCCGGAGCTCCTCGAAGTAGCGCTCGAGACGCTTGCGTGCACGCCCCTTCGCCCCCGCCAGGGCGAACAGCGCGCCGTCCGGATCGTGCGGCCCCACTCGGGCCCAGAGCTCGGCCGGCTCCTTCGTCGCTGCGGCCAGCGCGCGCAGGCGCGGCCCGACGGTGACGGCATCCGCGATCTGCTCCGCATCTCGACGGCGGAGCTTCAGGCGCTCGCCCCATTCCAGCACCTCGGTCGAGCCGAGCCGGCGGGCGAGCGCAGCCAGGCGCACCCGCCAGGCGGGGGCGTCGGGCGTGTAGCGAGCCCGCAGCTCGTCGAGCTCTTCGATCAGCCGCACGCTCTCCTCGTCGGCGGCGAGATGAGGGTGGATGGCCCGGTCGATACCCAGCTCGCCCATGCGCCGCACCGAGTCCGCCACGCGCTCCTCCGAAAGGAGGGCCTGGAGCTCGTCCCGCAGGCGGGCCGAGGAGAGCTCGCCGACGAGCTCCATCTCGACGCAGGCGTTCGCCAGCGAGAGCGTATGGCCGTCCATGTGGAAGCCGTAGCGGGTCTCGTAGCGAATGGCGCGGAAGATCCGCGTCGGGTCGTCGATGAA
>DASXRO010000074.1:0-2067 GCA_036506555.1 Gaiellaceae bacterium
CTCGGCGGCCTCCGCATCGCGGGCCAGCAGCTCGACATCGGCTGAAACAAGCGACATGCCCGCAACCCACACCTTCAATCCGAGTTCCTCGAAGAGCGATCGGCCTTGTCCCAGAAGGCGTCGAGCCTCGTCGAAACGGCCGCACATCGCATGGAGCCCGCCGAGGGAGACGAGGAACGCGGGCCCCACCACCGGGTTCTCCGACGTCTCCTCCAGGACCCGGCCACATCGACGGATGGCCTCCGGCACCGGCGTCGGGCCGTAGTAGAGCGCCATGGCAAGGCGCATCCGCGCCCACGTCGCCTCACGGACGTCGCCGGCGCGCTCGGAATACAGGATTGCGCGTCCGACCGCCTGCTCCTGATCCCTCCAGCGGTACATCATCCAGTGACTGTCAGCGATCCGCCGCCACGCTTTGGCAACACCAAGATCGTCTCCCAGGCCCTCGAGCTCAGCCAGGACGTGCTCGGAGACCCGCCTCAGATCGTCCACGCACCACTCGGGGTCCGTGAGCGTCCGCAGGAACGCACGCTCGAGAACGCTGCGCAGCTCGAGCCGTCGATCGCCACTCCTGCGCCCGGCTTCGATTGCCTCGAGCAAGACAGCGTCCGCCCGGACGAAGTCACCTGCAAACACCAGGGCGCCGCCCAACTCGAGCAGCACATCGTCGCGCGTCGGGTCGTCGGTGGCCAGCAGAGAGGCGGAGCGATCGAGGAGGTTCGCTCCGGCAGAGACGTCTTCCCGCGCGAGTGCGCGCCGACCGGCGGCGATCAGGTGCGCGGCCGCACTGGCCCCGAGCCTCTGTGTCCGCTCGTCCACCCGGCCCAGCTCACGGCGGTACCGGTACGCCTGCTCGAGGTGGTAGCCGAGCAGCTCCTCGTACTCGCCCGGCCGCTGATCGAGCCAGGCGGCATAGCCCTCGTGCAGCTCGCCGCGCACCTGCTTGGGCAGTGCCTCGTAGGCCGCCTCGCGGATGAGTGGGTGGCGGAAGCAAAAGGCCTCTTCCCCGTCGAAGGACGCTCGGTGCGATCGGACGAGGTACTTGCGCGCGAGCGCCGTCAGCCGCCGGGCGACGCCGTCCTGCTCCTCCGAAGCCGTGAGCTCCTCTAAGGCCCCGCGGTGGAACACGTTCCCTTCCACGGCCCCCCGCTCGAGCACCCGCCGCTCGTCCGCGCTCAGCTGGTCGAGGCGTGAGGCAAGTAGGACCTGGATCGTCGGCGGGACGCGCACGCGCGAGAGATCGGCCGCAGTCACCAGGCCGCCTTCCTCCAACCGGAGGAGCCCATCGTCGATGAGCATGGAAACCGTCTCCTCGACGAACAGCGGATTGCCGGCGGCCGCGTCCCTTATGCGGGCGCTCACCTCGGCGGAGATCGCGGCCTCGCCAACGAGGTTGTGGATGAGCTTCTCCGAATCGGGTTCCGAGAGGGACTCGAGAAAGATGCTGGTGGCGTTCCGCCTTCCTCCGCCCCAGCCCGGTCGAATTTCGAACAGGTCGGGCCGGGCCATGCAGACGAGGAGGATCGGTGCGTCGCGCGACCAATCGGCGACGTGCTCGATGAGGTCGAGGAACGTCGGCTCGGCCCAGTTGAGGTCGTCGAAGACTACGATGAGCGGGCGCTTCCCCGCCAACGCCTCGAACAGCTTGCGCACGCCCCAGAAGCCCTCCTCCGCTGTCCCGCCCACCTCGGCGAGGCCGATGAGGCCGGCGACCCGGTCGGCGACGCGCTCCGCAGCTTGCTCGCCCTCTAGCTTGGCCGCGATCTTGGTACGGGCCTCGTCGGGGGTGTCCTCGTCCGTAATCCCGGTCGCCTGCTTGACGATGTCGAGCACCGGCCAGAAGGTGATGCCTTCTCCGTAGGAAAGGCAGCTTCCCCATAGAACCCTCGCTTCGTCCCCAATCGTCCGGAGCGCCTCGGCGACGAGGCGCGACTTACCCATCCCCGCCGAGCCGAGGACGGTGAAGAGATGGCAGGCATGCTCGCGCACGCGCACGCAGCGCTGAAAGGCGTCGTGGAGGAGCGCGAGTTCTCGGCGGCGGTCGACCATCGGGGAGTCGAAGCGCCG
>DASXRO010000075.1:0-31050 GCA_036506555.1 Gaiellaceae bacterium
GTCGACCAGGTCGAGTTCTCGTGCGAGGACGCGACTCGCTCCGACCCGCGCTTCGTGGCCAGGGTCTGCTGCGAAGCCGTTCGTGCCGGCGCGACGACGATCAACCTGCCGGACACGGTCGGCTACTGCCTGCCCGCGGAGTACGCTGAATTCATCCTCGAGGTGCGTCGGCTCTGTCCGGAGCTGGGCTCGGCGACGCTCTCGGTGCACTGTCACAACGACCTCGGGCTCGCCGTCGCGAACACGCTGGCGGGCCTCCAGGCGGGCGCGACCCAGGCCGAATGCACGGTCAACGGCATCGGGGAGCGCGCCGGGAACGCCGCGCTCGAAGAGATCGTCATGGCCTTGCAAGTTCGCCGCTCGAGCTTCGGCATCGAGACCGGCGTTGTCACGCGTGAGATCGGCGCGGCTTCCCGGCTCGTCGAGCGGCTGACCGGTTACGCGGTGCAGCGCAACAAGGCCATCGTCGGGGCCAACGCCTTCGCCCACGAGGCCGGCATCCACCAGGACGGGATGCTGAAGGACGCCGAGACCTACCAGATCATGGATCCGGCGGAGCTCGGCCTCCACATGACGCTGCCACTCGGCAAGCACTCCGGGCGGCACGCCTTCGCGCGCGCCTGCGCCGAAGCGGGGATCGAGCTCGATCGCGACGCCCTCGCCGCGGCGTTCGCGCGCTTCAAGCGGCTGGCCGACTCCCAGAAGGGCGTAACGCTCTCCGACGTGTTCGAAGAGGCGGTGATGGCATGAGGAAGAAGCGCTACCTCGTCGCCTGCCTCTCCGGGGACGGAATCGGTCCGGAGGTCATGGCGGAGGCCAGCCGTGCCCTGGCCCGGGTCTCGCAGCTGCACGGGTTCGGAATCGACGAGCAGCACCTTCCGTTTGGCGGGGACGCCGTCCGTCG
The DNA here is from genome assembly GCA_036506555.1 of Gaiellaceae bacterium. Taxonomy (GTDB): domain Bacteria; phylum Actinomycetota; class Thermoleophilia; order Gaiellales; family Gaiellaceae; genus JAIBJP01. The sequence continues at coordinate 905 of DASXRO010000075.1, forward strand.
TTTCGGCCATCCGCTGCCGGCCGCCACCCGGGCCGCCTGCCGCACGGCCGACGCTGTTCTCGTCGCAACGACCACTGAGCCGGCGCTCGACGGGGTGAAGGCGGAGCTCGACCTGACCTGGAGGATGACGCGCGTCGGCGTGAACGGCGCCAGGTTGACCGTCGTCAGCCCGCTCGCCGAGGACGCGCTTGGGCTGGCCGTCGAGCGCGCTTTTTCGCTCGCGTGCAACAAGCAAGCCCGCGTGACGTCGGTCGGTGCCGGCGCGGATTGGCGCGCGGCCGTCGAGCTGGAGGCTGAGCGTTGCCCCGGCGTAGTCGTCGAGCACGTCGACTTCGAAGCGGTCGTGCCCGCTCTCTTCCGCGACCCGGCGCGCTTCGACGTCATCGTGAGCGAGGAGGTGTTCGCGGACGCTCTTTCGCACACCGCGGCTTACGCTCACGGAGACACCCGCATGGTCGCGTCCGGCCGGCTGTCGGCCGACCAGGCCGGGATCTTCGGGCCGACGCACGGGTCGGCTCTCGACATCGCCGGCCAGGGCGTCGCGAATCCAAGCGGGATGCTGCTCGCCGCCGCTCTCATGCTCGAGGGGCTCGGCGAGCGGAGCGCCGCGAGGACGCTCGAGAAGGCCGTTGCCGAGACGCTGGGGGAAGGCATCCGTACGCCGGACCTCATCACTTCCGGAGCTGGCGCGACGACCCGCGAATTCATGGACGTGCTGCTCGAAGCGCTTCCAGGAGCCAGGACGGACGCCGAGTTTGCGGGGGTGGCCGCATGAAGATGCTCGGCTCCGACGCGATCCTTCGGTCGCTCGAGGCCGAGGGCGTCGAGGTCGCCTTCGGGATTCCCGGCGGCGCGATCCTCCCCACATACGACGCCTTCGCGCGGGGATCGGCTGTGCGTCACGTCCTCGCCCGGCACGAGCAGGGCGCCGGCCACATGGCGGAAGGCTACGCGCGGGCATCGGGCCGGGTGGGCGTGGCGATCGCCACATCCGGACCGGGGGCCACGAACCTGGTGACGCCCATTGCCGACGCCTGGATGGACTCGACGCCTCTCGTCTGCATCACGGGGCAGGTGCGGTCCACCCTCATCGGCACGGACGCGTTTCAGGAGACGGACGCGACCGGAATCACGCTTCCGATCGTCAAGCACTCGTGGCTGGTGCAGGACGTCGAGGAGCTCCCGCAGGTTCTCAAGGCTGCCTTCCACGTCGCGCGGACCGGCCGACCGGGCCCCGTACTCGTCGACATCGCCAAGGACGTCCAGGAAGCGGAGATCGACTTCCGCTATCCCGACCAGGTCGACCTCCCCGGCTGGAGGCCGCCGGAGACCGTTCACCCGCGGCAGGTGGCCGAGGCCGCGAAGGCAATCGCGCAGGCGCAGAGGCCGATCCTGTACGCCGGCGGTGGGACGGTCAACGCAAACAGCTGCGCGGAGCTCCTGGAGCTCGCGGAGGCAGGCCGCATCCCGGTCGTGACGACGCTCATGGCGAAGGGCGCCTTCCCCGACTCGCACCCGCTCGCGCTTGGCGCGCCCGGGATGCACGGGTCGAAATGGGCCAACTGGGCGCTCAACAAAGCCGACCTGGTCATCGCGGTCGGGAGCCGTTTCGACGACCGCGTCACGGGCAACCTTTCCGCATTCGCGCCGGGCGCCAAGGTCATCCACTTCGACATCGACCCGGCCGAGATCGGGAAGCTCCGGCGAGCGGACATCCCGGTCGTCGGGCCGCTCGCCAACGCGCTCTCGCAGCTGACGCAGGAGCTGCGGCGCCTCGTCGCCGCAGACCACGAGGGGCCTGCGGCCTGGCGCCGGCAGGTGGAGGAATGGCGCGCGGCGTATCCCTACCGGTACGAGCGCGAAGGCGATTTCCTCAAGCCGCAGGCGGTCCTCGAGTCGTTGCGCGACCTGACCGCGGGTCGCGACGACGTGGTCTGGACGACCGGAGTCGGGCAGCATCAGATGTGGGCGATGCAGTACCTCGTCTGTGACTACCCGCGCACCTTCATCACCTCCGGCGGTCTCGGAACGATGGGGTACGGGCTGCCGGCGGCCATCGGAGCCAAGGCCGCCCGCCCCGACGCGACGGTCGTTTGCGTCGACGGCGACGGCTGCTTCCAGATGACCTGCCAGGAGCTCGCCACCTCGGCGCTCGAGGGCCTTCCCATCACCGTCGTCATCGTCAACAACGGGTGGCTCGGGATGGTCCGCCAGTGGCAGGAGATGTTCTACGACAGCCGCTTCGCCGAAACCCACCTGACGCACCAGGTTCCCGACTACGCCCAGCTCGCCGAGGCCTACGGCTGCGCCGGCTTCACGCTGTCGTCCGAAGACGAGCTCGACAGCGTCCTCGACGAGGCGCTCAACTGCGGGCGAACCGCGGTCGTCGATGCCCGCTGCGATCCCGAGGAGAAATGCTTCCCCATGATCCCGGCAGGGGCGGCGGCTACCGACGTGATCGAGTTCGTCGATCTGGAAGACCAAGAGTCGGTCGAGGCCTGATGCACACCGTCTCACTCCTCGTCGAGAACAAGCCGGGAGCGCTTGCGCGCGTCTCGAACATGTTCGCCCGGCGCGGCTACAACATCGAGAGCCTGGCAGTGGGGCCGACCGAGCGGCCCGACGTCTCCAGGATCACCCTCCGCGTGGACTGCTCGCGCGAGACGCTCGAGCAGCTCGAGAAGCAGATGCACAAGCTCGTCAACGTCCTCCGCGTGAGCACGCTCGAGGCCGGCGAGGCCGTCGAGCGGGAGCTCGCGCTGGTCAAGGTCAACGCGCCGCCGAGCCGCCGCAGCGAGCTCATGGCGCTCGGGGAGGTCTTCCGCGCCAGAGTGGCGGACCTGGGGCCGGACTCGATCGTGTTCGAGGTCGTCGGCCATCCGGAGGAGATCTCGTCGTTCGAGGAGCTCGTTCGCCCGCACGGCGTCAAGGAGCTCGCGCGCACCGGCCGCATCGGCCTCGGCCGAGCCTCGGCCGGCCGCGCGTCCAAAACGCAGCACGTCCTCCGGTAACTAGCGAAAGGATTCGATCCGATGGCAACCGTTCACCGTGAAGGCAACACCGACCTCCTCACCGGCAAGGTCACGGTCGTCGGCTACGGCAGTCAGGGCCATGCCCATGCCCTCAACCTGCGCGATTCGGGCGTCGACGTCCAGGTCGCCCTCCGCGCGGGGAGCCCCTCCTGGGCGACTGCCGAGGAGGCGGGCCTTGCCGTGAACACGATTCCGGCCGCGGTGGGAGGCGCGCAGGTCGTCGCCATGCTCCTTCCCGACCAGGCTCAGCCGCGCGTCTTCGAGAACGAGGTCGCGCCCAACCTCGAGCAGGGCGCCGCGGTGCTCTTCGCGCACGGATTCAACGTCCACTACGGGCGGATCGCGGCCGCGCCCGGCCATGACGTGATCATGGTCGCCCCGAAGGGCCCCGGGCACGTCGTGCGCAGGCTGTACGAGCAGGGTCTCGGCACGCCTGCCCTCGTCGCGGTGGCCCAGGACGCGAGCGGCCGCGCGCTCGACCTCGCGCTCGCTTACGGCGCTGCGCTGGGGGCGGGCCGCGCGGGAATGATCGAGACGACGTTTGCCGAGGAGACGGAGACCGACCTCTTTGGCGAGCAGACCGTGCTGTGCGGAGGCGTGACCGAGCTCGTGCGGGCGGGGTTCGAGACGCTTGTCGGCGCCGGGTATCAGCCCGAGATCGCCTACTACGAGTGCCTCCACGAGCTGAAGCTGATCGTGGACCTCATGTGGGAGGGCGGCCTCTCGCACATGCGCTACTCGATCTCCGACACGGCCGAGTACGGCGACTACACGCGGGGCCCGGTCGTGATCGACGAGCATGTCCGCGAGCGCATGCGCAAGGTGCTCGACGAGATCCGCGATGGCACGTTCGCGCGTGAATGGATCGCCGAGATGGACGCGGGCGAGGGCAAGCTGGAGGAGCTTCGCCGGCGCGCCGCCGATCAGTTGCTCGAGCAGGTAGGCCGGGAGCTCCGCGCCCTCATGCAGACGGAGGCGCCGGAGGCTCATGGCGTCCGTTGACGTCCCTGTAGCGCTACTGGGATACGGCACCGTCGGGTCGGCGGTCAACCGCCTGCTCGTCCAGAGCGCCGACGACATCGAGCGGGCGACGGGGCACCGGCTGCGCGTGGTCAGGGCGCTTGTCCGCGATCCCGACAAGGTGCGGGCCTTTCCGGCCGATCCAGGTGTCCTCACGACGGATATCGCCGCCATCCGCGACGACCCCTCGATCGCCGTCGTTGCAGAGGTCATGGGAGGAATCGAGCCGACCGGCGACTACGTGCTCTCCCTGCTGGCTGCCGGCAAGCCGGTGGTCTCGGCCAACAAGCAGCTCGTGGCGGGGCGAGGCGCGGAGCTGTTCGGAGCCGCCTCCGCCGCGGGCGTCCAGCTCCGCTTCGAGGCAAGCGTCTGCGCCGCGATCCCGGTCGTCAAGGTTCTGCGCGAGGCGCTCGTCGTCACGACCGTCCACCGCATCCTCGGGATTGTGAACGGGACGACCAACTTCATCCTCACCGAAATGGAGAGCGGCTCCGGCTACGAAGAGGCGCTCGCGGAGGCGCAGCGGCGAGGCTTCGCCGAGGCCGACCCCACCGAGGACGTCTCCGGAGCCGACGCCGCAGCGAAGATGGCGATCCTCGCCACGGTCGCCTTCGGCTCGCGGGTCACGCTCGCGGATGTCGAGTACGAGGGCATCGAGTCGATCACACCGCTGCACGTCGCGGCCGCGCGCGAGATGGGGATGGCGATCCGCCTCGTGGGCGCCGCCACCCTCGTCGAGGGTAAGCTCGACGTTCGCGTCCATCCAGCGCTCGTCGACCGCCACCATCCGCTGGCAGCCGTCGAGGGCGCGTTCAACGCAGTCATGCTCCAGGGCGACGCGATCCGCGAGATCACGCTCGAGGGCCCGGGGGCCGGGGGCATCGAGACGGCGTCGGCCGTTGTCGCCGACATGGTCAGCGTCATCGGCACCACCGGCACCGGCTTCCTCCAGAACGACGCCTGCTGGCGCGAGCTCGAACGCCTCGAGTCCGGGAGGATGCGCTCGCCCTTCTACATCCGCCTCGACGTCGACGACCGCGCGGGCGTCCTGGCCCACGTCGCGCTCCGGCTGGCCACGCACGGGGTCTCGATCGGACGCCTCATCCAACACCAGGGCAACGGCTCGGCCACCCTCCACATGGTCACGCACGAGGCGCCTGCTGGAGATGTCGAGGCGGCGCTGGAGGAAATCGGCGGGCTCGAGGAGGCGCGCTCCGCGCCCTCCGCGCTCCCGGTCATCTCCGACCGCGGGGTTCCCGGCCTCGGATGGGCGTGAGGCCTCTCGCCGAGCGTTACGCCGACCGGCTCCCGCTCTCGAAGGACGCTCCGGTCGTTTCCCTGGGGGAAGGAGGAACGCCGCTCCTCGCCGCTCCCCGGCTCAGCGCCGAGCTGGGTGCCGAGGTCTTCCTCAAATGGGAGGGCGCCAATCCCACAGGCAGCTTCAAGGACAGAGGAATGACCGTGGCCGTGTCACAGGCGCTCGCCGACGGGGCGAGTGCGATCGTGTGCGCTTCCACCGGGAACACCGCAGCATCGGCCGCCGCATACGCGGCCCGGGCCGGGCTGGAGGCGGTCATCTTCCAGCCCGAGGGCGCCGTCGCCCGCGGAAAGCTGGCGCAGGCGCGCGCCGTCGGCGCCAAGGTGGAGGTGCGAGCGAACTTCGAGGAGGCGCTCGAGGAGGCGCGTGGGCTCGAAGCCGGGGGGACCCACGTCCTCGTGAACTCGCTGAACCCGTTGCGCCTCGAGGGGCAAAAGACGGCCGCTTTTGAGATCGTCGAGGAGATGGGAACTGCGCCGGACGTCCTTGCACTCCCGTACGGCGGTGGCGGGAACCTCTGCGCCTACGCGCTCGGCTTCCGCGAGGAGGGCGCCGGGACGCCGAGGTTCGTCGCCGGCGAGGCCGCGAATCGGCCCGGCACTGTGGCCTCGGCCATCCGCATCTCGGAGCCGGCGCACGCCGACGCCGCGCAACGCGCCGTGCAGGAGTCGCGGGGAGCCGTCGTCGCCCTCGACGACGGCGCCATCCTCGATGCCTGGCGGCTCCTCGCCCGAAGCGAGGGCCTCTTCTGCGAGCCGTCGTCGGCCGCAGGGGTGGCGGCCCTTTTCGCAGATCCGCCGACCGGAGCACGGGTCGTCTGCGTCATCACCGGTCACGGGCTCAAGGATCCGGACGCCGTCGAATGACCCTTCGCGTGCGCGCGCCGGCGACGACCGCGAACATCGGCCCCGGCTTCGATTGCGCTGCCGCGGCGCTCGACCTCTGGAACGAGGTCGAGGTTGAGGAGGGAGGCGGCGGCGCCGATGAGTCGCATCTCGGCGTACAGGCCTTCTCCAGGCTCGCGCCCATCTCGGGCAAGAGTTTCCGCTTCACCGACCGCATCCCACGCGAGCGCGGGCTCGGCTCGAGCGCCGCCGTGATCGCGCTCGGGCTCGTCGCGGGTGCGCTCGCAGCCGGCAAGGAGCCGGACCCCGAGGCGCTCCTGGCCGAGGGCGTCGACCTCGAAGGACATGCCGACAACCTCGCTGCCGCCCTCGCCGGCGGCGTCTGCCTGACCTGGGAGAACCGAATCGTGCGCGTGGCCGACCGCCTACCTGCCGTGCCCATCGCGCTCGTGCCCGCCGAGACGGTCTCCACCGCAGCCGCGCGCAACTCGCTTCCCGACTCGGTCCCGCACGCCGACGCCGCGTTCACGGCTGGACGAGCAGCCATCCTCGGCGCCGCTCTCACCCAAGGCTCGGCCGAGCTCTTCGCCGAGGCGATTCGCGACCGCCTGCACGAGCCGTATCGCGCCGAGAAGGCGCCGCTCCTCGAGGCTGTACGCTCGGACCTGCCCGAAGGAGCGCTCGGCACCACGCTGTCAGGATCCGGGCCGACGGTGATCGTCTGGGTGCGAGAGGAATCGGCCGCGGACTGCGAGGCAGCTCTGGCCAACCGATTCACCGAGGCGAGCGTCCTGCGCTTCGCCGTGTCCAAGGAAGGAGCCGGCCGTCTATGAGCGTCGCTCGCCTACAGCTCGCTCCCGTGGGGGAAACCATGTTTCCCCCACGAGCCCCCTTCTTTGTTGCAGTGGAGGAACCTCCCGGTTCCCCCACGCCCCCGCCACACGCTCATAGGCCAGGGGCTGGCCCATGAGCGATCCAGCGAAGCGCAGGAGCGCCGCTCTCACCGACGGCCCCGAGCGGGCTCCTGCCCGCGCGATGCTGAAGGGCGTCGGCTTCAGCGACGAGGACCTCGCGCGTCCCCTCATCGGCGTCGCCACCACGTGGATCGAGACGATGCCCTGCAACCTGAACCAGCGCGAGCTGGCCCAGCACGTGAAGCTCGGGGTTCGGGCTGCCGGGGGGACGCCGATGGAGTTCAACACGATCTCCGTCTCCGACGGTGTCTCGATGGGGACCGAGGGGATGCGCGCCTCGCTCGTCTCCCGCGAGGTGATCGCGGATTCGATCGAGCTGGTCGCCCGCGGGCACCTGCTCGACGGCCTCGTGTGCCTCGTCGGCTGCGACAAGACGATCCCCGCCGCGGTGATGGCGCTCGCCAGGCTCGACGTGCCGGGGCTCGTGCTCTACAACGGCTCCATCGCTCCGGGTCGCTTTCGCGGGCGCGACGTCACGATCCAGGACGTCTTCGAGGCCGTTGGTGCCCATGCGGTCGGCAAGATGAGCGACGAGGATCTGCACGAGCTCGAAGGGGTCGCCTGTCCCGGAGCCGGGGCGTGCGGCGGTCAGTTCACGGCCAACACGATGTCGACGGCGCTCGACTTCCTCGGCATCAGCCCCGCCGGCCTGAACGGGATCCCCGCTCTCCACCCGACGAAAGAAGAGGCGGCCGAGGAGGCAGGTCGCCTGGCGGTCGACCTGCTCCGCCGCGACGTCCGTCCTTCGCAGATCATCACGCGCGAGGCGCTCGAGAACGCCGCCGCGTCGATTGTCGCCACGGGCGGCTCGACAAACGGCGTCCTCCACATCCTGGCGATCGCCCGCGAGCTCGGCCTGCGGTTCGAGCTGGACGATTTCCACGAGATCGCGGCGCGAACACCGATCGTCGCGAGCCTGAAGCCGGGCGGTCGCTTCGTCGCCACGGACATGTACGAGGCGGGTGGGGTCGCTCTCGTCGCACGGGAGCTCTTGAAGCGCGAGTTGGTTCACGCAGGCTCCCCCAACGTCGACGGGCGCTCGCTCGGCGAGATCGCAGCCGCGGTCGAGGAGCGACCGGGGCAAGAGGTGGTCGTCCCGATCGAGAGCCCGATCAAGCCGATCGGCGGCCTCGCCGTCCTGCGCGGGAACCTCGCGCCCGAGGGCTGCGTAGTGAAGCTCGCCGGACACGAACGGCTGCACCACCGCGGCCGTGCGAGCGTCTTCGACTCCGAGGAGGAGTGCTTCGCCGCGGTGAAGGAGCGGCAAATCTCCCCCGGGGATGTCGTGGTCATTCGCTACGAAGGGCCGGCCGGCGGCCCGGGGATGCGGGAGATGCTCCATGTCACGGCCGCGATCGTCGGCGAGGGGCTCGGGGAGGAGATCGCCCTCGTCACGGACGGCCGCTTCTCCGGGGCGACGCACGGCCTGATGGCTGGGCATGTCTCGCCGGAGGCAGCGCGCGGCGGCCCGATCGCGGCGCTCCAGGACGGCGACACGGTCGTCATCGACGTCGAGGGGCGGACTCTTTCCGTCGAGCTCTCGGAGGACGAGTTGGCTGCGCGTCTCGCCGGCTGGAGCCCGCCGCCGCCGCGCTACGCAACGGGGGTCTTCGCCAAGTACGCGGCGCTTGTCTCCTCTGCCTCCGAAGGGGCGGTGACCGGGGCGCGGATCACGTGACGGTCGTCTGCCTGCCCGGAGACGGCGTGGGGCCGGAGGTGATGCGCGAGGCACGGCGCGCGCTCGAGGCCCTCCTTCCGGACGTGGAGCTTCAGGAGCACCCGTTCGGAGCGCAGGCGATCCGGGACGTCGGCAACCCCCTTCCCGACGAGACGCTCGCCGCCTGCCGCGCGGCCGAGGCTGTCCTCAAGGCGCCGATCGGCGACCCGGAGTTCGACGCTGCCGACGTTCGTCCCGAGCAGGGAATGCTGCGGCTGCGCGCGGAACTCGACGTCTACGCGAACCTCCGGCCGGCCCGCAGCGACTCGGTGGACGTCCTCGTCGTCCGGGAGCTCGTCGGCGGTCTCTACTTCGGCGCGAGCGGCGTCCGCGAGGACGGAACCGCCTTCGACACCTGCGAGTACCACCCCAGCCAGGTGGAGCGGATTGCACGGCGTGCCTTCGACCTCGCGCGGGGGCGCGACCGCCGCGTCACCTCCGTGGACAAAGCCAACGTCCTCGAGACGTCGCGACTCTGGCGGCGTGTGGTGAACGAGGTCTCCGCGGGCTGGCCCGACGTCGAAGTCGAGCACATGCTCGTGGACAACGCAGCCATGCAGCTCGCCTCGGCGCCCGAGCAGTTCGACGTGCTCGTGACCGAGAACATGTTCGGCGACATCCTCAGCGACTTGGCGGCGGCGGTGACCGGCGGCCTCGGGCTCGCCCCGTCGGCGAGCCTCTCCGACGCCGGCCCCGGGATCTTCGAGCCGGTCCACGGCTCTGCGCCCGACATCGCCGGGCTGGGGATCGCGAACCCCGCTGCGATGCTGCGCTCGACGGCTCTCATGCTCGAGCATGGCCTCGGCCGGCTCGACGAGGGGCGCAGGCTGGAGGGGGCCGTGGAAGCGGCGCTCACCGCCGCCCCGACGCCCGATCTCGGGGGCCGGGCGACCACTTCGGAGTTCGGCGACGCCGTCCTCAGAGGGCTGTCGTAGCGAAGCGGGGAGGGTGCGTGGCCTCGAAGGCCGCGATCTCGGCATCGTGCCGGAGCGCCCGCGCGATGTCGTCGAGGCCCTCGAGGAGGCACTCCCGCTCGAACGCGTCGAACTCGAAAGAGTAGGGGCCCGCGGTCTGCGCCTCGAGATCGACGGTGATCTCCCCGGGCTCTTTCATCAGCGCCTTCACCTGTTCCTGCGGGAGCACGACCGGAACCAGGCCGATCTTGACGCAGTTCGTGCGAAAGATGTCCCCGAAGGACGGGGCGACGATCGCCTCGAAGCCCCAGTCCTGTAGCGCCCATGGCGCGTGCTCTCTCGAGGATCCACACCCGAAGTTCCGGCCCGTGAGGAGGATCTTCGCGCCTCGCGCCTTCGGCCGGTTGAGCTCGAAGCCGGGCTCCTGCGCCCAGTCGTAGAAGAGGAACTCGCCGAACCCGGTGCGCTCGATCCGCTTCAGGAACTGCTTGGGAATGATCTGATCGGTGTCTACGTCGGCCCGGTCGAGGACGGCTGCATGCGAGGTGGCGCGACGAAAGGGCTTCATGCGACCGGCTCGAGCGCGTACTCGCGGATGTCGACGAAGTGGCCCTCGATCGCGGTCGCGGCCGCCATCGCCGGGCTGACCAGGTGCGTTCGACCGCCGCGGCCCTGCCGTCCTTCGAAGTTCCGGTTCGACGTCGATGCGCAGCGCTCGCCGGGCGCGAGGATGTCCGGGTTCATCCCGAGGCACATCGAGCAGCCCGCGCGCCGCCACTCGAAGCCGGCCGCCTCGAAGATGCGGTCGAGGCCCTCCTGCTCGGCCTGCCGCTTCACCGTTGCCGACCCGGGAACGACCATCGCGCGCACGTCCGGATGGACGCGCTTGCCGGCCACGACCGCCGCTGCCGTGCGGAGATCTTCGATCCGCGCGTTCGTGCAGGAGCCGATGAAGACGCGATCGACGTGGATGTCCCCGATCGCCGTGCCTGGCTCGAGCGCCATGTAGGTGAGCGCTCGCTCGACCGCGTCTCGCTCGTCCGGGTCGGTGTAATCGGCCGGGTCCGGGACGGCGCCCTTGATCGAGGTGACCATCCCCGGGTTCGTTCCCCAGGTGACCTGCGGCGCCAGCTCGCGGACGTCGATCTCGACGTCGCGGTCGTACGCGGCGTCCTCGTCGGAGCGAAGCGCGCGCCAGCGCTCGAGCGCCTGCTCCCATTCAGTGCCCGTCGGCGCCGCGGGGCGGCCTTCGAGATACGCGAAGGTCGTGTCGTCCGGCGCGATCATGCCGGCACGGGCGCCGGCCTCGATGGACATGTTGCAGATCGTCATGCGGCTCTCCATCGAGAAGCCCTCGATCACCTCACCGACGTACTCGATCACGTGCCCGACGCCGCCGGAGACCCCGATGCGGCCGATGGCACCGAGAATGACGTCCTTCGACGTGACGCCGAACGGCAGGTCGCCCGTGAAGAGGAGGCGCATCGAGCCCGGCTTTCGCTGCGGAAGGGTTTGGGTCGCCAGCACGTGCTCGACCTCGGACGTCCCGATGCCGATGGCGAGCGTCCCGAACGCGCCGTGCGTTGAGGTGTGGCTGTCGCCGCAGACCACGGTCATCCCGGGCTGAGTCAAGCCGAGCTCGGGGCCGATCACGTGGACGATGCCCTCGCGACCGCTGCCGGTCGCGTAGAGCGGGACGCCGAACTCGTCGCAGTTCCGTCTCAGCGCGTCGAGCTGAGCGCGTGCGAGCGGGTCGCTGACCCGCCCGCCTTCAGTCGGGACGTTGTGATCCATGGTGGCGAGCGAGAGCTCCGGCCGGCGAACCTTCCTCCCAGCCAGCCGCAGGCCTTCGAAGGCCTGCGGGGACGTGACTTCGTGGATGAGATGGAGGTCGACGTAGACGAGCGCGGGCTCGTCGCCGTCCTGGCGAATGAGGTGGCTTTCCCAGATGCGGTCGAAGAGCGTCTTCGCCATCCGCTCAAAGTATCGGATGCGTTGCCCGATCAAGTAGCCCCCGGACAGTGCCGATCCACTCGCAATGGCCCGGCCGCTGCAGAAACGACCCGCCTCCCGCCGCGCCCGCGTCCTGCGGCTCCTCGCTTGCGTGGCGCTGGGACTTCTCCTCACCGTCCCGCTCTACGTCGGGCTTGCGAAGTCGGGCGTCATCCGCAGTCCGTTCTTTCCCAGGGCAGACGGTGACCTGGCGCTCGCGCGAAGTGACCGTGCCGGGCTGCGCGTCCTGTTCGTGGGCAACAGCTTCACCTACTACAACGAGATGCCATCGATGGTGCACCGGCTGGCCGAATCGGACCCGGGGGCGCCGCCGCTCTTCGTTGTCGAATACACCGCACCGAACTGGAGCCTGAAGAAGGCGTCTACGAACGGTGGCCTTCTGAATCTGATCGGAGAGGTGCGATGGGATTCAGTCGTGCTCCAAGAGCGCAGTTGGGCGCTGTCGTCTCCTGACTATGGAGAGCGAGAGACGTATCCCGCGGCGCTACTCCTCAGCCGGGAGATCCGAGTCGCCGGCGCCGAGACGGTGTTCTTTCTCACATGGGGCTATAAGCATGGCGATCCCACCCGGCCCGGCGATTCCTTCGACGCAATGCAAGTTCGTCTGAGCTCGGGGTACGAGGATCTCGTCGCCGCGCTCGACGCTCGAGTGGCTCCCGTCGGGCCGGCCTGGGCCGAGGCTTTGAGGCGAAGGCCCGGGCTCGAGCTGTGGACGCATGGCGGCGGGCACCCCAACAAGCTGGGCTCGTACCTGGCGGCGTGCGTCTTCTACGGAACGCTGACAGGCCAGGATCCATCCAGGAGCACTTTCACCGGTGGCCTGGACCCGGCCGATGCGCATTTCCTGCAAGACGTCGCCGCAGATGTCGTCGAGCGTCTGCAGGGTGCTGCCTGAAACGGATGAGGCCGCCTGCGAACGGCCGGCCCGCGCTGAACGCAGCGATGACCGCCGCGAGGACGGTCATCGGGTTCGCGGTCGGTGCCAAAAGGCAAAAAGTGGCATCCCTCGTTCGAGCGCAATACGAGCCAATTGGCACGGACGCGCTTCTCCGCTCCCCCGATCGAGGGACGCGATCGGGCCGCCACACCGCCGATGGTGTGCACGACGCAAGGATTTCCGCCGCGGGCATTGCCGCCGCAGACAGGCCCGCCGAGCTCCTTTCGAAGCTGGCGGAATCCGGGGAAGTGGAGAGGCGGCCCGTTTCGGGGCCGCCTCTCACCCACGGCAAGGTGGCGGGAGGTAATCCGGCCGTGGATGGGTAAAACAAGCTGGGCCGGAGATTCCCGTCCTCCCGGCGCGAGCCGCAGCGCCCGGGTGGGCCGCTCCGGCCCTTCTCTATGTAGGAGGCCTCGGAGCCCACGAACCTTGCAAAAAAAGAGGCCGGGGCCTCGGTTCTACGGCTGCGACTCCCGTGAACCGGTCACCTCGGGGAGAGGTGTGAGGTTGGCCCCGACCTGCCTAAGGCGTCGGCAGGCCGCCCGAAAACCTTAATCCCTGGGTTCAGACCTGCGCGAAGCGGATCTTCTGCGCGCCGCTTTCGAGAACCGCTCGCCCGATGTCGGCGAGATGCTCCCGGCCGCTTTCGATCGTGGCGAAATGGTTGCCGGCCAGCTGGCCCATCTTGCTCGCGAAGCAGGTCGCCCCGTAGGGAAAGAGGATCTCGACCTCCGACAAGCCGCCGGGGTAGAGCAAGAGCTCGCCCGGCCCCGGGTAGGCGGTCGCGTTCTCGGGCGCGAGCGCGAGATCCATCTCCCAGCCGAGCGGCACCCAGGCAGCCTCGCCGCTCCAGCGCGCCTGCAGGAGCTTCCCCTCCAGGGGCAGGAGGCTCCTGATCACCTCGACGGTCTTCGGCGCACTCGCCTCCTCGAGCCGTGCAGTGAGCTCGAGGTCACCCACGGTGATTTCCAGCACGCTCAGCGGTTGACCGAGGACATGTCGGGATAGCGGTCGCCGGCGGTGGCGCCCTTGGGGAACGCAGCCTCGATGCGCTCGAGGTCGTCGTCCGTCAGGTGGACGTCCGCGGCGGCGTCGTTCTCCTCGACGCGCTCGCGGTGCGTGGTGCCCGGGATCGGGACGATGTCCTCGCCCTGGGCGAGCACCCACGCAAGGGTCAGCTGCGCGGCCGTCGCGCCTTTCTCCTCCGCGATCTCGCGCACCCGCTCGACGAGCTCGAGGTTGCGCTCGAAGTTCTCGCCCTGGAAGCGCGGGTTGCGGCGGCGAAAGTCGTCCTCCTCCAGGTCGTCCGGGCTCTGGAACCGCCCAGACAGGAAGCCGCGGCCCAGCGGGCTGTACGCGACGAAGCCGATTCCGAGCTCGCGCACCGTCGGCAGCAGCTCGTCCTCGGGATCCCGCGACCACAGCGAATATTCAGTCTGTAAGGCGGAGACGGGATGGACGGCGTGCGCACGGCGGATCGTCGCCGGCGCGGCCTCCGAGAGCCCGATGTAGCGCACCTTGCCCTCGCGGATCAGCTCGGCCATGGCGCCGACCGTCTCCTCGATCGGCGTGTCCGGGTCGACACGGTGCTGGTAGTAGAGATCGACGTGGTCGACGCCGAGCCGGCCGAGCGAGCCCTCGATGGCCTGCTTGACATATTCCGGGCGCCCGCTGATGCCGCGTCTCGACGGATCACTCGGATCGCGGACGATTCCGAACTTCGTGGCCAGCACGACCTGGTCGCGTCGTCCTTCGATCGCCCGCCCGACGAGCTCCTCGTTCGTGAAGGGCCCGTACATGTCGGCCGTGTCGAGGAGCGTTACGCCGAGGTCGAGAGCCCGGTGGATCGTGGCGATGGCCTCGTCCTCGTCGGCCGTCCCGTAGAACTCGGACATGCCCATGCAGCCGAGCCCGATTGCCCCGACCTCGAGGCCCTGCGTCCCAAGACATCGTCTGTCCATCAGCGGGACGTTATCCGCTGGGCTAGCCGACGTAGCGGGCCACGGCGAACCTGCCGCCGCTGCCCCCGCCGTACCCGCCCGCGACGATCTTGGCGTCCGGCGTGACGGCGACGCCGTAGATGCCGTCGAAGCCGGTCGTGAAGTCCGTCGTCAGCTTTCCGTTCCCGCTGAAGGACGTGTCGAGCGTCCCGTCCGCGTTGTAGCGCGCGAGCGCGAACCGCGAGTTGGGCCCGAAGAAGTTGGCCGAGCCGCCCGCGACGATCTTCCCGTTGGCGTCGACGAGGAGGTCGTCGAAGTAATCGGCGCCCTTCGTGAAGTTCGTCGTCAGCTTGCCGTCGCCGCCGCCGAAGCTCAGGTCGAGGCTCCCGTCGGTGTCGTAGCTCGCCAGGCCGACGGCGCCACCGGCCTGCCCCGCCGCGACGATCTTCCCGCTCGGCGGGATCGCGAGTGCGAAGCCGCCGTCGAAGGCCGAGGTGAAGTCCGTGGTCAGCTTTCCGTCGGTGCTGAAGCTCGTGTCAGGAGTCCCGTCCTCGTTGTACTGCGCCACTGCGAACTTGCCGTTCGCGCCGAAGTAGTTGGCCGTCCCGACCACGACGATCTTCTCGACGAGCGGGCGCACGGCCACAGCGTCGGCGCGATCGTCGCCCGAGGTGATGTTCGTCGTCACCTTGCCGTCGCCACCGAAGGACGTGTCTTGCGTGCCGTCGGTGGTGTAGCGAGCAAGGGCGACCACGCCGCCGCTCCCGCCCGCGCGCCCAGCCACGACGATCTTCCCGTCGGAGGGCTGGATCGCGACGCTGAACGCGAAGTCGTCGCCCGACGTGAAATTGGTCGTCACCTTGCCGTCGCCGCCACCGAAACTCGGGTCGAGCGTCCCGTCGGTGGTGTAGCGCGCGATCGCGAAGCGGCCGCCGCTGCCGCCCGCTCGCCCGACGGCGATGATGTTCTCGGCGGCGTCGAGGGCTCCGTCGAAGGCGGCCTCGAAGCCCGAGGTGAAGTCGGTCACCACCTTGCCGTCGCCGCCGCCGAAGCTGGTGTCGAGGATCCCGTCGCTGGCGTAGCGCACGAGCGCGAAACGACCGCCGTTCCCGGCGGCCATGCCGACCGCGACGATCTTGGTGTCGCCCTGGACGAGCACGGCGCTTGCCGAGTCGAAGCCGGTCGTGAAGTTGGTCGTCGCCTTCCCATCAGTCGAGAAGCTGCCGTCGAGGTCACCGGGCACCGCGGCTGCGGCGGCGGCGACGGCAACGAGGAGAAACGACATCAGGGCGAGTGCCGGCGCGGCGCGGCGGAACATCGGCCGGATCCTAGTACGCAGGGGTGGGATCGCGTAACGAACGCTTAACGGCGGCGGGAGCATCGCGCTCGTACCGTTGGGAACGAGGAAGGCGCAGGAACCTACGTTGCGCCGCACACTCACCTCCACAGTCCGTTCACGCAGGCGCACTTGGCTCCGACGTCTCGGGATGCTCGCTGCGGCGCTGCTCGTTGCCGCGGGCGTGCTTGCCGCGCTGGCCTACTGGCAGCTCACCTCGATCGTCGCCGAACTCCACGCCGGGCCCAAGCAGTCGATCGTAGACGCCGCCAAGCCTGAGCTCGGTATCAGCCCGCGCCACTCAGTCCTCGGCGGCCGGGCCGGCCGGCCCGCCAAGGACGAGACGATTCTCCTCGTCGGCACCGATCGCCGCTATGGCGAAGTGGACCGAGGGCGGACGGACACGGTCATCCTCGCGCGTCTTGCTCCGAGCGAGCATCGGATCGCGCTCCTCTCCATCCCACGCGACTTGCTGGTCCAGATCCCCGGACATGGTGAGGACAGGGTCAACGCAGCCTACGAGGCCGGCGGGGAGAGCTTGCTGATCCGCACGGTTCGCGAGAACTTCGGCGTGCGGATCGACCACTTCGTGGAGGTCGACTTCCGCGGGTTCGACCAGATGGTCCGGGCTCTCGGCGGCGTCTACGTGCCCGTCGACCAGCGCTACTTCAACCAGAACGTGGGCACGTCCGACACGGACTATTCGAGCATCGACCTGCGGCCCGGATATCAGAGGCTCGACGGGCAGCAGGCTCTTGCATTCGTGCGCTTCCGGCACACCGACAGCGACTTGTACCGCGCCGCGCGTCAGCAGCTCTTCCTGCGCGAGGCGATGCGCCAGGCGCTGGCGGAGAAGTTCGACGTCTTTCGCATGCGCACCCTGCTACGCGCCTTCGCGAAGGCGACGGTTTCCGATCTCTCGAGCCTCGGTCAGATCTGGGGCATCGTGCAGGCGGTCGAGGGCACGCCCTCGAGCCGGGTCGTGCGGCTGGCGGTCCCCGCTCAGGATGTCGTCTTCGGCGGCGGTGATTACCTCCAGTCGACGACCGCGGAGCGGAGCGCAATCATCCAGCGCTGGTACGGACGCAGCGGCGCCCGCAAGGGTCGTCCTGCGACCGGGAGACATTCGGTCCGGCCGAGCCCGGCGCAGCTCGTCTCCGACGGTAGGCAAGGGCGCGCGCTCCTCGGCCGTTTCCACGCGCTCGCTCTCTGTGCGCCGACGGCCCTTCCACCGGGCTACGCCTGGCCGTCCGGTGCCGCGCGCAAGTACAGCCTCGGCGGGCATCCGGCCGTGGCCGCGTATGCGACGGCCGGGTCCGGACGATCGGTGCTCTGGACGATGACGACGTGGCAGGACCCGCCGATCCTGTCCAGCCCGTCCGGCACGACCCGCACCCGCGGACTGACGGTCGAGCTTTGGCGTGAGGGCGGCCATTTGCGCCAAGTCGCCTGGGAGGTTGGACGTACTCGCGCTTGGATCACGAACACTCTGCGCGACGAGCTCACGAACGCGCAGATGCTCGCGCTCGCCGGGAGCTGCAAGCCCCTGCGCTAGTGCTTCTTGTGGCCGTGGCCCTGCGTTGGAGGAGTGGTCGTGGTCGTAGGCGGGGGTGCCGGCGGCTGAACGGCGGGCGCCGGCGTGTACGGGATGGCGAAGTTCCCGACCGGGAGCCGCTCGAGCGCGGTTGTCATGAAGTCGTGCCAGATGAGGGCGGGGATCGAGCCGCCGAACACCTCCGGGAACCCTTCGACGTTCGTCATCGGAATCTCGCCCTGCGGATACCCGACCCAGACGCACGTGGCGAGCTGGGGCACGTAGCCGCAGAACCAGGCGTCTTGGAAGTTCTCGCCGGTACCGGTCTTGCCGGCGGCGGGCCGGGCGATCGCCGCCGCCGTCCCGGTCCCCTCCGTGATGACGTGCTGGAGTGCGTAGGTGACCTCGTCCGCGACGCCCTGGGGGACGGCGCGGCGCGCCCGGCCGCTCTTGCGGTCGAGCTGGACTCCGCGCGGCCCTTGGACCCTCGCGACCGCGAAGGGCGCGTGGCGGAGACCGCGGTCGGCGAGCGTCGCGAATCCATCCGTCATCTCGAGCGGCGTGACGGCCTGCGAGCCGAGCGTGATCGAGCACACCGGCTGGAGCGGGGAAGTGATCCCCATGCGATGCGCCACCTCGGCGACCCGATCGGGCCCGACCCGAACGACCACCTGGGCGAAGATCGTGTTCACGGAGTGCGTGATCGCCTGCAGGAGCGGCATCGTTCCCGCCGCCTCGTCGGCGTAGTTGTGCACCTGCCAGAAGCCGTTTGCGTTCAGACAACGGGGATCCGGGATCGTGAGGGTTGGGGGCCCGTTCCACACCGAGTCGAGCGAGATGCCATCCTCGAGCGCAGCGGTCAGCGTGAACGTCTTGAAGGCGCTTCCGGCCTGGCGGTGCCCCTGCGTGGCGAGGTTGAAGAGGGGTTGCCGCCGGCCGGGGACGAGGCTTGCCATCGCGCGGATGGCCCCGGTCCTCGGATCGATGGCGACGAGCGCCGCTGCTGGGTCTCCCGGTGTTCGCAGGTGCGAAGCGATCGCGATCTGAGCGGCCCGCTGCAGGCGCGGCGCGAGTGTCGTCTCGACGCGCAGGCCGCCGGTCTCCGCACGCTTGGGGCCGAAGCGGCGCTCGAGCTGCGCGGTGACGTAGCTGAAGAAGTCGGAGGCACGAACGCGGTGAGCCCTGCGCCTGCGGGCGAGCCCCAGCGGGACTCGCAGGGCCTTGTGGTAACGGACGGCGGAGATGTCCCCGTTCGAGACCATCGCGGCCAGCACCTCGGTGCGGCGAGCCCTGGCCGCCTTGGGCCTTGCAAACGGATCGTAGGCGGTCGGGGCCTGCGGTAGTCCCGCCAAGAATGCCGCCTGCGGGAGCGTGAGCCTCCGGGCGGAGCGGGCGAAGTAGGTCTCCGCGGCCGCCTGGGCGCCGTACGCGTGGTTCCCGTAGTAGATCTGGTTCAGGTAGGCCTGCAGAATGCGCTCCTTCGGCCAGATGGCGGCGAGTTGAACGGCCAGACAGGCCTCGTCGAGCTTCCCCTCGAAGGACACCGGCGTCGCCGTGCCGACGTAGAGGTTGCGGATGAGCTGCTCGGTGATCGTCGAGCCGCCCTGTACGACGCGGCCGGCGCGGAGGTCGGCCAGTGCGGCCCGCGCGATCGCCTCGTAGTCGAGCGCGCCGTGGTGCCAGAAACGACGGTCCTCGATCGCCACCGTCGCCTTTGGCAGCCACGGTGACATGCGGGCCAGCCCCACCGCCTGACGGCTGCGGATTGACGGCACCATGCCGAGGCGAGCTCCGTTTGCCGCATAGACGAACGAGTTGCTCCCCAGCTCGATCGGGCGGGCCTGGGACAGGTTGCAGCTCGAGCGAAAGGCGGCAACCCCCGTGTAGCCGATGCCCGCGAGAACGGCTCCTACGAGGCCGAGCACGAAGAGCCCGACGCCGAGGCGCCGCGCGACGCGGCTCCGCGGCAGCCTGCTTCGACGGCCGTGCGCGGCGTAGAGGGGAGTAACGGCGGGCTGTCTGTGCTCGATCTGCCGGCGCCGATACACGCGCGGCGCCCAGCGCGCCCGCGCCTCTGTTACCTGCTCTTCCGTGAGATACCAGCGACGGCCGCGACTGGCGCCGTCGCGGGGATAGCGCCGGCGGAGCCACGAGTGCACGGCCGCCGGAGAGATCCCGAGCTCACGCGCGAGCTCTTGCGGAGTCATCGCTGGCGAGACGATTGCTGCCCAGGGCGCGCCCGGGTATCGGGCGAGTGGATGAACGGCCGGTCGAGGCCACCTCATCTGCTCAATCGTGTGGCGGCGCTAGATTCCCGCGGTGGCCGCCATGCGGGCCCAACGCGGGGTCATCCGGCGCAAGCGCGGCCAGGGCCTCGAGCGCGTGCTCGGCGCGCCCGCCCTCTTCGCCACGGTCTACGGCAACGTCGGCTCGTCGATTTACTACGCGCTCGGCGTCACCGCGCTCTTCGCGCTTGGGCTGACGCCGGTCGTCTTCATCGTCGCCGGATTGATCTTCGCGGCGACCACGCTGACATACGCGGAAGGCACGGTTCGCTATCCGGAGGCGGGAGGCTCGTCGAGTTTCGCGCGGCATGCCTTCAACGAGCTGGTGAGCTTCGGAGCCGCGTGGTCACAGATGCTCAACTACGTGATCACGATCTCCATCTCGGCGTTCTTCGTCCCCCATTACCTCGCGATCTTCTGGGGGCCGATGCGGGAGAACCCGTGGGACGTCGTGGTCGGAGCCTCAGTGATCGTCCTCCTCGTCGGCCTGAACATCTTCGGCATCCAGGAATCGGCGCGTCTCAACATCTTCCTCGCAGCCATCGACTTCGCGACGCAGCTCCTGCTCGTGCTGATCGGCTTCGTCCTCGTCTTCAGCCCGAGCGTGCTCTCGAACAACGTCCACTGGGGGATCGCGCCGACGTGGAGCGACTTCTTCCTCGCCATCCCGGTGGGAATGATCGCCTACACGGGCATCGAGACCGTCTCGAATCTCGCGGAGGAGGCGCGCGATCCTGTTCGCAACGTCCCGCGCGCCTACCTCATGACCGCGATCGCCGTCTTCGCGATCTATCTCACGCTCCCCGCGATCGCGCTCTCGGCGCTTCCGGTCAAGCTCGTCGACGGCGAGTTCAAGACACTGCTCGGCGTCGGGCCCGACAAGGGTGGATTCGCAAACGACCCTGTCCTCGGGGTCGTCGAGAACCTCGGCGTCTCGGGAGCGCTGCTCAGCGCGCTCAAGGTCTACGTCGGCGTCCTCGCCGCCACGATCCTCCTCATCGCCACGAACGCCGGCGTGATCGGGGCATCGCGGATCACCTACGCGATGGCCGGGTACCGGCAGCTTCCGAGCGTCTTTCGTCGCGTCCACCCGCGGTTCGGCACGCCCTGGATCGCGCTCATCGTCTTCGCAGGCATCGTGTCGATCGCGACGCTGCTCCCGGGCAAGGTCGACTTCCTCGGGACGATGTACTCGTTCGGCGCGATGCTCTCCTTCACCATCGCCCACGCCTCGATCGTCGCGCTGCGCTACAGGCAACGCGATGACGAGCTCGTCTTCAAGGGTCGTCCTAATTTCCGCTTCCGAGGGGTGGACTGGCCGGTGTTCGCCCTTGTAGGCGCGCTCGGCACCGGGCTCGCCTGGATCGTCGTCGTCGTGGAGACGCCGACGACCCGCTGGGTCGGCCTCGGATGGCTCGTCGTCGGCTTCGCCATGTACGCCGTCTACCGGCGCCGGGTCGTCCACG
Organism: Gaiellaceae bacterium; assembly: GCA_036506555.1. Taxonomy (GTDB): domain Bacteria; phylum Actinomycetota; class Thermoleophilia; order Gaiellales; family Gaiellaceae; genus JAIBJP01. Next base: position 22,236 of record DASXRO010000075.1, read on the forward strand.
CGCCCTTGCTTCGGACGGTGCGGGCCCCCGTGCTCGTCGTCGGACCGGCTCTCGAGCTCGTCTACCGCACCATCCTCGTTCCGATTGTTCGCTCGTCGGAGTCCGAGGAGGCCCTGGTCGCGGCCGCCCGGCTCGCGGCCGAGCGCCGCGCGAAGATCGCGATCGTGCATGTGATCGAGGTGCCGCTCGACCGGCCGCTCGACGCGATCACCCGCGAGGAGGAGGACGAGGCCTACGATCTCCTGGAGCAGGCCCGCGGCCTCGTCGAGACGTACGGGGTCCGCGCCGTCACCCGCCTCGTGCGCGACCGGCGCGCGGGCCCGGCCATCGTTCGCGAAGCCGCGCAGCGCAACGTCGAGCTCGTCGTCCTGGGCGCCCGCCGCCGCGCGGCGGGGCGTGCCATCTTCGGAGGCACGGTCGACTACGTGCTCAAGAACAGCCCGAGCCGCGTTCTGCTCGTCGCGGGCCGCAAGGCAGCGTGAGGTCGGCTGGCCGCACACGGGCGACGAGAGCCCTCTCTCTCGTCCTGGCCGGGCTGGGCGTCGCGCTGATCGTCGAGACGGCCCTGATCGGCGGCGGAATCGGCTATTTGCTCGGGGCGCTGCTCGCCCTCGCCGGCGTCCTGCGGCTGTACCTTTCGCTCAGGTAAGTGGCGAAGCGACTTCCGGGTCTCAGCCGCGCGCTCGGCGCGGGCTCGATCGCCTCCGTGGCCTACGGAGAGATCGGCTCGTCGATCTACATCGCCCTCGGCGTGGTCGCGTTGAACGCGCTCGGTTTCACGCCCTGGGTCCTCCTCGGCGTTGGGCTCCTCTTCGTGGTCGTCGCCCTCTCGTATGCCGAGGGGACGGCTGCGCTTCCGGAGACGGGGGGCGCCGCGACGTTCGTCCGCCGCGCCTTCAACGACCCGGCCGGCTTCGTCGCCGGCTGGGTGCTCTTCCTCGACTACCTGATCGTGATCGCACTCGCGGCGCTCTTCGTGCCTCACTACATCGGCACGGCTGTCGGGTGGAACGCGATCGCGCAGGAGCCGTGGGACGTGGTCGCGGGCATCGGCGTGATCGTGACGCTCGCCGTCGTCCGGCTCTTCCGCCGCGCGCAGCTCTACCGGGCGGCCGTCTTGATCGCCGTGCTCGCGTTTCTCTCACACGTGCTCCTGATCGTGCTCGGCTTCGCCCTCCTGCTCTCGAGCGAGGGGCTCAGCCAGGGCCTCGACCTCGGCACTGCGCCGACCTGGAACTCGCTCTTCTTCTCGCTGGCCCTCGCGACCCTCGCCTACACGGGCCTCGAGACCGTCGCGAACCTCGCGGCCGAAACCCGGGAGCCCGGACGCAATCTGCCTCGCAGCCTCTTCGCGGGCATCGGCGCTGTCGTCGCCGTCTCCGTCGCGATCGCCGTCATCGGCATCTCCGCGTACCCGGCGCATCCGGACCCGGCGGGGCCGGGCGGCTGGGCGAGCGACCTCGGCACGCGCTGGCTCCAGGCGCCCATCGTCGGCATCGCCGAGGCGTTCGGAGGCTCCCTACCGGACTGGGCGGTCGACTCCCTGCGCATCTTCCTGGGGCTGACCGGCGCCGTCATCCTCATAGCGACCGTCTCGACTTCCCTCTCCGGAGGCGGTCGCCTCGCGTATTCGATGGGCCAGAGGGCCATGCTCCCGCGCGCCTTCGGACGCCTGAATCAGCGCACCCTGATCGCGCCTGTCTCGATCGCGAGTGGCGCCGCGATCGCGTCGATCCTCCTCGTGGCGGCGAGCCTCGTCGGGAGGGAGGTGCGCTTCCTCGCGAGCCTCTACAGCTTCGGCGCGCTCATCGCGTTCACCGCCGCGCAGCTGGCGGTGCTGAAGCTGCGCTTCTCGGAGCCGGGGCTCGCGCGGCCTTTCCGCGTTCCCGGCAACGTGCGCATACGGGGCGTTTCCGTCCCCGTCGCCGCTCTCGTGGGCGCTCCGCTGACCTTCGCTCTCTGGATCGCCGCCCTGGCGACCCACGATGCGGCGCGCGTGGCCGGCCCGATCTGGCTCGTCCTCGGCGCCGCCATCTTCGTCCTCGTCCGCCGCTCCGAGCACGAGCGCCTGCTGGAGCACGTCGAGCCCACCGAGGCCGACCTCGTCCCGGAACCCGAGGGAATCTACGAGAGCATCCTCGTCCCCGTGAAGCTCGGCCCCATCGGGGAAGAGATGCTCGCGACTGCGATCCGGCTCGCCGAGGAGCGTTCCTGTCCCGTCCGCGCTCTGCACGTGATCCGCGTGCCCCTCGACCGACCCCTCGACGCGGAGATGGTGGACGAAGAGGAGCGTGCCGAGGCCTCGCTCGCGGACGCGAAGATGCTCGCCTCCGAGCACGGAGTCAAGGTCGAGGGGGAGATCGTCCGTGCCCGCTCGATCGGAGAGGCCATCGTCGAGCGGGCATCACAGGACGGGGTCGACCTCATCATCCTCGGGTCGGCACCGCGCTGGCGGCGGCAGTCGCGCTTCTTCAGCCCGACGGTCGACTACGTGCTCCGGCGCGCCCCCTGCGAGGTCATGGTCGTCACGTATCCCCAGGGCGTCCTCGAGGGCTAGGCTTGAGGCCATGAAGGCTCTCGTCATCGGCAGCGGCCGCGTGGGCTCGGCGCTCGCGAAGCGCCTGCACCAGGCGGGCTGGGAGGTTTCCGTGGTCGACGAGACCGAGGACGCCCTCGGCCGTCTCGGCGAAGCCTGGCCGGGTGAGTTCCACGTCGGTCACGCCCTCGACATCGCGGTGCTCGAGGGCGCGGGGATCGAGGATGCGGACGCGTTCATCGCCACGACGGATGGCGACAACACCAACATCGTCGTCGCCCAGGTGGCCAAGCTCCGCTACGAGGTTCCTCACGTCGCGGCGCGCATCCTCGATCCGGCGCGGGCGGAGTTCTACTCCGGTCGGGGGTTCGACGTCGTCTCGCCGACGAAGACGGCCATCGAGGCTCTGACGGAATCCGCCCTCGGAGGCGAGCGGGTCTGATGTTCCTCATCGTGGTAGGCGGCGGAAAGGTCGGCGTGAGCGTCACCCGCACGCTGCTCGCGCTGAACCACGAGGTCGTGCTCGTAGAACAGGACCAGCGACGGTTCGAGCGCCTCGAACAGGAATTCGAGCACCGCGCCGTCTACGGCGACGGCACGGAGCTCTTCGTGCTCGAGCGCGCCGGCATCAGGCGGCCGCCCGACATCCTCGTCGCGGTCACCGGCGACGACGAGGACAACATCATCATCTGCCAGCTCGCGCGCGAGAAGTACGGCGTTGCGAAGGTCATCGCCCGCGTGAACGATCCCCGCAACGAGCCGCACTTCGACCTGCTCGGCATCGCGCCCACCATTTCGGCGACATCGATGGTCCTCGCGCTCATCGAGCACGAGGTTCCCCAGCACGAGCTCGTCCATCTCCTCGAGCTTCGGAAGGAGAACCTCGAGATCGTCGAGGTCGAGATCAAGAAGGGCTCGTCGGCCGCAGGCAAGCGCGTCGAGGACCTCCGGCTCCCCGAGAGCACCCGCCTCATCTCGGTCATGCGAGACGGGAAGGCGGAGATCGCCGTCGGCTCGACCGAGCTCCGGGCCGGCGACCAGGTGCTCGCGATCCTCGAGCCGGGCGGCGAGACCGAGCTCAAGCGCGTGCTTTTGGACGGGAAGGCGCGAGCCTAAGCCCTTCCTGAGCCTGTCGGTCTCTGAGCCCCTGCTGACCGCGGAGCGTCGGCCTACGGGTGGTGCCGGCCGTGGTAGGAGATGAGGACGCAGAGGAGGCCGGTGAGGCCAATGGCCGGACCGACCTCGTAGAGAAGGCGGCCCGAGTCGGTGCGCTCGACGTCGAGGAGGAGGCCGCCGACGCCGATCCAGACGGCGGCGAAGATGGCGGGGAGGAGCAGCAGGATCACCGTCCAGTCGTGCCAGGGCCGTGCGCGCCGTTCCCAGTGGACGTAGTCGGTGAGGGCGAGGGCGGCGATCAGCGAGGCGGGCAGGATGCCCGTCCAGGGCTCGCCGGACCGTGCCGCCACCCACAACGCGAGCACGACGGCCCCCGCCGTCAGGTAGCGGGGCAACTCAGCGGGTCCGCGAGAAGCGGTGGACAGCCGCGAGGAGCTCACGGCTCTTCTCGGCCGCCACGTCCGCGTCGCCGGAGGACAGCGCTCCCGCCACGCAGCTCTCCACGTGCCCCTCGAGGATCTGGAAGGCAAGGCTTTCGAGGGCGGTCGTCGTCGCCGCGATCTGGGTCAGGATGTCGATGCAGTAGCGCTCGTCCTCGACCATGCGCTCGATGCCGCGCACCTGGCCCTCGATGCGGTGCAGGCGCTTGACGAGCGCCTCCTTGTCGGCGACGTAGCCGTAGGCCTTGCTCACGGGCCTGCCTCGCGCGGGCTCGAGAAGCGGCGCAGCCGCAGGCTGTTCGAGACGACGAAGAGGCTCGAGAAGGCCATGGCCGCGGCGGCGACGATCGGGTTGAGCAAGCCGGCGACCGCAAGCGGGATGGCGGCCACGTTGTAGGCGAAGGCCCAGAAGAGGTTGCCCTTGATCGTGGCGAGCACGCGCCGCGAGAGCCGGACGGCGTCGGCGGCCGCGCGCAGGTCGCCCGAGACCAGCGTGAGGTCGCTCGCCTCCATGGCGACGTCCGTTCCGGTGCCGATCGCGATCCCGAGGTCGGCCTCGGCGAGCGCCGGCGCGTCGTTGATGCCGTCCCCGACCATCGCCACGACCTCGCCGGCCTCCTGCAGGCGCCGCACCTCGGCGGCCTTCTGCTCTGGACGCACCTCGGCGAGGACGCGCTCGATTCCCACCTGGTCCGCGACGGCCTGCGCGGCCGCATGGGAGTCGCCGCTGAGGAGGACGGGCGTGAGGCCCAGCGCCCTGAGCTCGGCGACCGCCTCGGCGCTCGTCGGCTTGACGGTGTCCTCGACGGTCAGGCTCCCCAGCCGTTCGCCGTCCACGACGATCTCGCCGCCCGCGATCTCGACTCGCTTCCCCTCGACGATTCCCGTCACGCCTCGTCCAGGGACGTTGCGGAAGCTTGTGACCGCGGGAAGAACCCCGAAGCGTGCCCGCGCGGCGTCGGCGACTGCACGCCCGACCGGGTGCTCGCTCGCCTCCTCGACCGCGCCCGCGAGGCGGAGGGCGTCGGCGGGCAGACCGTTCTCGACGAGGCGCAAACGGCCCTCCGTCACCGTTCCCGTCTTGTCCAGGACGACGGTCGTCACCGCGCGAGTGCGCTCGAGGATCTCGGGCCCTCTGATGAGGATGCCGAGTTGGGCGCCTCTGCCGGTGCCGACCATGAGCGCGGTCGGAGTCGCCAGCCCGAGCGCGCAAGGGCAGGCGATGATGAGGACCGCGACTGCGGCAGTGAAGGCGTCGGCTGCGTTGCCGGTGACCGCGAGCCAGCCGGCCAGCGTGGCGAGCGAGATCCCGATGACGACGGGGACGAAGACTGCCGAGACGCGGTCGGCCAGCCGCTGGACGGGCGCCGTGCGCGCCTGCGCCTCGGCGACCAGGCGCGTGATCTGCGCGAGCGTGGTTTCGCTTCCCACCCGAGTGGCGCGCACGACGAGGCGCCCGAACGTGTTCATCGTCGCGCCCTCGACCTCGTCCCCGGGACCGACCTCCTCCGGCACGGGCTCGCCCGTCAGGAGGGAACGGTCCACGGCGGACTCGCCCTCCACGACCACGCCGTCGGTGGCGATCCTCTGTCCCGGGCGGACGACGAACAGGTCGCCCACCGCGATCTCTTCGGCGGGAACGGAGAGCCCGGCGAGCGCGCGTAAGGCATCGCCCGAGCGCCGGCGGGCGCGGCTCTCGAAGTAGCGGCCGAGGAGGATGAGTGTCGTGATCACCGCTGCGACCTCGAAGTACGTGTGTCCGTCCTCGACGGCGACGAGCGCGACGACGGACCAGATCCAGGCCGCGAGCGTGCCGAGCGAGATGAGGGTGTCCATCGTCGCCGCCCCGTGCCGGAGGTTCTTCGCGGCCGCCCGGTGGAAGGGCCAGCCGCTCCAGAAGACAACCGGGGTCGCCAGCCCCAGGGCAACCCACTCCCAGCCGCGGAAGTGGAAGGGGTCGATCATGGCGATAACAGCGAGCGGGGCTGTGAGGGCGGCCGCGACGAAGAGCCGTGCGCCGACTCGCGGCTCATGACCGTGTGCCTGCCCGCCCGTGGCTTCGACCGAGGCTCCGTAGCCGGCGGACTCCACGGCGCGGACGAGCTCCTCGACGGTGACGCGCTCGTCGTAGCGGACGGAGGCCTTCTCCGTCGCCAGGTTGACCGACGCCTCCACGCCCTCGAGCGCGTTCAGCTTCTTCTCCACCCGTGCGACGCACGAGGCGCACGTCATCCCCTCGACGTCGAGCGAGACCTGGCTCATCGGGGTGAGTATATACCCTCTAGGGGTATATGGAGAATCGGTCGATCACGTTCCCCGCCCGGGTCACCGACGCTCCGCGCAGGACGGTGTCGCTGGCACGCAGGTAGAGAAAGCCGTGGACGGCGCGCGCGAAGATGCGACGCGGGTAGCTCGACGGGCAGGGCTCGATCGGATAGAGGTGCTGACCGCCGCCGCCGTGCACCAGGTAGCGGACTCCCCGGCGTACGGCGAAGCGCTGGTAGTTGTGGTCATGTCCCGACAGAGACAGGTCGACGTGGTAGCGCTCGAAGAGGGGAACCCAGTAACGGACGACGGCGGCGTTGCTGCGGTACCCGCCGCACGTCCAGGCCGGGTGGTGGTAGACGACGATCTTCCAGATTGCGGTCGAGCCTGCGAGCGCGTTCTTGAGCCACGTCGTCTGCGTGGTCTTGACGCTGTTCGAGTTGAGGATGAAGAACTGGACGTTGCCGACGGTCCGCGTGTAGTAGGCGCGCGGCATGTTGAGCTCGTCGAACTCGTAGCGGCCGCCGTTCACCCGTATATCGTGGTTCCCGAGCGTCCCAGCCACTGCGACGCCGGCCGCCGTGCGCCAGCCGAAGCTGGCCACCCAGTTGCTGTGGAACGCGTCCGGGCTCTCCGTGTAGTCGTTGTCGCCGAGCGTGACAAGGAGGTCGGCCGGGTGGGTCGACTCGAATGTGCGCATAGCTGTGCCCATGGCGCGCTCGGTCGTCCCGCCGACGCCGAAGTCGCCGACCGCGAGGATCCCGGTCGCGCCTGCGGCAGAGCCGGTCCAGGCCAAGAAGGCGACGACCGATACGAGAAGCGCGCGACTCACGGCTAACCGGTTGTAGCATGCCGCCCGGCATGCGCCTAGCGCTCGTCCCGCGGCCGACCGAGTTCTACGATCTCTTTACGAAAGCCGGTGCGAACGCCCTCGAGGCGGCGCAGAAGGCGGAGGTCCGCTTCCGCGAGTATCCGAGCTCCTCCATCGCGCAGGCCGACATCAAGGAGGTCGAGCACGCCGGCGACCGGATCACGCACGACATCATCCAGCTTCTGAACACGCAGTACGTGACGCCGTTCGACCGCGAGGACATCTATCAGCTCGCCACCGCGATCGACGATGTCGTCGACCACATCGACGAGGCGACCGACCTGCTCGAGCTCTACGGCGTCGAGTCGACGGCGAAGCAGGCGATCGAGCAGTGCCGGATCCTCGTTGCGGCCGTTGAGCACCTTGCCGCAGCGCTCGCCGGGCTCAAGACCCGCAAGAGAGTCCAGCAGGAGCTTGTCGCGTTGAAGGAGTTGGAGGACGAAGGCGACCGCGTGCTCCGGGACGCCATCGCCGATCTCTTCCGCGACTCGCGCATCGACCCGCTCGTCGTCATCCGCTGGAAGGACATCTTCGAGGGGCTCGAGGACGCGATCGACGCCTCGGAGACCGCGGCCAATTTGGTCGGAAACATCATCGTCAAAGACGCGTGAATCTGACGCTCGTCGCCGTCGTCGCGGTCGCGCTCTTCTTCGACTTCACGAACGGCTTCCACGACACGGCCAACTCCATCGCCACGAGCGTCTCGACTCGCGCGCTCTCGCCGCGCCTCGCCGTCCTGAGCTCGGCCGTCCTCAACTTCGCCGGCGCGTTCGTCTCGTTCAAGGTGGCGGCGACGGTTGCGAAGGGCATCGTCGACCCCGAGGCGATCACGCTCAAGATCGTCCTTGCCGGCCTGGTCGGCGCGATCACCTGGAACCTGATCACCTGGTACCTCGGGCTTCCGTCGAGCTCGAGCCATGCCCTCATCGGTGGGATGCTTGGCTCCGCCGTCGCCGCGGTCGGTTTCGACGTCGTCAAATGGCGGGGGCTCTACGAGAAGGTGCTCATCCCCTCTCTTGCGGCGCCCTTCTTCGGTGTGGTCGGCGCGGCGCTGATCATGCTCGCGATCATCTGGATCGTCCGGCGCCGCGCCCCGGGCATCGTCAACCGCGTCTTTCGAAGGCTCCAGCTCATCTCCGGCGGGTTCGTCGCCTTTACGCACGGGACGAACGACGCGCAGAAGACCATGGGGATCATCGCGCTCGCGTTGGTCGCTTCGGGCCACCTCGACTCCGACTTCGGACGGCCGCCGGTCTGGGTGATCGTGAGCGCGGCCCTGGCGATGGCGGCAGGAACGTACGCCGGCGGCTGGCGGATCATCAAGACGCTCGGCCAACGTGTCGCGAAGCTCGACCCGCCGCAGGGCTTTGCCGCGCAAACGTCGTGCGCGACCATCCTGTGGCTGACCGCGCACTACGGCTTCCCGGTCTCGACCACCCACACCATCACCGGCTCGGTGCTCGGTGCGGGCGCGACCCGCCGTCTGTCGGCCGTCCGCTGGGGGGTCGCCGGGAACATCCTGCTCGCCTGGATCATGACCATCCCGTGCGCCGCGCTCGTAGGTGCTGCGATGGAGTCGGTGACAAG
>DASXRO010000076.1:0-4928 GCA_036506555.1 Gaiellaceae bacterium
AGGATCTGGGCGGGTGTGAGCACGCTGACCCGGGCGGCGGCGAGTTCGAGCGCCAGCGGCAGGTTGTCGAGCCGGCCGCACAGCTCGGCGAGCGCCTCGTCCGGCTCGATCCGCGCCCGCGCGCAGAACAGCTCGACCGCCTCCGGCTCGGCGAGAGCCGGCACCGGGTAGACGACCTCACCGTCGACCCGCAACAGCTCCCGGCTGGTGACGAGCAAGCGCAGGTTCGGACAGGCCCGCAGCAGCGCCGCCAGCTCGACCGCCGACTCGACCACCTGCTCCAGATTGTCGAGCACGAGCAAGAGCTGCTTCTCGCCGATGTGCGCCGGCAGCTCCTGCTTCGCCCCCAGCGTCTGCGCGATCGTGTCCACGACCAGCGCCGGATCGCGGACCGGCGCCAGCCCGATCCAGAACACCCCGGCCCCGAACTCGCTCACCAACTCCCCCGCCGCCTCGAGCGCCAACCGCGTCTTCCCCGTCCCACCCGGGCCGGCGAGCGTCACGAGCCGCGCCGCCTCGTCCCGAATGAGAGAGAGAACCTGCGTCACCTCCCGCTCGCGCCCCACGAACGAGGAGAGCGGCACGGGGAGGTTCGTGTTCGAGATCGTCCGCAGCAGCGGAAAACGATCGGATCCGAGCTGGTAGAGCGAGACTGGCTCGGCGAAGTCCTTCAACCGATGCCTGCCCAGGTCGAGCACATCCCCGTCAACCAGCTCGCGGGTCGCTCCCGAAAGCAGCACCTGGCCGCCGTGGGCCGCGCTCATGATCCTTGCCGCCTTGTGCACGTCCGCGCCCACGTACTTCGGCGGATCGAGCACCGGCTCGCCCGTGTGCACGCCGACCCGGCTTCGCACCGGCCCGTCGGCAAAAGACGCTATCGCCTGTGCCACCGCCGTTACCGCTTCCGACGCCGACGCGAACGCGTAGAACAGACCGTCGCCCGCCTCATCGACCTCGTAGCCCGCATGCGCGCCGAAAGCCTCCCGCAAAGCCCGACGGTGGTCGGCCAGCGCCTCCTTGAAAGCCTCGGCACCGAGGTTGTCGAGCAGCGCCGTCGAGCCCTCGATGTCCGTGAACACGAGCGTCACCGTTCCCGACGGCTGCACCGCCACAGAAACATGATCCCGCGCGCGCAACTGCTGGACAAGCCGACGTCCGCACGCGCCGGCGTGGCGGCCTGACTCCACCGCTAGCTCGCGGGGGCGGCGCATTTCGCCTGGGTTCGTGGCGAAGACGACAGTGGCATCCGCGCATATCCCGTCGCGTACCCGGACAACGCCGCATCCCGCGCTGATCCCGGACGACGTCGCCGGAAGCTCCCGCCCGCGCCCGCCAAATCCCGCAACACCAGGGTCGGAGAGCCCTGCTCGCGGCGGGAATCCCGCTCAGGCCGGAAGCGCCAAGACCGGCCTGTCACGCCGGAGGTCGCGGGTTCGAGTCCCGTCGCTCCCGTCTCTCGAGGTGCCTGCAAATAGGCAGGTTCTGTTGTCTGTGCGGGCGCAGCCGGCGCATCTCGTGGCCCAATCATGGCCCATTGTCTACTGAGCAAACTCCCTGCAAATAAGCAATTTTGCAAAAGAGCTTGTGACCCGGCCGCACGAACAGGAACGGTTCATGCCTCTGACGAAGCTCGGTTAGCTTCCTCGGCAGGCGAGGTCAGACAGACGGAGTTCCGGATCCTGGGACCGCTCGAGGTGTGGGAGGGGCGGCGAGGTTCCGTCGGCGGGCTCGATCCCGAGATCTCGCTTGAGCAGACGGAGGTGAGGGCTCTCGCGGAGACGATCTCGGAGTTGCCCGAGCGCGAGAAGCTCGTCGTCACCCCTCTACTACGAGGAGCTGACGCTCCGCGAGACTGAAGCCTGCTGAGACCTAGCGGCGCGCGAGCGCGCGCCGCCCGTCTCGTGTAGCGCACTACCGACGCGTAAGCACGCCTTCTTCCCGCGAGCTCCAGGGCCCGCGATCGAGCCACACATTGCCGTTTCGTCCGCCTCCGGTGACCTGGGCGTACTGGCCTGTCCCGCGCACAACCTTCCACGTGCCGGTGCCTGCGTGGTATCCGTTCCCCGCTTCGACGTACTCGTCTCGATAGCGGATCACGAGGCTTCCCAGCTTTCCGTTCAGTGTAGAAGTGCCCTCGTAGATAGAGACTCTCTGCCCGTCGCGCATCACGATGCGCTCGGGAGGGACTGAAGCGGTCAGCTTGCCCGAGTCGCGCTTGAGTCGTCCGGCCTGGAGCGGGGTGAGCACGAACGGAGACACCCTGCTCGGCTGCGCCGCTTGTGTCGTAATCGCTACCCGCTCTCTTGCTGCGTCAGGGCCGGCCGCCGCCCCGGTCGTCAGCATGACCGCCGCCGCGAGTGCGGCGAGGATGGCCTGTGGAGCCTTCATGCGTACCTCCTGGTCGGGAGACATTCGAACGTCGCCGCGAAGGGTCGTCTGAGCCGGCTCGTAACCCGCTCGCAGAACACTCGAAAGTCGTTCCCTATCCAGGGAGCAGGCGGCGTGATTACCTACGGACGAGACGAGCGACTCAGAGCAAATCCGGTTCGGCATCCTCGGTGCGCTCGAAGCCGAGGTCGAGGGACGCGCCCTCGAGCTGGGTGGTCGCAAGCAGCGGGCCGTTCTGGCTGCTCTGCTGCTCCGTGCAGGGGAGGTAGTGCCCGACGAGCGCCTGGTCGACGACATCTGGGGCGAGGATCCGCCCGCGTCGGCAGCGCACAGCTTGGAGGCATACGTGTCAAGGCTTCGTCAGGCGCTCGCGCCGCACGGGGTCGCCCTCGAGCGACGAGGAGGCGGCTACCGGATCGGCCTCGGCCGGGCCGTTCTCGACTCGCTCGTCTTCGAGGCGCTCGTAGAGGAGGCTACCCAGGCATCTGCGCTCGGCGACGACACTCGAGCCGCAACCCTCGCCAAGCAAGCGTTGGGCCTCTGGCACGGCCCTGTCCTCTCGGGCGTCCCGCTGCACCTCAACGGCCGCGCCGAGGCCGAGCGCCTCGACGAGCTTCGCTCGAGGGCACTCGAGATCCGCGTCGACGCGGATCTGGCCCTGGGTCGCCACGCAGAGCTCGTGGGCGAGCTCCGCCGGCTGGTCGACGAGACCCCTTACCGCGAGCGCCTCGTCTCGCAGCTCATGGTCGCGCTCTACCGTTCGGGTCGTCATGCGGACGCGCTTGAGGTCTACGAGCGGACAAGGCGTGCACTCGACGACGATCTCGGACTCCAGCCGAGCGAAGAGCTCCAGCGTCTTGCGGGCCAGATCGTCCGCCAGGAACCCGAGCTTCGGAAATCGGCTCGGATGGTCGAGGCGTCCGAGCATCAGCCGACGACACGCGGGAGCTCGAACAAGACGCCAACGATTGCTCTCGTGGGAGCCCTGACGGCCGCAGCGATTGCAGTCACGCTCGCGCTATCCGTGTCATCCGATACGGGAGGGACAGTCGACCGCGGCTCTACTCGTGTGGCCCTGATACGAATGTGGGATCCGGGCGTCGGTCGGGGCGACGACGGATGGGGGCCCTTCGTCGCGGGGCTCCTGAAGGCCGAGCGTGTCCACGGGCTCGAAGCCGAGACGGTCTACCTGTTCCCGCGCCGCCCACGCTTCGGTGGCTTCGAGCAAGGATCCCAGGAGGACGTCGAGCGGCTGTCCGCTCGACTCGGGGCCGAGGACTTCGACCTCGTGTTGTGGCCGCTCGGACTGACGGGGCCGCGCTGGTACGACGTCCTCCCGCGGTATCCCGACACCCGCTTCGTCTTCCTCGACTACTGCTGTGTGAACGGCGAGCTCGGCGGCACACCCAACGCAACCACGCTCACGTTGCGCGGGGACCAAGCCGCTCACGTCTCCGGCTACCTGGCGGGCCTCATGGAGGCCCGCCGGTCGCTGGCCGAGCGGGACCGACACATGGTTTCGATCATCGTCGGAGAGCCGAACTTTCCACAGGAGCAGGCCTGGGCGCGGGGGTTCTCCGCAGGCGCGCGTCGAGCTCTCCCAGGCGTGATCGTTCGCGTCGACTACTCCTTCGATTACGACCACAAGGAGATCTGCGAGAGGATCGCGAACCGGCAGATCGACGCCGGCTCCGGTGTCGTCTTCGCCGCTGCCGGCGATTGCGGCCTCGGCGCGCTCTCGGCGGCCGGCGTCCGCGGAGTCTGGGGCGTCGGTGGAGACGAGGATCGCTCGTACCTCGGCCCACACATCCTCGCGTCCGCGATCAAGCGCTTCGATCACCTCGTCGAGCTCAGCGTGAGCTGGTACCTGGAGGGACGACTGCCGCCCGGCAAGGACGTCGAGCTCGGTCTCGCCGACGACGCCGTCGCAATCGTCGGCATCAGCCCCGACGTACCCTCAGAGGTCCGGAGAAAGGTCGCGCAGGAGGCTGCTCGACTTCGTGCGCAGGAAGCGCCGCGGAACTCGTAACGACCCCGACTAAGCTGTCCTCCGAGGCGAAACGTCGTTCTCGATTACACGGCATGAGTTGGGAGCGAGGTCTTGTACCCGCAGTCTCGCTCGCGCTCGGAGGCCTAGGGGAAAGCCCCGACCGCGCGGGGACGTCGCTGCACGTCGAGCTGCCACTCGACGGCCACAACCAAAAAAGAGCTCAGCAGCCGGTAAACCGAAGTTGCTGGGCTGTGAGACGCAGCGTAGTCATGACTTACCCCGTCCCGGCCCGACCGTACGCGCCGAGGTCAGTAGGTCGGCAATAGGCGCGGCGGAAGCCGCAAGACGTGCGCCCAATCGTGGCGTGTCCCGCTCTTCCTTGGCCGAGGAGAGCACCGCTATGACGCGCCCATCCCGCTGCTCGACTCGCTCGACCCGCAAGTCCCGATCACCCTTCTGTCCCGCCACTCGGTCGTTTACCTGAGAACCTCACGTGTCTGTGTGGAGGTCGACCGCATCGTGGTCTTCCGAGACTGGTTGCGCCACGCAA
>DASXRO010000077.1:0-1758 GCA_036506555.1 Gaiellaceae bacterium
GGAGAAGCTCCTGGCGGCGCGAGGCCCCGACGTGCTGCTCGCCATCGACCAGGAGAAGCAGTTGGGCGAGGAAGAGATGAAGGTGCTGCTGGTGGATAACGGCGCTGTGTCCCGTATCGCCAAGGATGTCGACGGGAGCACAGCCGACGGCGAATACATCGGAGTGGCCCTAATCGAGCCGGCCGCCGCGGAACCCCTCAGCGACGCCCTGGAAGCGACGTGGCGCAAGGATCCGTCTCTGTACTACGAGGATGCGTGGCAGGAGTTCATAGACCGCGGCCAGAACGTCCACGCCGTGCCGATCGGCGCTGTCGACTGGGTGGAGGTCGATCACGACGGCGACCTCGAGCGCGCACGGGAGATCCACTGCCGGTACTAGCCCGCATGATCGCCTCTCCGCTCACCGTCGAAATCGGGAGCGGGGCGGTCGCCGCGCTCGGGAGGCTGCTCACCGATCGCCGGATCTCTTCGCACGGCCACGTCGCCGTCGTTGTCGGACCCGGGCAGGGAGAACACGTCGTGGCCGTGATTCGGCCGGCCCTCGAGAATGCGCGGTTCTACCCCGTAGAAGGCGGAACACTCCAGGCCGCGCTCGACCTGACGGACGCGCTGCGGGCGGGATCCTACGACGCGGTCGTAGGAATCGGAGGCGGGCGGACGCTGGACGTGGCGAAGTACGCCGCAAGCCTGACCGGGCTGCCGATGGTCTCGGTCGCGACGAACCTCGCCCATGACGGGCTCGCCTCGCCCGTCGCCTCTCTCGACCACGACGGCCGCAAGGGCTCCTACGGCGTGCAGGTCCCCCTCGCTGTCATCGTCGACTTGGATTTCGTGCGTGCCTGTCCCGCGGATCAGCTGCGCTCCGGGCTCGGAGACGCGCTCAGCAACCTGAGTGCGGTCGCCGACTGGGAGCTCGCGAGCCGGGTGCGGGGAGAGCCGCTCGACGGCCTCGCCGCCGCCTTCGCGCGCTCCGGCGCGGAATCGCTCTTGCATCGCCCGGACGAGCTCGGCTCCGACGCCTTCCTGCGGGCACTCGCCGAGGCGCTCGTGCTGAGCGGCCTCGCCATGGCCGCGGCGGGCTCAAGCCGTCCGTGCAGTGGCGCGTGTCACGAGATCTCGCATGCAATCGACGCGCTGTATCCGGACACTGCGACCCACGGTGAGCAGGTTGCGGTCGGCGCATTGTTCGCGACCTTCCTGCGAGGCGACGGCATCCTCGAACCCTTGGAAGCGGCGCTGCGCCGCCACAGCGTCGCGCGCTTGCCGAGCGACCTTGGACTCACGCAAGAGCAGTTCGCCGCTGCCGTCGCTCTCGCCCCCTCGACCCGCCCCGATCGTTTCACCATCCTCGAGCACCTCGAATTGGACGAAGCAGCGATCCGAGCCCGCGTGGAGAACTTTGTCGGCACCTTCGATCGCTGAGCTCAGAGCCGCCACCCAGCCCGAATGGCTCGTCGAACGAGCCGACGCCGAGCACTGGGCCGGACGCCTCTACATGCGCCGCGTCTCGCCATACTTGACGCGGGTTTTCCTGCGCGCCGGGTTGAGCGCGAACTCGGTCACAGCGCTCATGATCCCTACCGGGCTCCTGGCAGCGCTTGTTCTCAGCTTTCCGGGCCTTGCCTGCGCGATCGGGGCGGCTCTCCTCATTCAGCTGCAGCTTCTCCTCGATTGCTCCGACGGCGAGGTCGCTCGCTGGCGGCGCACCTTCTCGCCCCTCGGCATCTACCTCGACCAGATCGCCCACTACTCCACCGA
>DASXRO010000078.1:0-9173 GCA_036506555.1 Gaiellaceae bacterium
GGGAGGCGCCGGCGTTCCAGATCTCGATGTCGGCGGACATGACCGCCTCGATTCGGCTGCGCGAGGCGTTGCTCGAGCGCGTGGAGGAAGGGGGCGTGCGCCCGACCTACTCCGACATTCTCACGAAGATCGTCGCGCTCGCCCTCATTCGCCATCGGGACATGAACGCCCACTTCGCCGGGGACGAGGTGCATCTCTTCCCGACCGCCAACATCGGCATCGCCGTCGCCGTTCCGCACGGGCTCGTCGTGCCCGTCATCGCGGGCTGCGAGTCGAAGTCCATCCCGGAGATCGCGATCGCGCGCGCGGACATCGTCGGGCGCACCCGGAGCGGGAAGCTCAAGAGCGAGGATCTCGAGAACGGGACGTTCACGATCTCCAACCTCGGCATGTACGGCGTCGAGCGCTTCACGGCCGTCCTCAACCCGCCGCAAGCCGGGATCCTGGCCGTCGGCGCCATCGAGGAGCGGGCCGTCGTGGTCGAAGGCGACTTCGAGATTCAGCCGCGCATGGACCTGACGCTGACTGTCGACCACCGCTCGGCGGACGGTGCGACCGCGTCCGAGTTCCTGCGCACGGTCAAGTCGTTCCTCGAAGAGCCCGGGCTCGCGCTATGAACATCTGGTACCGCGTCAAGGACCTCGCGGCGGCGCGGGCCTTCTATACCGGGGAGCTCGGGTTCGAGGAGGTCTACTTCGACGAGGAGGACCGGTGGGTCCGCCTCGTCCGCAACGGCGTCGAGATCGCGATCTCCGACGACGAGTTCCAGGGCGAGGGAACGTCCGCCGATGACGAGGTGGTCGCGACTATCGACGTCGCGGACGTGAAGGCCGAGGCAGAGCGTCTGCGCGAGGCGGGAGTGAATGTGGGCGTCGTCGTCGAGATCCCCGGGACGATCCGGCTGCTCGACGTCTTCGACCCCGACGGAAACCGTCTCCAGCTTTCCGAAGACCTTTAGGAGAGCTTGGCGAAACATCATCTGTGCCGCCGGAGGCGCGCTGCTCGCCCCAACGCATCCGCGTTCAGAATGACGAGTCGCCCCAACGCATCCGCGTTCAGAATGACACGGGGCTCCCTGCGTCCTTGCCTCGGAACGACCAGCGCGTCCCGGCGACGAGTGACGTTCCGCCAATCCCTCCTAGCGATACTCCCGCGTTTCAGGATCGACTCCCTCGTTTCAGGGATCGCCCGCAGAGGGCATTTTGCCGTTCTTCCCGCCTGACCGGATTAACCCCGGGTCACGGGAAGGGCGGTGATGAGCCGCCCTCCCGCATTTAAGGCCCGGATCAGGCCCAGGTGGGTAGGATCGCCTCTGACAGCGAACCAACTGAAAGGGCCAGGAGATGGAATGTGACGTCGCCGTCCTCGGCGGCGGTCCGGGCGGCTACACGGCAGCGATCCGCGCCGCCCAGCTCGGGGCGAAGACCGTCTGCATAGAGAGGGAACCGGAGCTCGGGGGCACGTGCCTGCGCGTGGGGTGCATCCCCACGAAGGCGTGGGTTCAGACCGCGTATGCGATCAAGGAGGCGGGGGAGACCTTCGCCAAGCTCGGCGTGAAGGTCGGGGAGCCCGAGCTCGACTTCGAGACCGCGAACGAGTGGAAGGCCGCGGTCGTCAAGCAGCTGACGCAGGGAGTTGCAGTTCTGTTCAAGGCGAACGGCGTCGAGTGGGTCAAGGGCTCCGGGCGCTTCAGGGACGCGAACACGATTGCCGTCGAGGGCGGGGAGGACGTCAGCTTCAAGCAAGCGATCATCGCCACGGGCTCCTACTCGCTGCGCCCGCCCATCGAAGGCATCGACTCGGACAAGTGCGTCGACTCGACAGGTCTGCTCGCCCAGACCGAGGTTCCGAAGCGGATCGTCGTGCTCGGTGGCGGCATCATCGGCTGCGAGTTCGCCTCCATCCTGCAGCGCTTCGGGAGCGAGGTGACGATCGTCGAGATGCTCCCGGCGCTCATCCCCCAGGAGGACTCGGACGCCTCGAACGAGCTTGCGAAGCAGTTCAAGAAGCGCGGCATCGAGGTCAACCTGGAGACTCAGTGCGACAAGGTCGAGGAGCGCGACGGCGGCCTCGTCGTCCACTACGCCGGACAGAGCAAGGAGTGCGACCTCATGCTCGTCGCCACCGGTCGCGGCCCGCTCGTCGAGGGGCTCGGCCTCGAGGAGATCGGCGTCGAGTTCGACAAGAAGAAGGGAATCGCTGCCGACGAGCATCGCCGCACGACCGTCCCCCACATCTACGCCGTAGGCGACTGCGCCGGGTACTGGCAGCTCGCCCACACCGCCTTCCGCGAGGGCGAGGTTGCCGCCGAGAACGCGGTCGGCCACGAGGCGATCGTCGACAACCGCGGCGTCCCGCGGCCGATCTACACCGACCCCGAGATCTCGGCCGTCGGGCTCACCGAGAGCGAGGCGCGGGAGCAGTACGGCGACGACGTCGTGACAGGGAGCTTCCCGTTCGCGGCCAATGGGCGCGCGCTGATGCAAAACGAGACGGTGGGCTGGGTGAAGTCCATCCACGAGTCGCGCTACGGCGAGCTGCTCGGCATCGTCATGGTCGGGCCGCACGTCACCGACCTCATCGAGGCCGGCGTGGTCGCGCTCGACGCCGAGGCGACCGTCGAGACGGTGGCCGACGGCATGGCTGCGCACCCGACGCTCTCCGAAGCGGTCAAGGAGGCCGGGCTCGTGGCGCTCGGCCGTGCCATCCACGTCCCCAACAAGAAGCGGGCCGTCGCCAAGGCTTAGATGATCTAGGAAGGAGGGGAGATGTTCAGCAAGCGAAACGCATTCATCGGCTGGCTGGTGCTCGCCATCGGCAAGCCGATCGCGAAGCGGAAGGCACGCAAAGCCGTCGGAGGAAAGCGAGGCGGAGCGATCGCTGCCAGCGTGGCCGGAGTTGGAGCCGCGGTCGGCGGGCTCATGTTCTGGCGCAAGCGCCGCGGGCATCAGGAGTCGCCCGGCTCCTGACTGCTGAGACGATCGTCGTCGGCGCCGGCCTGGCCGGTTGCGCTACGGCACGCTTCCTCGCCGAGGCGGGGGCCAGCGTCGTCGTCGTCGATTCCGGCGGGATCGGGGCGGGCGCCTCCGGCCGGAACGGCGGTTTTCTCTTTCCTCAGCCTGCGGCGTGGATCAACGAGCTCCTCGCCGAGTCGCTCGAGATCTACCGCGAGCTGGAGCAGGACGGCTCGGTTCCCTTCGACCTGCGCCCCTGGCCGATGCTCCTCCTCGCCGTGGAGGAGGCCGAGCGTGCGCACGCCCAGGCGTACGCTGAAGCCGTCGGCGGCGAGGAGATCGACCTGCGCGAGGATCCGTGGCTCGCAGAAGATCTTGCTGCCGGGTACGTCATCGAAGGCGGCTGGACGCTCGATGCGATGGGTGCGACCACGGCGATGGCGGAGGCTGCGCGGCGCGCGGGCGCTGAGCTCCGAAGCGGCTGTGAGGCGAAGCGAATCCTCGTCGAGGGTGGGCGGGTGACCGGCGTGGCTACGGATGACGGCGTCTTCGCGACCGAGCGGATCGTCGTCGCCACCGGCCCGCGTCTGCGCTTCCTCCTGAGGAGCGCCGGCCTCGACCTGCCGGTGACCGCGTCGCGCGGCTGGCTCCTCGAAACCGCTCCGGTCGATCCGCCCCCGCGGTACGCGATCGAGCAGGCGCTCTGGCCTGTGCAGGACGCGATGGCGGAGCAGCTCGGGGCGCCGACCCTTGCCCAGCTGGCGAGCGAGCCGGAGGAGGCGGGAATCGTCTCGCTCCTCCTCGGCGGCCGTCCTGCGGGCCACTGCCTCATCGGAACGTCGCTTCGCCGCTCTCTCCTCGAAGAGCCGGAGACCCCCGAGACGATGCGCCGGCTGGCGGAGCGCGCGGTGCGTGTGTCCCCGGTACTACGCGACGTGCCCGTGGTGGCTTCCTGGTCGGGACGCCGAGCGCATACTCCCGACGGCTTGCCTGCGGTCGGGAAGGTGCTAGGGGCCGAGGGCCTCGAGGTGGCCGGAGGCTTTTCTTCCATCGGCATGGTCACGATCCCGGCGGCCTGCCGGCGCCTCGTGCACGGCGGAGCCGAGACCTTCGACCCGGCTCGGTGGGCATGATCCGCGACTTCGAGCCCGGCGACGCAGCCGGCGTGTCCGCGCTGCTTCACGAGCAGGAAATGCCCGGCCCACTCACCGCCGATGGGGTTCTGCACTGGCACACCGCCCAACCGAAGCGCGCGCGAGCGCGCTCGTGGGTCGCGCTCGAGGATGGCCGCGTGGTCGGCTGGGGACGCGCACGCCTGCGCTGGTCGACGACCGCCGAGGGGGTCGCCGACGTGTTCGCCCACGTCCATCCGCGGCTCCGCGGCCACGGGGTGGGAGGCGCGCTCTTCGGGACGGCAGAGTCGTATGCACGTGAGCTAGGGGCTCGCTCGCTGCAATCCTGGGCAGACTCCGATGCCGGAAATGCCTTCCTCGAAAGGCGAGGATTTCGCCCAACGGGCACGCAGCGAATCTCTGCGCTAGACCCGAGGAATGCCGACACGGACGCGCTCCCCGAGCTCGAGCGGGCACTGGCGCGCGACGGGTTTCGTCTAGTGCCGCTCGAGAACGTGCGCGATCGCGTGGCCGAGCTGCACCTCGTCTACGCGGCGAGCTCTGCCGACGTGCCCCAGGAGTTCCGCGAGGACGATGTCCGGCTCGATGAGTGGCGCCTTGAGACGCTCGAGCATCCGCAGCTCAGCGGCGCCGGAAGCTTCGTCGTCCTGGACGCGGAACGCCCCGCCGCGCTCGCTTTCCTCGAGGTCGACGAGCCGGCCGGGCTCGCGGCCAACGAGATGACGGGGACGTTGCCGGAGGTCCGGCGCCGCGGGCTCGCCCGCCTGGCCAAACTCGCAACGATCCGGTGGGCGGCCGAGGCCGGCATCAGCTCGATCCTGACGGCGAACGAGGAGCGAAACACTGGGATCGTCGCGCTCAACGAGAGCCTCGGCTACGAGCCCATAGGGAAGGAGACCCAGTACCTGCGGGACGAATAAGCTAATCGCCATGGATCCACTCCTCGATCCGATCGAGGGCGCCGACCATCGCGAGGTCGGCGGTGCTTCCGTCGACGTGGCCAAGGCTGGTAACGGACGCGTGAAGAGAGCTGTCTACCCGCCCGGCTTCCGCTGGTCGACGCACATGCGTCCCAACGTGGAGACCGACCAGTGCATGCACGCCCACGTCGGGTTCCTCGCCCGCGGGCACATCGAAGGCGAGTACGCGGATGGGTGCCGCTTCGAGTACGTCGCTCCGCAGGTCGTCACGATCGAGCCCGGCCATGACGCCTGGGTGGTCGGCGACGAGGCGGCCGTCCTGATCGAGTTCGACTGGCAGGAAGGGACTGCGCGCCGCCTGGGGCTCCCGGCCGAACACTCGCATTGAGATGCCCCGCCCAGCCGCGTTCATCGGGCTCTGCACGGCTGCAAAGCGTCACCAGTCGTCGTCCTCGGTCGCCCGCGTACTTACAGTCAGTAGGCGGGCTTCCTGCGTCCTAGGCTGGCTAGCTTTTCGCGCGTCAGAGCTGCGGGACCGCGACTAGGCGGGACATCGGTTGTTTCAATCGCTGACCGACCACGTCTCCGGCTCGCCGTGGACGTACGCGTTCATCTTCGCGCTCGCAGCGCTCGACGTCGTCTTCCCGCTCGTGCCGAGCGAGACGTCGGTCATCCTCGCCGGCGTTCTCGCGGCGAGCGGTGATCTCATCCTCTTCGCCGTCATCCTCGTGGCAGCCGGCGGCGCGATCCTCGGCGACAACGTCGCGTATGTCGTCGGGCGCACCGCCGGCCCCTGGGTCGTCCGGCGTTTCTTCTCGGGAGGACGGAAGAGGCGCGTCGACTGGGCGGAGAAGCAAGTGCAGGAGCGCGGCGGCTATCTCATACTCGTTGGCCGCTTCATTCCGGGAGGACGGACAGCGGTTACGCTCGCTTGCGGGCTCCTCGAAATGCGCTGGCATCGATTCATCCGCTTCGACGTCGCCGCCGGGCTCATGTGGGCTTCCTACGCCGCACTCCTCGGCTACTTCGGGGGGAAAGCCTTCGAGGAGAGCCCGCTGAAGGGCTTCGCGGTGGCATTCGTTGTCGCCCTCGCCATCACCGGGGGCATCGAGGTCTATCGCTGGTGGAAGAAGCGCGGTGCCCTCGCTCGCGGCTGAGCTCGAGGAAGCCGCAGGTATCGGCGCGGACGGGGGCGGCGTCTCGCGCTTCGCGTGGACGCCGGAGCTCGCGCGCGCGAACGAGTGGCTCGTCGAGCGCCTGCAAGGGCTCGGGCTCGCAACCGAGATCGACCCTGCCGGCAATGTCTTCGGGCGCTGGGACGAAGGGGAAGGATCGGCGGTGCTCGTCGGCTCGCACCTGGACACGGTGCCGCGGGGCGGGCGCTTCGACGGCGCGCTGGGGGTGCTGGCAGCCCTCGAGGCGGTCCGCTCACTGAGGGATGACGGAGTGAGTCTCCGCCGGCCGCTTTGGGTCGTGTCCTTCAACGACGAGGAGGGAAGTCGTTTCCAGACCGGGATGCTGGGAAGTCGCGCCTTCGTCGGCGACCTCGACCTCGACGACTGGCGCGAGCGCGGGGTCGCGGACGCGATGAAGGAGGCGGGCTTCGACTTCGAGCGTCTGCCCGAAGCGCGGGGCGTCGATGAGGTCGGCGCCTACCTCGAGCTCCACATCGAGCAGGGCCCCGTGCTCGAAGAGGAGGGCGTCGATCTCGGGATCGTCACCGGCATTGCCGGCATGCTCGGCTTCCGGGTGCGGCTGACCGGCGAGGCAAACCACGCCGGCACGACCCCGATGGCGTCGCGTCGGGATGCGCTGGCCGGCGCCGCGCGCGTCGTCCTCGTACTGCGCGAGGAGGCGCGTACGCGCGGCGACATGACCGCCAACGTCGGGGTGCTCACGATCGAGCCGGGCGGGTTCAACGTCATCCCGGGCGCGGCCGAGTTCACGATCGACGCGCGCGCCGGCGATGCCGCGACCTTCGCCCGCGTCGATCGCTTCGTGCGCGACACCCTCGAGCGCGTCGCAGCCGAGGAACAGCTCGGCATCGAGGTCGCGGAGACACACCGCAAGCCGCCCACCCCGCTCGATCCCGGCCTGCAGGATCTCCTGGAGCGTGCTGCCGCCGACGAGGCCGCCTCGGTGCGGCGAATGCCGAGCGGTGCGGGTCACGACGCGATGGTGCTGGCCAAGCGCGTTCCGGCGGCAATGCTCTTCGTCCCGAGCCGCGGAGGAATCAGTCACTCGCCCGACGAGTACACGCCGCCCGAGCAATGCGAGCTCGGCGCGCGCGTGCTGGCCGGCGCCGTGCGAGCGCTCGTCGCGCCCTAGCGCGAATCACTCGAAAACAGGAGGAATCACTACGAGGCCGCGGCAAGCTATCGTCGCCCAATCGTGGGCGTTCTACATGTCGAGCGTTTCGGCGAAGGGCCGCCGGTCCTCCTCATCCACGGAAGCGTGACCGGCGGCGCGTTGACGTGGGGCGAGCAGCTTCCACTTGCCGAGCGCTTCACGCTCTTGGTCGCCGACCGACCCGGCTACGGGCAGACGCCGATGATCGAGCGCGAGGACTTCGAGGCCGACGCGCCGCTGGTCGCCGACGCGCTCGGTGACGGCGCTCACCTCGTCGGCCATTCCTATGGGGGCGTGGTCTCCCTGCTGGCAGCCGCCCAGCGGCCCGCGGCGGTGCGTTCGCTCACGGTCATCGAGCCGCCTGCCTTCGGGATCGCGCGCGGGAATCGGGCCGTCGAGGACCGTGTGACGCGGATCCGAGAGCACTGGGAGGCGGGGCCCAGTGAGCCGGAGCCCTTCTTGCGCGGCTTTCTGGCCATCGTCGGCTCCGTGTTCGATCCTCCGAGCCCGCTGCCGCCCGAGCTCGAACGCGGAGCTCGCGTCCTGCTCGTCGAGCGTCCCCCCTGGGAGGCCCAGATCCCGCTCGAAAAGCTAGCCGCGGCGCCTTTTCGGAAGCTCGTGGTCTCGGGAGCTCACGACCCGGCCTTCGAAGCGGTCTGCGACGTGCTCGAGGAGAAGCTGGACGCCGAGCGCGCCGTGATACCCGGCGCCGGCCACTCCGTGCAGCGCACGGGCGCGCCGTTCAACGACCGTCTAGAGGAGTTCCTCAGCCGCGCGGGCTAGTACTAAGCACCACAACGACAAACAGGCTCGCCCATGTGGCGGCGCTCGAAGCGACGCCCGCAGGTGCCGCAGGTGGGCGGCAGCTTCTGGGTGAAGACCAGCACGGCGCGAGCGACGGTCGCCCAGCCGAGCAGGAAGAGGAGGACGGCAAGCGGAAAATGGTCCCGAGGCATTCCCGTTTCCTATCGGACGCAGGCGCGCCTCTCCTTAGCCCTACAATGGGTCTGTGGGCGTGCTTGCGATCGTGCTGATCGCCTGCGCCGTGGTCTTCGTCGTCGGCGCTGAGTGGCCGCGGCTCGCGGCTTGGACGGGCGCGAAGTCCCGCGTGCGCCGCAAGAGAGCCCGTAGGAAGAGCGGCCTCACCGTCATCGAGGGCGAGGGCGGCGACGACCGCGACGATTTCGAGCGGAGCGTCGAGCGCGACCTCGAGAACCTGCCGGTCCTCCCGGAACGGGATGACCGGTCGCGACGCTAGCCCGGCTACAATCGCCTAACCGCGCGGATGTGGCGGAATTGGTAGACGCGCACGGTTCAGGTCCGTGTGGGCGAAAGCCCGTGGAGGTTCAAGTCCTCTCATCCGCACTAGACGATTTGGCTCAGGCAGCGGGCCGCCGAACACCCAGTAGTGCAGCCGTTCGCCACCCTCCCCGAGTCCCTTCCCCGGGCCATCCTTGGGCCCGGTGATGTACCCATCGACGGACATCGTGATCCCTGCGAGAACTTCGTCATCGGAACGCCTTTCGTGGATTGCTCAGAGTCCCGTTTTCTCTGGGACGGCACGGCTGGCACGCTGGCGAAGCAGCTTGCGCTCTTGCACGTTGGTCGCCAGCGCTGCCGCATGATCGAACTCGCGACGCGCCTCTTGGCTGCGCCCCAGCTTTGCGAGCAGATCGCCTCGGACGCTAGGTAGAAGGTGGTAATCCCGCAGCGCCGACTCGTCAGCGAGTGCGTCGACGAGCTCGAGTCCAGCCTCGGGGCCGAAGGCCTTGGACACGGCCACTGCGCGATTCAACTCGACCACGGGCGAGGGCATG
>DASXRO010000079.1:0-4613 GCA_036506555.1 Gaiellaceae bacterium
GCGACGACGAAGGGCTGGCTCGCCCGCCGGCTCGACCTGATCGAGGAAAGCGAGTACGTCGGAGGGCCGCCCGTCGTCCCGGAGCCGTCTCCCTCGGAGGCCTCGCTGTGACGATCAGGGCGAAGCTCTACACCGCGCTCATCGTCGCCGTCGCCGGGCTCGCCCTGACTGTCGGTGTCGGCATCTGGGGGATGAGCCGGCTCGGCGAGCGCTTCGACCGCGTCCAGCAGGCCTCCGATGCGCAGGCTCTCGCCCTGCAGCTCAAGTACGACGTCACCGACTTCAACGGCTGGCAGACCGCATACGGCTACGACAACGGGCGGAGCCGCGTGACCTTCCTACGCTCGGTGGCGCGCTTCCGGACGGATCTCGCCAAGGCGAAGCGCGAGCTCACGCGCGCGGCGGAGAAGCGGACGCTCGACGAGGTCACCGCCGCCTTCACGGACTTCATGGAACTCGACAGGGAGGCGTTCGCCGCCCTCCAGGCCGGCGACGAGAGCCGTGTCCGGGAGCTCTTCCTCGGGCCGGAGATCACGAACTTCTCCCGCGCGGCGGCGGCCGCGCAGACGCTCGCGTCCTACGAAAGCAGCCGGGCCGCCGCCGAAGAGATGGAGTTCAAGGACGCGCGCAGGGACGCTCTCCGCCTGCTCATCATCGTGAGCGCCATCGCGAGCCTCCTCGTTGTCATCCTGCTCGTCACCGCGAACGACCTCGCGCGGAGCGCCGAGCGGGCGCTGGGCGAGCCCCCAGCCTAGGACCAGGGATACGGGGAGTGTGAGACGGGATGCAGGTCGCCCGTCGCGAACCGTTCGAACCGGAACGGGTAGAGCAACCTCGCGTGCTCACCGACCAGCACCTTCGCCACCTCGCGCCCGACCCCGATCATCTTGTAGCCGTGGTTCGAGTCGAGCACCGCGTAGACGTTCGGCTTCAGGTAGTCGAAGACGGGGAAGTTGTCGGCGGTGAACGAGCCGACGCCGCCTGAGCGCGCCTGCTTGTAGAGCGGCCGGCAGCCCTCGAAGCGGCCCATCGCATGCGAGAGAGCCGCGCACCACATGTCGGGGAAGCCCGGATCGACGTCGGTTGTGGACGGATACGGGTCGAGCTGGACGTCGCCGTCCACCACGAGGGGCGAGGCGCCGCCCTGCACGCCGTGGCGGTCGCGTTTGTAGTAGATGCCCCAGAGCTCGTCGGTGACCAGCTCGCCCTCGTCGGTGTAGAGGGGTGCGTCCGTATCCAGGTGGATGACGGGCGGAGCGCCACCGTCGGCGAGCGCGAAGGTCTGGGGGTCGACCTGGATCTCGCCCTCCTGCAGGTTCCAGTACGTCCACATCGGCCGCTCGCGGACGACGTCGCCGGACGGCGTGCGAATGTCGATCGTCGGCGGCAGGCCGAGCATCTCCCAGAAACGCTGCGCCCAGGGGCCGGGCGCGATGACGAGCTGCTCCCCCACTCCGATGCGGCCCTGGTTCGTCTCGACGGCGGTGACCGCGTCGTCGGCGCCGAGCTCGAGCCCCGTCACCTCGACGCCGGTGAGGATCTCCACGTCCTCCTCGCGGCACTTGCCGGCCAGTCCCATGACCGACTCGCGGTTGAAGGCGAAGCCTCCCTGGTGCTCGTGCAGGCAGCCGGTCACGCCCTTGGCGCGCCAGTCGGGGAAGAGCTCCTTCATGTACGCGTCGACCTCGGCCTCTCCGGTGACGAGCGTCGAGCGGTAGCCGATCCGCTCCTGGCGCTCGAAGACCTCGACGAGATCCGGCTCCTGCACGGCCGGCCCGATGGCCAGGTAGCCCACCGGGTTGTACGCGTAGGCCTCCGGGTCCGACTCCCACACCTCCACGCACGCCTGCATGAGCTCGCTCATCGCCGGCTGGAAGTAGTTGTTGCGGACGACGCCGCAGGCGATTCCGGACGCTCCGGCCCCCGGCTCGGACTTCTCGAGGACGACCACGTCCTTTCCGGATCCCAGGCCCCGGGAACGCAGCTCCTTCGCCAGGTGATAGGCCGTCGAGAGACCGTGGATCCCTGCGCCGACGACAACGTACGGAGTGGAGCTCGGAGTCGTGGACATCAATTGCCTCCTGGGCAATAGTATTTCAAATCTGTCATGCTGAACGTAGCATGGCTCGCACCGGGAAGCCAGCGGTCCGACGGGTCGCCGCCGTCGACCGGGCCGTAGGCGTGCTCGAGGCCCTCGCCGCGGCCGACGGCGAGCTCGGGACGAACGAGCTCGCGCGCAGGACGGGCGTGAACGCGAGCACGGTCTCACGCCTCCTCGCCACGCTGGCGGCGAACGGCTACGTGACTCACGTGGAGGAGTCGGGCCGCTATCGCCTCGGCCTCCGCCTCGTGCAGCTGGGAAACCTCGTCGTCGCCGGGCTCGACCTCCGCGAGGCGACACGTCCCCACCTCGAGGAGCTCGTTCGCAAGACCGGGGAGACTGCGACTCTGTCGGTCCCCGGCGAGCACGAGGCGATCACGGTCGACTTCGTCCAGAGCGGCTCGTCCGTGCAGAGCGTGGCGACGCTTGGGAGACCGAGCGTCGGACACGCGACGGCGGCGGGCAAGGTGCTCCTCGCTTTCGCCGACGTGCCGCTCCCGACCGGCCGGCTCGAGCGCTTCACCCCGCGCACCCTGACCGACCCTCGCAGGCTCGCAGCCGAGGTCGAGCGCGTGCGGGCACAGGGCTGGGCGGAGGCGGCGGGCGAGCGCGAGCGGGACCTCAACGCGATCGCCGCGCCCAGCTTCGGCGCGGAGGGTCGCCTGGCGGCGATCCTCGGTGTCCAGGGCCCCGAAGGGCGCTTCGACAAGCGTGCGAGGCGCGCCGCCGTCAACCCGCTTCTCAGGAGTGCGCTCGCGGTCGCGGAGGCGTTAGGGTGGCAGCCGTGAGCGTCACTCGGCTTCGCCTCGTTCCCGCGGGGGAAACCGTGTTTCCCCCGCGGACCCCCTTCTTTGATCCAGTGAGTGAACCTCCCGGTTCCCTCACACACCCTCCCCACACTCATCGGCCGGGAGCCGGCCGATGAGTTCCGAGGCGAAGATCATCCAAACAGCCTTTTATGCGAAGCAGGAAGAGCTCGGCTGCGAGTTCATGGACTGGGAGGGCTGGTACTGGCCCAACCACTTCGGCGACGCGGTCGCCGAGCACCACGCGGTTCGCCGCGACGTCGGCGTCTGGGACGAGTCGCCGCTGCGCAAGTGGGACTTCAGCGGGGGCGATGCCCTCGCGGCCGCCGACCGCATCTTCACGAACGACATGGCCGGGCTCGAGATCGGCCAGGTTCGCTACGCGCCGTTCTGCGACGAGAACGGCAAGATGGTCGGCGACGGCACCGTCTTCAAGTTCACGGACTCGAGCTGCTGGGTGATCACGGCGCTCGACTCCGATCTCGATCACTTCAACGACATCGTGTCCGGGATGGCGGTGGAGATCGAGCCGATCACCGAGCGGCTCCCGCACGTCCAGCTGCAGGGCCCCCGCTCGCGCGAATTCCTCGCCGATCTGACCGACGAGGAGGTCGAGAAGCTCGGCTACTTCCGCTTCTTCCCGCACCAGGTGCACGTCGGCCGCGTACCCTGCTGGGTGTCGAGGACCGGCTATTCAGGCGAGCTCGGCTATGAGATCTTCACCGAGCCCGACTACGCCGAGGAGCTCTGGGACGCGCTCGCGGGCCCAGGCGCGAAGCCATACGGGCTCGCCGCCGTCGAGACGCTGCGGCTCGAGTCGGGGCTCATCTTCATCGGCTACGACTACTTCCAGCACGAGACCGATCCCTTCGACATGTCGCTCGACAAGGTCATCCGCCTCGACAAGGGCGACTTCCAGGGCAAGCGGGCGCTCGAGCAGACCGCGAAAGCACCCACGCGCCGCATGGTCACTCTCGCGCTCGAGGGGAGCGACGTCCCCGAGTACGGCGCCGCGGTGACGAAGGACGGCGAGCCCGCGGGCACGCTGACCAGCCCCTGCGAGAGCCCGACGCTCGGGCAGGTGATCGGGATGGCTGTGCTCGAGACCCGCTTCGCCGACAAGGGGGAGCAGGTCGAGGTAGCGGTCGGTGACGGAACGGCGCCCGCGACGGTGTCCGACTTCCCCATCTACGACCCCGAGAAGACCAGGCCAAGGAGCTAGGAGGGATCGGCGGAGCGTCACTCGTCGCCGGGACGCGCTGGTCGTTCCGAGACTGCGGCCGCAGGGTGCCCTCGTATTGACTCTAAAGACGGGGGTGACCGAGGCTACAGTCTCGGGGCGAGTCAGCGCGCCTCCGGCGGCACAGCTGATGTTTCGTCGAGCCCTCCTTTAGGCGAGCCAGACGAGGCAGGCGGCGCGGTCGAGGATCGCCTTTGCCGCCTTGCGATACGTCCTCGCCTTCAACCGCTCGCGGTCCGGCCCGAAGACGAGCACGCCCGGGCTTCGTTCGGCCGTGAGCTCCAGCAGCGCCTCGACAGGACGCGGGCTCCGCACACGGAGGCGTTCGACCTGAACTCCGAGGGATTGGGCGAGCGCGGCAGGGGCGCGGAAGGCCTCCTCGTCGTCGGCCCGCTCGGGAAGCTGGTCGTATCCGAGGCGAACCGACATGGTCAGCGGGGGCAACTCGACCACGTTGGCGACGATG